>CAJMSX010000006.1 GCA_905216195.1 uncultured bacterium
CGGTGAAAAGCCTGCTCCCCCGTTAAGGATACCCACCCACTTATGTCTGGCCTCCTCCCTTAGTTTGATATTAAGTCCGGCCTGCTGTGAGAATTCTAACCCCCGTAAAACCAGTATAGGCTGATGATTCTCCAGTACTTCCACGCTTGCAACATCCGAAGGGGCTATGTTTTCCGTTGCTAATCCATAGCGTCCGTCCATAAAATCAACCCCGTCTATGTAGAACTTGTTAATAGGCTCTCCATTGTACTTTATCTCTCCGTTTTCTTCAACCTTTATGCCCGGCAATCGTTTGAGTACGTCGGCAATAGTCTTATCCTGGGTCTTGGCATATTTGCTCATATAATAAGTCAGGGTATCACTGCGCTGCTCAATGTCCGGGGCTTTGACAATGACATCCTTTAATTGCGTCGGCTGGGGAATAAGATGAACGGTAATGGGCGAAATCACCTTATTCAATTCTATTTTGTAAGGACGATAACTCATAGATTGAAAACTCAGTATAAACTCTGGATTTTGAATGTTGTACTTCATACTGAAAGCTCCTTGATCATCGGTAATGGTATACTGAATCGTTACATCGGAAGAGTCTTTAACCTGTACGATCACTCCTGCGATTGGAGAGTTATCGTCCTTATCGAGAACCACACCCCGTACCTCTGTCTCCTGGCTATATGCAATAGCCAGACTACAGAAGGTCGTAATGATTGTGGTAACGATTCTCATAAGACAAATCTGTTTAATATTTCTTCCAATCGGTTTCGATATAATCATAAGTCAATTGACGGGGCTGCGTCAGGTCTGTACGGGGTTTACCGTCGGGTGTGGTCACACTGACTTTTACTCCGCTTACAGTTTCCAGATATCCCGTTGGATTGGTGTCATACCTATACTTCGTCTGATAAAACTTCACTCGTGAAGTTTTGTTATACTCGACCTGCGGCATGGTAATCGGGCGGTTCGCTTTAGAATTGATTCCCACACATACAAACGAATAATGATCACCGACATCCCGTACTTCCATTATAAAACCAGGGAGTCCGCCGAATTTCCACGGTCCGTCAGCAACTGGTACTTGATCCGTGTAGTACGCAATATAATCCCTGCCCCTGAAATTACATTTGGCACTATGGCATTTATAGCCGAGTATATCTTTCGTATCCGCTGTCATCACCCACTCCTGGGTGGGGATAAGCTCTTCTATGAGGAACCAGTCTGTTGCGATCTTGTCGGTGGTAGTAAATTTACCTGCCGGATAATTCTTATAGATGGAAAATGTTTCCCCGCCGACATAACGGCCGGGATTAGCTTTTATCTGGTCTGCGGTTGACACTCTGATCAGAGAGTCAATTTGCATAACACGATAACTTGTGAACTTCGACAAGCCGTAACCTACCTGAAGCACCATACGGTCTGTTACGACTGAGGTAACATCGGTTGTATCACGAAGATAACTGTAGTCATACATAAACTCCATGACTGCATTGCCGATTTCTTTATGCTCAACAGATGTGCCGGAGTTAACTGACATCTGTTCGCCTGCTTTGACGGTAATAACCTGCTTGTTTTGAGAATTGCCGGCCATCATGGAGCCAAGGACAAAGATTAAGACAAATGACATTTTTTTCATGCTCACTACGATTTGATTTAACTTTTACAAAACTATATGCGGGAAAGATGAAAGGAAAAAATAATTATTAATCAAATATTGACGATTATTACTAAATTATTACTGAGGAGGTTCTTTGTCCCTTGCGAAGTTTCTCAGATAGGATAAATGGATTATTTTTGCACTATGGGAAAAAGAATTAAAGTATTATACGGACTTACGATCGCTGTAATTATTACATTTTGTACGATACAATGTATTTGGTTGTATAACCGGTATAAAGATGCACTGAATAGTTACGAAAGCTATTTATATAATACGGTTCTGGATGTAATGCATGAGGATTATGAAGCCCGGCGGGCAGCGCAAACAACCGACATTAGTATTCTGACCAGTTCAAAGATGAAAGTTTCATCCAACGCGCACCAGGGAGGCCTCATGACATGGACATTCGATGTCTAGGTCGTTGATAGGAATAGATACGCTATTCATGACACGGCACACATGAATAATATAGTGGGTATTTATGAGCAAGAAAAGCCGGAAGGTATAACTAAATATAGTTTTGAGGTGGATAACCCACGTAATGAGCGTGATGCTTACGATGCTCTGGAACGTTTCCAGGTAGATGCGCGTAGTCCGTTTCATGCAGCCAGGATAAACTCTCTGTTGAATAAAAAAGGAGTAAAAGCAAAAGAAATTACCGTCGTACAGGCCGATTCCATGGTCTGGTCTGCATCACGGATAAACCACGCCTCCAGGCTGCATCCGGAAATAACGGTATCCTATCCGTATGACATTTTCGAAAGAGAGGTCGTCAATGTCACCTTAGCTGTTGGGGTGTCTCCTGTCATAATGAAAATGCTGGATACTTTGCTGATTTCACTTGTTTTGTCTGGTCTGCTGATTACCTGCCTTATCGTACAGATTACGACAATCCGTAAACAACACAAATTGGAAAAACTGCGTCAGGATTTCATTCATATAATGATACATGAACTGAAACGGCCTATCTCGACTTTGAAAATGTGTGTATCATTTATGCATAATGATAAGTTAATGCAGGATAAGGAAAGCAAAGAGGCTATCATTTCGGACTCTTATCATGAACTGGATAACCTTTCTTCCTATTTTTCAAAGTTACGGGATCTTACATTCAGTGATGTGACAGAAATTCCGCTCACCTTGTCGGCATTCAGCCTCCGGGGTGCAATGCAAGAATGTATCGAAAAACTCAGCATCCCCCACGGTAAGTCGGCGGCAATCAATATCGCTCCCGGTGCTGATATTGTGATGACAGCCGACAGAATGTATTTTGTTAACATCATCAGCAATCTCCTGGAGAATGCATTGAAATATTCCGGGGATAAAGTCCGGGTTGAAATCAGCTACTGGGAAACCAATGATGATTCCATAGTCATATCTGTTAAGGACAACGGATTCGGCATACCTAAGTCGGATTGCAAGTATGTATTCGATAAATTTTTCCGCAGTCAGGCTGTAACGAATAAGGGCATATTAGGCATGGGGTTAGGGTTGGCTTATGTCAAATTATTGGTTTCGGCTCATAAAGGTTCTATCGAAGTGGAAAGCGAAAAGGTGACCGGCACTATCTTCACGATCAAATTACCGCAATGATGGATAAGATAAACATACTGCTGGTTGACGACGACCTGAAGAACTCCATGTTCCTGAAAAGGTTCCTGGAAGTAGAAGGATATGAGGTGGTTTATGCTAACGATGGCTTTGTCGGTTGGGAGCTTTTCGATACGACACATCCGGATCTTATTCTGCTCGATATAAACATGCCCGGCATGAATGGGTTTGAACTTGCCCACAAGATTCGTGAAGTCCATCAGAAAGTGTTGATCTTCTTTCTTACCGACCGTACCGAGAAGGACGACAGGCTGAAAGGTTTCAGCCTGAAGGGTAACGACTACATTCCCAAACCGTTTTATCCGGAAGAGCTTATTGCTAAAATAAAAGAACGTTTTGAGCACAGGGCCATAGAGGCGCAACGCGAATTTGTCATTGGCAAAACATTATTCAATAGTAATCTGTCTTCTGTTACCTACAAGGGTGTTTCACATACCTTGACCGCAAGGCAGACCGATATTCTTCTGTTGTTGTCGCAGAACATAGGAACTATGGTAGAACGGGATCATATCCTCAAAACAATTTGGGGGGATGATAGTAATGCCAACTCGCTGGCGCTGAATGTCCAGATCACCTATCTGCGACGTATTCTGGAAGAAGATCAATCGATATCCATAATTTCATTGAAAAAAAAGGGATATGTATTGAAAGTGATGTAACACTATGCTCACGCAGGGTGGTCAGTGAATTTCCGGTAATTCAATTCATTCCAATTTGTAGTATACCGCTTGGACAAATATCGGTTTTTCAATTCCCATTTTTTACTGTATCCCTGGGCTGCCAGTTTTAGAGTATTCCGTCCGTAAAAGTGGTTTATCTTATCCATAACTACATCGGCCCGGTTCCGTTTTTTCCGGTCTGTTTTATCAAAAAAATTCCATCTTTTGTTCCCGGAGTTTCCGGGCACAATTCACAGAAAACTCAGAAACGGCCTCATTCAGAGGTGCATATTCAGTAATAAACAATCAGGGGGACGGGGCAATTGTGTGCGCAATTGCCCCGTCCCCCTGATTGACAAACCGCATGGGAGGCATGGGTGCAAAAATAAAGATACTGACGACGGCTCCTGAATCGGTTGAAACGGCACCTTATTCTCCCCCGGCCGAGGAAAATATACCCCGGCATACATACATTCCGTCATGTATTTATCGAAGGCTTTTAACCACATATCGGTATACCATTCTCCGGAGATTCGCTATCTCAACAACGGATCAAAAGCGACCGACAGCGACTGTGAACCGATTCTGAGGCGTCTTTGATACGGCGCAAAGACGGACTAACCCCTGCCCGGAGATAAGAAAAAAGGGAACCGGCGCCGCACCTTACTGTCTGCCGGTTTTTCAAGTCGGTTTACCGGGTTTCCCCCCTTGCAGGCAACACATTTCAATGCAGAACGAAACATGATGAAAGGCCTCTTAAATCTCGTCCTCGCAGGGCTTGAATCAAGTATTAAATATCGAAATGCAATCATCCACCGATTCGAATTAGTCATACGAATTTTGTATAAAATCATAAAACTTCCCGGTAATCAATAGGGAAGTTTTTTTATTATTTCCAACTCAGTTTTTCCAATAATCAATAAGAGACTGGATTTTTAGCCCTTTGAACGTACGTTTGCAGTAAAGATAGTTCAATATAAAAATAATGATGAATTAATTTTGATATGTTTATATTTTTATATATATTTGTATTAACTGAAAAATTTGGCGAAGTAGTATATCTGCTTCAATCGTGTGGTAAGCATTTTTATGTATGCACCCTCCATATACGGCGGTTTCATACCCTCGTGGGGGAGTGTTAATGCATCTGCTGCCGTGAGGTGGAAGGTAACGGTACAGGCGAAACTGTTGGTATTTTCGCCTATTTACAAATTGATTAATAGGAATATTGAAAATTAATCTAAAGGATAAGTTGGAAGTAAATCGCTGAGTTTACATTCAAAAACTTTTGCTAACATATTGATATGATCCAGGTTATATGCTTTATCGCTTTGTGGGTCTTCTATATTTTTAATAAATGTATGCGACACATTCATACAATCAGCGAGATAACGTAAGCTCCAACCTTTTACAAGACGATGTTCTTTGGCTTTTTTGCTAACATATAATTCTATAGCAGATTTCATAACCTTTAATTTTTCAAATAAAGGTTTTTTTTGGAAATTGAATGTAATCCTATAGAATTACTTATATAATATTTGTAAACTTATAGAGTTCCGAATATCTTTAGGGAAAGAAAAATAAATACAAAAAAGAAATTTGATATATCTAATTTAATCCAGATTATTAACCTAAAACCAACAACCATGCGAGAAAAAACAACCAACACTCCCAAACGAACCATTTCCCCTCCCGCCGCCTGACGGTTTCCCGGGGACCGAGGTACCTGGAATGCATAAGGAATTATGAACCCTTTGTGCGGATGACCGGGAAATGGCTGCTCGATGCAGGATTTTATCCGGGCGATAAAATCCGGATCACCGTGGAAAGCGGAAAACTTGAAATACACAAAGAAGGATGAAATACTCTACCAAAGGCGATAAGCCGATTAAGTCCTCAGCATTGTTTGAGAATAACAGGTCAAACCCATCAAAAAGTTTGGCTATAAAACCACGGCCTCCTCCTTCAAAAGCAGGCACATAAAAGAGAGCGTCCGTCGGGCCTCGTAAACCTCTTGACGCTCTCCTATTAACTATTACTTGAATAATTAATATTACAAAGATATGAAAAAAATAATATCCAGGATTTTTATTGCCTGTACACTAACCGTATTTTTATGTTCTTTGCATATAGATCAGTGCAATGCCCAAAATCCGAAACAGCCCACTACTGCCCAAAAGCAGTACCCGATCCGGGGGAAAGTAACCGATGCACACCATCTTCCCCTGCCGGGCGTAACCGTACGTTATAACCTTACCATCGGTACGGCTACCGATAATGACGGCAATTTTACACTCCGTTTACCGGTAAAAACCGGCACCCTTACTTTTTCTTCTATCGGATATAAAACCTTAACGTTGCCTTTCACCGCGGATATTCCTTTGATAGTCCGTATGACGGAAGAAATAAACAATCTCGACCAGGTGCAGGTGATTGCCTACGGGACACAATCCAAAAGGGACATGGTCGGAGCTATGTCCGTTGTAAAATCCGGTGAGATACAGGATATCCCTTCTCCGTCGGTGGCAAATCTTTTACAGGGAAAGGTGGCCGGAATGAACGTTGTGAACATGACCGGCAGTCCGGGCGGAGGCGGTACCAGCATAACGATACGCGGTTTTAACAGCCTTTCTGTCGAAGCATCCCGTCGTTTCAGCGACCCGCTTTGGGTGATCGACGGGGTGCCCATGCTTTCTTTCACCTCGCCGATCACCGGAACCAATGCGCTTGCCGAGATCGATCCCAACGATATTGAAACCATTTCCGTACTGAAAGACGCAGCCTCGGCAGCAATATACGGCTCGCGGGCTTCGAACGGGGTGATTCTCGTTACCACCAAGCACGGACGCTATAACCAGCATCCCCGGATAAATCTTAATTTTTCGCATACGATTGTCTGCCGTCCCGATTTTCCCCACCTGACGCGCGGCAAAGCCGAAAGAATATTCCGCACAGATGCCCTCCGGAATTACCGGGAAGCCATCTATGACGAAGAAACGGGAAAGTATCGGTATATGGAATCTTATTGGGATTCCTATCAGAACGGCGCCGGGTACGATTATTTCTGGAATAACGGAGAAGGTCGGGATGTGCCCATTCTGACGGATTACTACAATCCCTTTTACAACAATGCAACCGACTGGTTTAAATACTATTTCCGCACAGCACATGCGACAGACGCCAACCTGCAAATTAACGGAGGAGCTGACCGGGTTGCCTATAATGTGGGGCTGGGCTGGTATCAGGAAAAAGGAGCCCTGATTAAAACAGGATTTAAACGTTTTAAAGTGATCAGCAATCTGACCATGAAGCCCCATGAACGTATCGAAGCGAACCTGCGGTTGTATGTGGCCTATACAAACCGCGACCGCAGCGGCAAAGGCACAGGGATATACAGCGCGGATGAAGACGCCTATCTGGAAAAAATCCCTTCGGAAATACTCACGACATCGACCCTGCTGCCGGGACCGGGTAACCCTATCTTCACCGAACAAAGCCAACGTTACGAAAAAATTGAAGAAAAGAACGATTCCTACCGTTTACGCGGGAACTTCGACCTTTCTTATCAGATCCTGCCGGGGCTTACGCTGAAAGGTTCTTTAGCAGTCGATTTCAGTCAGCAAAACCAGAACCAGTTTATTCCGGCAGAACTGAATCCCTATAATGAAACCTATTCGGCCGGATTGATCGGCCGGAATATGACCTGGCTTAATGAAGACATTATCAGTTATAAACACACTTTCGGAGAGGCACACAACCTCGACCTCATGGCCGGGTTTTCCGCTCAGGCAGACGAACAGCACCAACTCCGGGGCTTCGGCCGCAACGGCCCCGATAAAATGAAGGTAGTCAATTGGGCCAGCAATACGTTCGATCTGGTGCGGATGGAAGACCTGAAAGATTTTATGTCTGATTTTACGAAATCTACCCTGGTAGGACTATTCGGGCGGATCAATTACAATTACAGGCAGAAGTACCTCGCTTCTTTTACAATCCGCCGGGACGCTTCGTCTAAATTCGGAGAAGACGTCCGCTGGGGTACCTTCCCTGCTGTAGCTTTAGGCTATGCTTTTTCCGAGGAACCGTATATGGACTGGGCGGGAAAAGTTCTCGATTACGGAAAAATCCGGCTGAGTTACGGGAAAAGCGGAAGACAGTTCGACCAGCCTTATATTGCTTACGGAGTGTGGGTTTCCGGTAAGCCTTATTTAGGAGAACCCACCGTACATCCGGTGTTTCGTGACGGATTGATGAACCGGGAACTGACGTGGGAGGAAACCCGGCAATTTGATGCGGGGCTGGACCTGGATTTGTTTAATTACCGTTTAGGCATCGTTTTAGATTACTACCACCGGTATACCGATAAACTCCTTTACAAAGTCCATTTACCCGGAAATTATACGGGTTTCGAGCAACAATGGCGAAACGCTTACGGAATCGTCAATCAAGGGATAGAAGTTCAGATAAAAGCCGATCTGATACGCACGGAAAGACTGAAATGGAACATCAGTTTCAACATTGCAAAGAACTGGAATATGCTGAAAAAAAGTAATAATAAGCGGGATTTCATTTCAGCAGCCAGCTACGATAACATTAACGTTGTAGGACGACCGCTAAATTGTATATATGTTTTCCGGGATCAGGGTTTTTATACCGATGACTCCCAGGTGCCCTACTACTATATGAACGGCAAAAAGATTCCCCTGAGAGGAGCGTATGGAAATCAATTTTATCAAACCGGAGACCGGGTGTATTTAGACTCTGACGGTAACGGACGAATACATTCCGATTACGGGCTGAATGAAGACCGGGTGAGCGCCGGTTCTCCGCTACCCAAAGCGCAGGGAGGAATTATCAGTTCGCTGAACTGGAAAGGCTTCGACGTAAATGTTTCTTTTGCCTTCATGCTGGGAAGGCATATTCTGAATAAAACACAGAGCGAATCTATCGGCACTTTTCCCGGCACCGCTCCCAACGATGTGGCCAAACCGATTTTTACCGATCTGTCGAAAATAAGTTTTTGGCAAAAACCGGGGGATATCACCGATTACCCCGCCAACCGGATGGAAAACGGGTTAATGAATTTTGCACCTAATATTGCATCGAATGTAGAAAATGTCAATTTCCTGAAATGCAAAACCCTCACCATCGGATATACGATCCCGGAATTTCTCAAAAAGAAATTAGGATGCGGCGCACGCCTATTCTTTTCTGCCGAAAATCTCTTCACGCTGACCAATTATTCCGGCAGGGACCCGGAAACAGTGGATATCGTTACGGGCATAGACGATCTGGCCAGTTATCCGCTAAGCCGTAGATTTACTTTTGGTTTAACCCTCAATTTTTAATTGTATGAAAGATAAGATTATACAGTGGTGTATCGGTTTACTTGTATTGGCCACTACCCTGGGATGTAATGAATTTCTTACACAGGAACCGATTGATGCCGTAACCAATCAGAACTATTGGCAATCGGAAAAAGATGCCCAAATTGCTATAAACGGACTGTTAAGCAGTTTCCGTTCGGCCCGCGGGAGTGTGGTTGTTCTTTACCGGGACCGGGGATGGCCTTTTGATGTACTGGGTACAACCTGGGAAAAAATCTCAAGCAATGACATGAGCAGATATGAAGCTATAAATCCCCGTTTTTCATGGTGGCCGGAATATGATGCGATAGCCATCGCTAATTCCATTATAGATAATCTTCATCGCATCGGATTGCCGGAAGAACGTTTTAACTACTATATGGGGCAGGCGCGGTTTATCCGGGCTTATCTGTATTTTTGTGTAGTCCGCGATTTCGGCGACGTCCCTCTGATCGTCAAGGCGGAAGACATAGAAGCCAAGGCCCGGACTTCGGGAGCCGAAGTTCTGGATTTTGTAATTGACGAGTATCTGAAGTGCAGTAAATTACTTCCACCTTTCAGTGAATTGAAAGATTCAGACGGGAAAGCGGTCACAAGCAAAGGCATTCCCTGTTTAGGCGCAGTGTATGCCGCCCTGGCGCATGCCTATGCCTGGAAAGCAAGCGTGTATGATCATCCGGAGCTATGGAACAAAGTAACCGAAGCCTGCCAGACCGTTATCAACAGCGGGGAATATTCCTTGCTAGGGTCTCCGCAGGAATTTAATTCGGCAGGTTTGAGAGGAAACAGTGCCGAAGGTATCTTTGAGATAGACCATCTCTATGATTCTTCCAATGATTTAAAAGATTACGGTAGTTATATCGCCGGATTTTGCCAACGTTGGCCCGTTCAGCCGCTGACAACCCCCACAACCAAACGTACCCCCCGAATGTCGTATAAGGTCTTCAATCAAATTTATCCCGACCGAAACGATAAACGGCGGACGGCCAATGCCGAAGATCCGGATTATTGGGAACAGCAACCGACAACAACCACCCAGGGAGCGGTATATATAAAAAAATGGGGCGCAGAACATGTAATAACCTGGGAAGAAGGATCCCTGAAAGGAAGGATACGTTATTATAAATGCAATGAAATTCTTTTCCGTTTAGCCGATATTCACTTACTATGCGCTGAAGCCTGTGCCCATACCGGAAATACACAGACTGCGACAGCTAACATCAATGTGATTCGCCGCCGGGCAGGCATGCAGGATTATGGGTCGGGCGAAGGGACTCTTCTGGAAGCGGTATTCGAGGAAAGGGAACGCGAACTTTTTCTCGAAGGACATAGATATTATGATATCGTCCGTTTCGGTTATTACCGGGAAAAACTTCATGGAAAATTCAAGACCCTGACCGATGAAGATGTTAGAAACGGAGCCTTGTATCTCCCTGTCAGTCCGGATATGAACCGATATAATACGTTAGGGACCCAAACCCCTTACTGGAAAAATGTATTTCCGTTTTAATTTTAATGAAAGCTATTATGAAAAAATATTTTATATTCTTGTGTATTCTGACAACTTTCTGGGCTTGCCAGAAAGATTACGACCATAATTACGGTATCAACGAACCGCTCGATTGCTCGTTATGGGAATATTTGCAGGCTGACCATTACAATTTCGATTCGATTGTGGCGGCCATACGCCATGCCGGATTGGAGCCTTTGTTTGAAAAGGCGGATTTCACCTTTTTTGCCATCACGAACCATTCCGTTAATCAGTTTTTATTTAAAACAGTAGATGAAAATGGCGACAGACTTTACGGATGTGTCCGGGACATTCCGGCCGATCTCTGCCGGAACATGATCCTTTCCTATATTGTTCCACAAAAGATCCTATCAACGGACTGTGACTTTGAGATAAAAGGAGAACTGAAAGGGGGCAAGATGGTGCAGACACTGGCCGGAAACCACCTGCGTTGTTTCCGGCGGACTTCCGATTACGAGGGGGCAGCCGATAAAGGTCCGGAATCCTTTTATATTCATGATCAGGAAACCGACCGGATTATTTATATCAATGGGAAAAATTTGGTAACCAACAACGGGATCATTCACCGACTTTCTTATACGCACCAATGGGTTGAACTTTAGAATTAAACTTATGAAAAAGATAAAAATTTCATTGACGATTGTAACAGGATTCATTTGGATGAATTGTACAGACATGAAAGAAGGATTTCTGATGACCGAACACGCCAGGTTTTACCCCGATTCCCTGGTTATAGAGGCTTATGCGAATCCTATAGGGGAAACAGGGCAGGCGGGAGATGATTTTCCTTATCAGTCCAATCGGATCTCGGGGGTGGATGGTACTGCTCCTGTAAGATACCAAGTCGTTGCCGTCCGTTCGGATAACAATTTCGGCAAGGGATTGGAATATGTTTCCGCAACTCCGGACGGGAAGATAGAAATCCTCCGCAAACATAAAATGCCGGTAGGGGGATATTTTGTGGACCTCCGCATTTACACAGAGGATTACAGCTCCGTCATTCCGGATTGTTTCAAAATCATTGTAAAAGATGAAACGACCGAATAGTTAAACCGGTGACTTTAACCAAAGGAGATAGTCACCTATCTTCTTTGGTTATACCATCTCTCCGCCAATCAGGGGGACGGGGCAATTGCGCACAGACCTCTTTCTCTTCTTTTATTTTAATTCTCTGATTGGATAAAGCTGATTCGCATTCATTTTTTCTTGAAAATATCAGAGGCAGGATTTGAACGCTATATTTGTGTGTTTTTCCAATATTTAAAGGAATTTAATACATCCGGGGATATATTACCATTTACTTTAATGATTTCTTCTATTAATTTAAAAAGCTTCTGGGAACATATACCATTACCTACACATTGCAAAGAATCTAAAACTCGTGTTATTCTTAAATAATTGTGATAAGGCAACTGAAATATTCGAAATTTATTTTCCGTATAATTCAAACTTCCTAAGGTACAATTTATGCCTATATAGTTTAAATAGAGATTGCATGTTTTACAATAATTCCTTTTAGCAATTACATCCTCCTGAAAAATAAATTTAAAATTATTATCTATTGTAGGCGCATAAAAATTATAATTACTTTTCCTTTTTGTCGGAAATATCCATTGGATAAAATCATGATATTTTTCTATTTCATCATCACTAAACTTCAAAATTTGAGATAACTTTATATGGTTATGATTACAACACTCATCACGCAAAAACCTCATGACTAGATCATTATCAGACATTTTTTTTATATTACAAAATAAGAAATCGTGCATCATATATTAAAATATAGTCGAGATCAATCTAGCTATTAATTTTATACGTTTTCTACTAATACTGGCTTTCTGTTTACTATCTTCAAATATTACAATATTAATATCTTTAAAGTTATGCCCATCTTCTCTTCCTATTTCTTCAAAAGATGATATTAATAAACATAATAATGACAATTGAGGAGAAACGCCTCCTTCTCCGCTTCCCAATAATGGCATATATATTTCCTGAGGATGATAGATGTTAGCCATTTCATGTATTCCTCTAAAAGCATTTATTATATTAGAAGAATATGCTTTGACTATTTTATTTTTAAATTGGGTAACAGCAACAATTCCCACTAAAAAATCAAGCTTCCCGTTTGAATTTATTTCCTGCCCGAACTCTATCCATTTTCCAATATTATGACCTCGACTATTTCGAAATTTTTTAGAAGCAACATTATATATATTCTGCTGAATAACCTCACTCTGTCCCGGAATTATAGTATTAATAAAAGTTCCTAAGGCTCCTGAATTCCGCACAATACACATATCTTTAAAACGTTCATTGGAACCTAAAATAATTAACGTATTCTTATTATACTTTTCTAGCCATTTTTTATTATTCAAATTCCCATATAAGATATTGATAGTTTGAGGTCTATCTTTAAATACAAAACTATATTTATTACGATTAACCTTAGTAAATTTATATTTCGACGTATTTATATTTATATCGTATGATCTTATAATCAAAGGAATAATAACCCCTAAAATACCTATAAGAATTGATAATACATTTAATAGATCCATATTAGACATTGCAAGATAATATAGTACAACAAATATATTAATATTTTGAAAATATTAATATATTTACACAAAAAATACTTCATATAAGCCATAGAAACTAAAAATGGTGAGTTTTTGTAAAATAATCCTGACTACACAACCGGATAAATCAGACAATAAAATCCTAAGTTATCTAGATGGACAACTGTCCCAATGTGTCCGCCACTAATAAATTCCGTCATGTATTTATCGAAGGCTTTTAACCACATATCGGTATACCCTTCTCCGGGGATTCGCTACCTCAACATCGGATCAAAGACGCATCACAGACGGATCAAAAGCGACCGGCAGCGACTGTGAACCGATTCTGAGGCGTCTTTGATCCGGCGCAAAGCCGGACTAACCCCTGCCCGGAGATAAGAAAAAAGGGAACCGGCGCCGCACCCTACCCTCTTGTTCCTGCCGTTTGGCTTTCGACGTGCCGATTATCGAACCTATACCGTCGGGGATGGTTGTGCCGTGCCCACATCCGCGCCTTTCGCCAATATCACCAACCGGGCGACCATAAACACAAGCAGTCCGACGACAACGACTATCGCCAGCAGAATCACCTAACTGTTGATCTTGCGGAAATCCATCGCGTTATTTCAATAGTTTCCGCTCCTCATCGCTAGCCAACACCTGCATCTGCCGAATGGCGATCCGGTTCAGTTTTACGAGCCGTTCGCCCTGCGGCATCTTCTGGTCGATAAACACAGCATTGAGATTCTCCATATTGGACAGACAAATCAGTTCGTTAATTGAGGCATAATCACGGATATTGCCTTTCAGATCGGGATTCTGCTCGCGCCACATCTTTGCGGTTATGCCGAACATAGCCACGTTCAACACATCGGCTTCATTGGCATAGATGACACTCGCCTGTTTCGCGGTGACCTCGGCGGGAATCAGATTTTGTTTGATGGCATCGGTATGTATGCGGTAATTGATTTTGGATAGCTCGCGTTTTGCACTCCAACCGAGTTGTTTCTGCTCCTCTTCCTTTAACCTCTGGAACTCCTTTACGATATACAGCTCGAACTCAACAGAAATCCAGCTCGCAAACTTGAAAGCTATATCCTTATGAGCATAGGTTCCGCCATAACGCCCCGATTTGGAAACGATACCGATTGCGTTCGTCGTATTGATCCACTTCTGCGGCGATAAGGTAAAAGCGTTCAGTCCGGCCTCCTTTCTAAACCCCTCGAATTCGAGGGGTTTAAAATCCGGGTTATACAGGCTCTCCCAGATTCCAAGATATTCGATCGTGTTGCGGTTGCGCAACCAGTTGCCAATCACCGCATTCGGATCATCGCTCTTGTAGCGGGCAATGTCCGTCAGGCAGATATAGTCGTTCGCATTGACCGATATAACCGTAACGCTTGTGTCCTTTACCGTAATTTTTGTCATATTCAAGTCGCTTTCTTAACTGCAAATATATATACATTAACACTTTGATTGGTAGAAATTACCGAGTAGCTTACCCTTGTTCCAAATACCCGGTCATCTCCTTTTTCATATCGTCGTCGATATGCCGGTAACGGGCGAAAGCCCTGCTTCCCTCCTTATGTCCACTCCTCTCGTGTCCGCTGTCCGGATACGATGACGGTGCGATCCTCTTTCGTCTTGCCCTGAATATATCCGATGGCATCGCCGATAACATTTCGGCAGATCATCTTGAACAGGTCACCGATACTACACCCGAGGAAGCAATGAAAGATGAAGATATCCCGCGGTATCTCCACGTCCTTGTTTCAAAGGTATGTAAATTCATGAACACGCGCAATTTTCCGTGTCCGCAATTTGTCCGCATTTTCAAAAAACAATGATTTCTGCTGAGGCAAAAAACTTACACCGGTAAGAATAAGGGGCACAAAGGCCCCAGATTCAGTTAACGGAAATTTCATCTATAAATAAAAATCCGAAATTTCCTTTACCCCCATGCCATTCCGGAATTTTATGCTCAGACAAAACCGTTACTTTTACGTAACGGGCTGTCAGCGCAGGAAAATTCAGCACATGGTCGTATATACCATTCCGGTCCGCTTGTTGCATAGGAGGATATTCCTCAGAGGCCACCTCTTTATAATTTTTTCCGTCTTCAGAAACAGCCACAGAAAATCCCCGGGCATCGAACACCCAATCTCCCTTTTCTACGCAGCAGGAAACGGATACACTGGAAATCTCCGTCGGTTTGAGCAAATCGATTACCGCTTCCATATCATTTTTATAAAAAGCTATCCAGCGACCGGTTTTATAATTGGATCCTCCTTTTAAACCGTCGACTAAAGTGGGCGCTCCTTTAAATTCATACTGTTTATTAACGGGCTGATTCAGAGTTACCGGCTTGATAGTAGCCTTATTAAACGAAATGGTTTCCGACAAAACTTTACTTTTCCCGCCGGGCCGGACGGCCACAGCCTTCAAGGTACAATCCGAATCTATCTTCAATACCCCGCTATAGACAGGCGAAGCTTCCGTCGGCTCCGTCCCGTCCAGGGTATAATGTATAGCCGCATGATCGATAGTGGAAAGTGTCACATCCAATTTTCCTGCTTTTACATCCGGAGTAAATTCGGCAGTAATATTATACAAATGCCTGGCAAAATTATATCCCTCCAACTGATAGATCGCAAACAGATGCGGCAAACGGGTGAGGAAATCCTCATAATTTTTCTTTTCCGGCAGGGTCCACTGTACTTCACTCAAAGCTGCCATACGAGGCAATACCATGTATTCCACCTGTTTGAATGCAGGAATATATTCCACCCAAAGATTAGCCTGTAAACCGATAATGTGTCGTTTCTGGTCAGGAGTCAGTACAGCCGGCACAGGTTCGAAATGATAGACATTTTCAATGGGTACGTACCCGCCGATAGCCAGGGGCTCATCCTTGGTATCTTTCGTTTGATAATAATCGAAATAGAGGTAAGTCGTAGGCGTCATAATCACATCATGCCCCTGCCGAGCCGCTTCTATACCGCCCTCCGTGCCTCTCCAGGACATTACCGTAGCATTAGGAGCCAACCCGCCTTCCAGAATTTCATCCCAACCGATAATCTTCCGGCCGTGGGCATTGAGGAAATTCTCGGCATGCGAAATAATAAAGCTTTGCAGGCGCTCTTCCGAAGAATGGCCGTCTTTGGGCTTCAATCCCAATTTTTTGATACGGGCCTGACATTTCGGACATTTTTCCCAACGCACTTTCGGGCATTCATCCCCGCCCACATGTATGTAGGGGGAAGGGAAAATCTGAATCAGTTCTTCCAGAACCCCGTCGATGAACGCTAAAGTCTTATCGTTTCCGGCACATAATACATCTTCGGCCACTCCCCATTGCGTCCACACCTCGTACGGTCCGCCCGTACATCCCAATTCCGGATAAGCAGTCAAAGCCGCCAGCATATGTCCCGGCATATCGATCTCCGGAACAACGGTAATGTAACGCTCTTTCGCATAGGCAACAATTTCCTTCGCCTCTTCCTGGGTATAATAGCCACCGTACGGGATGCCGTCATATTTACCGGAATTGCGGCCGATTACCGTCTCTTTCCGTTTGGAACCGATTTCCGTCAGTTTAGGGTATTTTTTAATCTCAATTCTCCATCCCTGATCATCACTCAAATGCCAGTGAAAATAATTGAGGTTGTGTAAAGCCAGCATATCTATATACCGTTTTACGGAATCCAGGGTAAAGAAATGACGGCTCACATCCAGCATCATGCCGCGATATTTAAAACGCGGATAATCCCGGATAGTCACCGGAGGCAAAACGACCTTCGCCTCCGCTACTACCGGAAGGGACTTCCGCAGGGTCTGAATGCCCCTGAACACTCCTGCTTCGGTCGGAGCAGCGATAGTCACCGTTTTACCGGTAACCGTCAACTGATAAGCCTCCGGATTTTCAGCGGTTAATCCCAGCTTCAAAACGATGGTTTTATCACCTTCGGTTCCGGCCTGGGTTTTTAACACCTTTCCGGTAGATTCTTTCACGTATTCAGACAGAAATTCCGCATTTCTCTGCATCCGGGGGTTTTCTCCGGGATAAAGAATCTGCACTTCATTATCCAAAACAAACGGCGTTCCGTTTCCTGCAGTGATCTCCTGCGGTAAAGGAATCACCCGATAATCCGCCTTTTCCGCCTGGGGGCCACAGGATACCAGACATACGAACGCACTTACATACATTATTAATTTTTTCATATTCCTATATATTAAGTTGTTAAATCGCTCAGGGGGACGGAGCAAATGTGCCGCCGACACCCCTTACGGTCTATTTACTCTGCAGTTTTAAACTTGCACTTTTCACTCCGGGGGCCGATGCCTCAAAAGTAATGTAGCCGGGTTTTTCCCCCGATTGCACAATGGCTGTCAGCATTCCGCTGAAGACCGGCATTTCCGGCTGATGAAACAAATAAACGCAAGTGGCATCTCCGTTGGCTGCAGCCCGGTATGTGCCGGCGCCCTTCACCTTAAAATGAATGAGGCGCGAGTCGGCCGGACAAAGGTTGCCGGCTTTATCCACTATTTTCACCGTTATGAAGGATAAATCTTTCCCGTTAGCTGTCAATTGTGTACGATCGGCGCAAAGTTCGATACGGTGAGGTTTCCCGGCGGTATGGATTTCTTTTTCTGCAACGGCCTTTCCGTCTTTATCGTAGGCCACCACTTTTACCGTACCGGGTTCGTATTTCGTATCCATCCACATCAGGCGATAGCGTTGCTGGCGTTTTAAGGCAACGGCATCTTCTTTACTCCCGCTATTCTGAACCGTTACGGACAGATCTTTGGTACGTTTCCCCTGACTTTTACCGTTGATGAACAATTCTGCAGAAGGATAATTGGTATAAACGAATACCGGGGTAATTTTGCCTTCACGCCCTTTCCAATTCCAATGGGGCAGGATATGTAAGGTCTCTTTACCGGGGTTCCAGTGACTCCGGTATAAATAATACCGGTCTTTCGGAATGCCCGCTAAGTCGATTATACCGAAAAGGGAACTGTGACTGGGCCAATCCGTATAGTAAGGAGTCGGTTCTCCCAAATAATCAAAACCGGTCCATACGAATTCTCCCATACAATAGGGCAAATCCTCATGTTGGATAAAATCATCTTCGGGTAGGTTGGACCAGCTACAATGCTCTACATCATAAGAAGAACTTTGATGATCCTCATATTTGGCCATCGATTTTCTTTCAACCGGGAATTTATAAACACCCCTTGCACTTACCGTAGAGGCCGTTTCACTCCCCAATATGATTTGCTGAGGCAATTTTTGGTATGCTTCGGGATAAATATACGGGCGATAATTGAATCCGGGCACTTCCATAACAGCCGCGAAATTATTGTTGATTACCGCCTGGGGCTGGTCCATCCCTTGTGTAACCGGACGGGTCGGATCTTCCCGACGACAAATATCCTGTAAAAAACGGGCTATCTGCGAACCACCCTTCATGCTTTGTTCGGGCACTTCGTTTCCGATACACCACATTACCACACTGGGATTGTTACGGAAATTATAAAGCAAATTCGTCAAATCTTTCTCTGCCCAGCGGTCGAAATAGAGGTTATAACCGTTTTTGCATTTCGGATATTTCCATTCATCAAAAGTTTCGGCCATAATCATCATACCCATTTCATCGCATAGGTTTACCAGATCGGGTGCAGGCATATTGTGCGAAGTACGTATGGCGTTACATCCCATATCTTTTAACAAACGGATTTGCCGGCGGATGGCAGCTTCATTGACGGCTGCTCCTAACGGTCCCAAATCATGATGCAGACACACCCCTTTAAACAATGCCCGTTTCCCGTTCAGAAAAAAGCCCTGGTCAGGCCGGATCTCAATGGAACGGATACCGAAACGTGTGGTATACTCGTCTTTCAATTCCCCGTTCTCGTATAATTTGGAAACAGCTGTATATAAATAAGGAGATTCGGTATCCCATAATTCCGGATGTTTTACAATCAGATTTTGTTCGAATTTATCACAATCGTAAGCACTTAAGACGGTGGAACAGCTCGCTACCGTCCGCTCCCCGGCGTCTTTGATCTCCGTAACAAGCCGGTAGTTTTCCGGAGCTTTCGCAGCCGGCCGGACCACAGAGGTTTTCAAGTTTACTTTAGCGAAACGGGGCGTGATCAACGGTGTCGTCAGCTGAGTGCCCCAAACCGGAATATGCACATCTCCGGTAACGATAAGGTGTACATTCCGGTATATTCCGGCTCCCGGATACCAGCGGGAAGATTCGGGGTAGTTTTCTAAACGTACGCTCAATACATTTTCTCCTTCCTTCAGATAAGGAGTAATATCGAAGTAGAAAGAATTATAACCATACGGCCAGTAACCGGCTTCTTTTCCGTTAACATACGCACGGGTGTTACTCATTGCTCCATCGAAAAGCAGGATGGCCTTTTGACCGCTTCTGAATTGCGGCAAATCGAAGCGCGTACGATACCAGCCCACTCCTACAAATGGAAGCCCCCCGGTACGCCCGGCATGTTCCAGGGCTTTTTTTTGCCCGTCCTGAGTGATGGCTACTTCCTGCAAATCGTTTTGTGCACTGAAAGGGCCATAGATCGCCCAATCATGAGGGATAGTCACTGTTTGCCAAGCGGCATCGTTATACTCGGTAAAGGCAAACTGCGGGTTATCTTCCCGGGTAAATTTCCAGTTTTTCTCCAGGAGAAACTCGGTCCGGACTTGTGCCTGTGAAAACATTGCCAAGCACAGGCACCCTACTACGGTAAATATACACTTTTCTTTCATATTCAGTTATTATTATCATACCACATTCATTCATTTAAACAAAGATATATATATTTTTCACTATTATTTATAATATTATTACTTTTATACGAAAATAATAGAATAAAACTCATGAAACAGCCGAAATGCTGTCCGAACAACTTTACTTCTCCGGACACCGTAAAAAGACAAAAGGGCTTCAAATAAAACTACGCATAAAAATATGAAAAAACGTATGCATTCGGGCCAGGAAATGGAGATTCCCGTATTAGGCATGGGGACCTGGAATATGGGAGATGTTCCGGCAAAGCGCGCAGAAGAAATCCGGGCTTTACGCAGAGGGATAGAACTGGGTATGAATATCATCGATACGGCAGAATTGTATGGAGACGGCCGTTCGGAAACTCTCGTCGGCGAAGCCATCCGGGAAATACGGGAAAAAGTTTTTCTGATCAGCAAGGTGCTACCCTCTCATGCGCATAAGCAAGGGACGATAAAAGCCTGTGAAAACAGTTTGAAACGCTTGGGAACCGATTATCTGGATTTATATTTATTACATTGGCAGGGACCCTACCCTTTTGAAGAAACAGTAGAAGCTATGCTGGAATTGCAAAAAAGCGGAAAAATCAACTCTTGGGGCGTAAGCAATATGGATGTGGCGGAAATGGAAGCTTTTTTCCGTATTTCCGGTGGTAGTACCTGTGCCGCCAATGAAATCTTATACAACCTGACCCGCCGTGGAGCAGAATTCGACTTACTTCCCTGGTGCCGGCAAAAGCAGGTTGCCGTAATAGCTTATTCCCCCATCGAACAAGGTCGTTTGCTAAACCATCCGATTCTGTCAGAAATAAGCCGCCGGCACGAAGCAACCCCGGCTCAGATAGCACTGGCCTGGGTGCTCCGTCAACCCCATGTCATAGCGATCCCCAAAGCCGGCACAGTGAAACACATTGAAGAGAATTTCAAAAGCCTCTCCCTCCGTCTTACACCGGAAGACTTAAATAAACTGGACTCCGCTTTTCCCGGACCGACCCGGAAACAGGAACTGGAAATGATATAAACTCAGGAAGCAATCACGGGGACGGGGCAATTGATCAATCAATTGCCCCGTCCCCGTGATTGTCTGGAAAGCTAGTTTTTTCCCATCCATCTTTTTAATTTCGGGAAATATTTTTTCATTTGGGCAATCGCCTCCTCTTTTGTATATTTAGTATTGCAAGCCCCGTTGAATTCGTCGAGAAACCGGATGCAATGTTCAATCATCCCATCCATGGTACAATCCTGAACAAATGCTCCGTCTTTATAACAGTAGCAACAATATTCGTAATTGGCAGAACCGTCTTCATTCGTTCCGAACTGTTCGTCAGTCTGCATGGGCATACCACAACTCTGACAAAACAGATTCATGTATTTCCGGTCTTTCACGAACACGTTGTCAATCCAGTAGGTTGCCGATTTCGGCGTAAATTTCAGCACGCAATACTCGGGATCCTCCACTCCGCCAGGGAAATGAGGCAACATCCAATCGCCCCAAAGCGAACGCTTTACGGCTTCGTCAGTGACAATCTCCATTTCGCCTGTATAAACGACACTGTCTCCGCCACATACAATCGAAACACCCGCCTTGGGATTTGCCTTGAAATGAGCCGTCTTTGCCGAACTCGTTCCGGTTGAAACATAAAGCACCCCGTTTTCTTCTTTGAGTTTGACCATCGCCACCGGACGAGGATAACCGTTTTCGTCTATGGATGCGACTGTAATTATTTGTGCCGATGCAACTATCTGAGCCGCTTTTTCTTTGATATTCATAGCTGTTATTTTAGTTTTTTAATGGGTATGATGTCTATCCCTGAATTCTCTTCGGGATGATTTTATCTGTCATTTGGTAAAAGTAGATACTTTATCGGAATCAGCAAAAATACCCCGGCATAACTTCTCCATAAAATGACTTTAACGACTTTCTTATAAAACATGCTCCACCTTCAATCACAAGGGAGCTAGGAGCTGGGAGCTTACCCTATTAAAAAAATTAACCCTTACCGAGTCTATTGCTTTAATCCGGGAAAATGTCTATCCAGACAAATTCCCGGACTGCTCATCTACATTTTTTTCCCGATATAGAATACATACCCGTAAAATTCTTTGTATTTACGATATAACTCCATTTCGTGCCGCTGCCCCGCAATAAGTTCGGCAACGATTTGATTACCGGCATGTTTTTTCACAAAGGCCTCCTGTATTTTGCAGCAGGGAGCAAAATAATGGTCCGTCCAGCAATTTTCCGGTAAAATGAAAGTAGCAACAGGAACGTAACCTGCCTTTTGCATCTGGGCGACTTTATTCGGAATCGTATCTATTTCCGTGTAATGCGCCATCCAGAAATCATAGATTTCTGCCGGACGTTCGGGTGTAAACCACGAAGCCTCCGAAACAGCGATATAACCGCCTTTTCTTAGATATTGCCTCCACTCCTTTAGCCCTCGTTCAAAACCAATATTGTAAATAGCCCCTTCCGACCAAATGAGGTCTAAAGATTCATTTTCGAAAGGCAGAGGTTCTACCATTGAACCGACGATGCCTTTTACCCGGTCAGAGAGACCCAGTGCGCGGGCATTCCGGTTGAATATAGTGATGAAACCGGGGAACAGGTCGATCCCGGTGATCTGTCCCGGAGCATTTTGCGCCAGCGTCCGGGTCTGTCCGCCCGTACCACAGCCGAGATCGGCGATGCGGGACTGCAGAGTCAGGTTATCAATAAATTCCAATGCCCTGACGGTTATTTCCGGACTACCCGGCCCTTGACGTTCCACATGAGAAAAGTATTCACAGATTAAACTAAAATCGAATTCGTGAATGGTTTTATTTTTACTACTCATTATTTTCAGGTATGTAGCATACAGGTGACGGTATACTCATACCACTCCTCCCGGTATGCTGATTAATAAAGAAAATCTAATATATAAGAATCATTCCCGGAAAGAACTCTCCGGAAGTAAACGAAAGGACAACCTGCATCGAAGACGCAGATTGTTTACTAAACCAAATCCGATTTGAATGTTGTTGTCATGGTGCAAAGATAAACTTTCTTTTCCATTTCCCCAACAGGGACCTCAAAATGATATTTTTAAAAGAGTGGGATTGGAATCGATATTAAAACCGGAATAAGAGTAGCTTAATAAGCGGCAACCTTCATTTCCGGAGACTTTTTGCCTGGTATTCTTCCCGTTTCTTTTTCGGAAGTTTTTTCACGACTTCTTCCACGGAATGTGCTATCAACTCTGCAATCAGTTTATCCGGCACATCCTTTTGAAGATAGACGGAATTCCACATCAAATTATTGCCTGCATAAAATCCTTTGGTAATCCCTTCATACTTCTCTCTCAATTCTACCGTTTTTTCGGGATCACATTTCAAAACGATAAAATAGTCCGCCTCTTTAGGGTTCAGAGGAAAAAAGGCAAACATCTTATTCATAATTTTATAGACCATTACGTCTTCTCCGAAAGGAGTACATTCTTCTGCATCTTTAACTGCCAGACAATGATTTCGTAATTCTTCAATATTCATAAACTCAAATAATAAATTTTTCGGATTCATTATCCGATGTACTTCAGCGTCGCGATAGAAATTGTATTTTTATGTCGTTTCAAAGATAGTATACAAAACCTATATATCCTGCTTTCGGGTCTTTCAAACAAGATGAAAACCATAAAAAAGTCCCGCAATGTTGATATTGCAGGACTTGTCTCTTCTTTGCCGCCGTTTGGTGTTTTTTATGGGATTGCCTGGGGTTTTAACTCAGGTCAATCACGGTATTAAATATCAATATGTTATTTATTATCGTCCTTTTGAGAGGGTACAATTTGGATACTGACTTTTTTAAGGGTTTCTGTCCGCTCTTGGCGGATGTCTGTCTCCATTTATCTTGGGTTCAAAAGTACGCATTCATTTTGAATTGCCGTAAAAAAACTTTGCTGACTAAATCTGCTTTTGCACTTTGTTATGCTTCTATTTATTTGTTTTCCAAGTATATTTGACTATATTTGCAAAATATTCGTGTAATGCAAAAGCATTATATTCGTGTTTTACACTAATCAAATAGTCGTGTAATACATAAAAGAATTAAGATTATGGCAACGATAGCAAAACTATTAGCATCTTCTTTGGATGCGCTCAAACAAGTGCAACAGGGTAATGATTTTACGATAATCAGAAGTAGTGACTTATCCCGGATACACATAAAAAGGTTAGTTGATCATCATTTTCTCAAATCTATCATAAAGGGCTGGTATGTGGTTACCGACCCAAGATCAATGCCGGGTGACAGTACGGCATGGTATGCTTCGTTTTGGAACTTTATCGCCCGGTATGCAAATGAACGCTACGGCGATGAGTGGTGTTTATCTGCCGAACAATCGTTGTCGATATATACAGGTGCAACCACCATACCTAACCAAGTGCTTATAAGAGCGCCTAAAGGTAACGATTATATGGTTCCGTTAATTCCCCCTACTTCTATTTTCAATTTAGGGGCAGAATTGCCCTCGAAGATTGATGCGAACAATCCGTATAATCTTAACCTCTATACACTGGCGGAAGCTATTATCGTAGCTACGCCTACCATGTATCGCAACGATGCGCTAACGATGCGGACTGCCCTTGCAATGGTTCATGATAGTTCGGATATTTTGAAGATATTGGTAGATACAGGGCAAACAGTCCGGGCAGGCAGGGTAATTGGCGCATTTCGTAATATCGGGCGAACGGATATAGCCGATGAAATAGCCGGAACGATGAAACGTATGGGCTATACCATTTCTGAAGAAGACCCCTTTGAAAAGGTGATGGAAATTCATGTGTCGCAATCTCCCTATGCTGTCCGTTTGCGCTTGATGTGGCAGAATATGAGAGAGGATGTAATTGCTAATTTCACCCGGCTTAAAAGTAATCTTTCCGCCAAAGAATTTTTAGAGCGAATGGAAACCCAATACAAATTGGATGCTTATCACTCCTTGTCTATTGAGGGGTATCGGGTTACCGATGAATTAATAAACAAGGTAAAAAGCGGTGCATGGAAGCCGGATGGAGAAGATATGGATTCAAAGAGTGCGCTTGCCGCACGTGGTTATTGGCAAGCCTTTCAGGAAGTCAAAAAGAGCGTATCTGATATTTTTAAAGGTAGCAACAGTGCAGAGGTTACGGAACGGGACTTATCAATATGGCACAGCGAAATGTTTATGCCTTGCGTAACGGCAGGTATTATCAAACCATCCGATATTGTCGGTTATCGTTCCCATCAGGTCTATATTCGTAACTCGATGCACACACCTCTGAATCCGGGCGCACTTCGTGACGCCATGACCACTTTATTTGAATTGCTCAAAGGAGAACCGGAAGCCTGTGTAAGAGCCGTATTAGGACATTTCCTGTTTACTTATATTCATCCTTTTATGGATGGGAACGGTCGTATCGGGCGGTTCTTAATGAATACTATGTTAGCATCGGGTGGTTACGATTGGTTGATTATTCCGGTGGAAAGGCGGGATGAATATATGGCAGCCCTCGAAAAAGCAAGCGTTGATTGCGATATTGTTCCTTTTGTGAGATTTTTGTCGGGTATTTAATTTAACTCCAGTAAAAAGTCTTTTGATACATAAGGGACGGATTTTTCAGTATCAGTGCTTTATCATAGATTGAAGTAATAAATATAATCTTAATCTGTAATAGTCAAGACTTATTCTGACAGATGGTTTACTATCGGGCAAAAAAACTGTCAGATGTCAGTTGCGAAGTTACGCAACTTTCTTCATCTTCACAACAAGTATGGATATTACAACCATCGAAGCATTACAAAACGTTGACCATAAGTATTTTGCAGACGTATTTTTGACCTACTTTGACAAGGTTAAATATCTCTTGATCGGTCTATTAAGATCAGAAAGTGATGTGGAGGAATTGGTGCAAGATATTTAGGTAAAGTTGTGGATGAACCGTCAATCCATAGACCCCAGTAAAGCATTCAACACCTGATATATATACAATTGTTCGTAATACATAAACTCCTTAAAACATAAACTGGTCAAAGAAAAGGGCACTATCCACAAAATTGTGTAAATGGAAAACAGGCAAGATTTTCCCGCAAGACTGAAACAATAAAAAAAGTCCCACAAGGGAGTGTAAATTAAACTGTGTCACGGTTTCTTTTCAAAGCACCAAAATTATTTTTTCTTTTCGAAAGCCTCTCACAAAACCCGAGGTTTTTGAAAAGGAAAAATAATTCTCATTAAGCTTACTCAGGGAACAAAGCTAATCTGTCTTGAAAAATAATAGCCATTTGCTGAGCCGTTTTTCCCCACTCCGCCAATGGCATAGTCCACTTCTTCCTGATATTCCTGTACGCCAGATACACCAACTTTTCCAGAGCGGTGTCATTTGTAAATACACCCTTGTTTTTAGTGACCTTACGCACCTGGCGGTGATATCCCTCAACCGTATTGGTTGTATAAATCAATTTCCTGATGGGAGCTGTAAACTGAAAATAGGCAGATAATTTATCCCAGTTGTCTTGCCATGACTTAACGACAACCGGATACTGTTCACCCCATTTCTCCTCCAGGTTCAACAGTTCACTTTCAGCAGTTTCCTTGTTTACCGCCTGATAGATTATTTTCAGGTCTGCGATAAATTCTTTCTGGTTTTTGCTGGCCACATACTTCACAGAGTTACGCACCTGGTGAACGATACAGCTTTGGATGACGGTTTGGGGATAGATGCTGTTGATGGCTTCTGCAAAGCCTTTAAGGTTGTCGATGCAAGCAATCAGGATATCATTAACTCCTCTGTTCTGAAGGTCAGTAAGCACCGAAAGCCAGAAGTTGGCTCCTTCACTTTTAGAGATGTACATTCCCAGCAGTTCTTTATAGCCGTCCCGATTGATGCCCAATACATTGTAAATGGCACGGCTTACCGGACGATTTTTATCATCCATGACTTTGTAGTGGATGGCATCCAGCCAAACGATGGGGTAAACAGGTTCGAGCATCCGGGATTTCCAGGATTGTAGCTCCGGAAGGATACGGTCGGTGATGGCACTGATGGTGTCGGCGGAGATGCGGTTGACAAGGTTGGTTTCTATCCAGTCGCTGATCTGACGGGTGCTGTTGCCAAGTGCATAGAGGCCGATTATTTTATCGGCAACGCCTTCGGCAAGGATGGTTTCACGCTTTTTGATGAATTGGGGGCTGAAACTGCCTTCACGGTCGCGGGGGGTGTTTACGGTTACTTTGCCTAAGGAGGTCTGGACCTGTTTGGACATGTGACCGTTGCGACGATTCCCTAGCAGGCGTTCATCTTCGTCTAAATGGACATCCATTTCACCCTCAAGGGCTGCGTTCAGTAGGTTTTCCAGTAAAGGGGCAAATACTCCGTCTTTACCTAATAGAGGCTTGCCGTTACGAAGTTGTTCTAAAGCCTGATTTTGAAATGACTTGAAATCAAATTCTTCCATAATAAAATAAACTGGGGTTAAAGGTAATTATTATTTTTTGCTTACCTGACACAGTTTATTTTGCAGTCTCTCCCACAATGTTGATATTGCAGGACTTGTCTCTTTTTTGTCGCCGTTTGGCGTATCTTCCAGTGATCCAGGCGGGGTTTTAACCGCCAGCATCTATCTTACTAATCTTCAAATCCTTTCTAAACTGTCACCCTCGTACCGTAACGATTTAGTAACGTTCTACAGGCATCAACTGGCAATGAATTGACTTCTGGTTCCTGCTTTGTTTCATGAGCAAATATAGGGAAAATTTGAATTATATTAAACAATTATCTTAAAAATAAATATCACTTATCTATCCTTCATTTGATATTTAGCAATAACTTAATATTGATATAAATACAACTTCGTCATCAATTTATTATAGATTCAGAAAACAATCTTTCTTGTCTGTTTTTTAAGTATTCTTATCGAGAAAGCATCTCTGCCAATTTAGATAAAACAGTTTCTTTAACTGCTTTCTGCCCACACCTATTAAGTTCTTTGTCACATTGAGCAATCTCATCAATACAGGATTGTCCCAATTTTTTGTCTTCTTCTGTATGATAACCTTTTGTCAACTGATCAAGTACCATGCAGTTTACAATATCAAGATATTGATTTCTTAATCTCATAATTTCCATAATGCGTCCCGTTAAGTCAACCTTAGAAACAAACTCTTTACATAATCGAATACGTTTATCGCGGAGTGCTGCCATTTCTGCACCAATGTTCGCTATATCTTTTAAATGATCAAACATAATTTAGTTCGTATTACCTTTTTCTAATTTATCTATAAAAATTCTATTGCGAGTCTTTGCTCTTTCAAGCAAGTCCGAATATTTTATTATTTCAGTAAATCACAGGGACGTGTCCTATGAGCTATTATTCTCTAAAATACGTCCCTGTACTTTATTAATCCTTTAATTTCTTTTTCAATTCATTGTCAAAATCCGACTCAAATAAACGATCCTGCACAATGCGATATTTCTCAAATTCATTTTCCGCAAACTCTTTTGCAAATAAAGCAGTCACCTTTCCACAATCCTGTAAAATATCCCGCTCATCTGCTTCCAGAAACTTATCCAAACGTTTTGCCCAATCCTCCATCGTCATCGGAATATGCCTTTTCGCCCGGTCTTCCGCCAAATCCAGATAAGCATTGACAATACGTCCTAAAGATTCTAATTCCATTTCAGTCAGGTAGTTTTTCGCTACTGAGACATCCGTTTTGACAATCTTCCCGTCAGGACTATTTTCCTAGGTTGTCAAGCCCATATGCTCTTTTTCCGCATTTGCACGCTCCACAATCAATTCCGCCGCCGTATGCCCGTGAATAGCAAAATGAAGTTTATTCTGGACCTTGGCAAAGAATTGCTTAGTCAAAGGAGAATCTTTGGAATAATCCATGGCCGTAGCATAAATATCGGTAATCTTTTGGTAAAACCGCCGCTCACTCAAACGGATTTCCCGGATTTCAGCCAGCAAATGTTCAAAATAATCCTCACTCAGAAAAGTGCCGTTTTCCATCCTTTTCCGGTCGATAACATATCCCCGGATCGCGTAATCTCTCAACACAGAAGTCGCCCACTGCCGGAAAGCTGTTGCCCGTTTGCTATTTACCCGGTAACCTACTGCAATGATGGCATCCAGATTATAATGCTTGGTCTTATAACTTTTCCCATCGGAGGCAGTTACCGAGAATTCCTCGGTAACTGAACTTTCATCCAATTCTTTCTCTTTGAAAATATTTTTTAAATGCAGGGATATATTATCAGTAGAACAATCAAACAGGGCGGCCATTAATTTTTGACTCAACCAAATAGTATCATTTTGCACTCGTACCTCTATCCCACCTTCTTTCATCTGATTCGTAAAAATCAGAAATTCTGCCGTACTGTTGCGGATTTGAAGTTTCTTGTTCGTCATGGTACACAATTGAGAGTATAAAGATACAAAATTTATCAATCCTCTAAAAGGATATTTGATAACAGGCTTATAGTTTAACTTATTATACCCTCCAAACAAATCACATAAACTCTCATTCACTGAAATAGCCCTAAGATATGTTCTCCCGGTTTACTACGTTTTACCCTTTATCGCTCCATGTGAAAATAGTCTGCCGGAATTTCCGACTTACCGTATCTTACTGTAAATTATCCTCTTTGAATATATTCCCAATGTATCCAATAACGATGCTTCGTCTTTTACCGGATAAGGATGTCATCTATTCCTATTTCACTCATATATTTGCAGCACACAGTAAATCAAAATATTAGGACCGGATTCGGTGGACTAAAATCCGGACGGAATTAAGTCCACCGATTTCCCTGTAGCCACAACTTATAATGAAAGAATACTATCGATAAGGAAGATGTGAAATTATAATTTCTGGCGCATTAACTTCGTAGCTATAGTAAAAATTCGATGCCCATTCGTTTACCTTCTCGACTTTGGGGCCTAAAGTAATTTGCTTTACTATCTTTTTTATTGGCACAAGCTCTATATAAACTCGCGGAGGAACTACATCTTGATCATATTTCTTTTTAAACTCAATTCCTTTTACTACCAGCCGTACTTCATTTTCGTTTTTATAGGCATCGCTTTTAAATAAAAAAGCAATACTATTCAGATGTTTTTCCAAAGAAACTTTATTCTTTTTGTAAGACTTTACTTTCTTTTTCAATTCTATCATTAACTTCCTCAGTGACTCGCTATTATTTGAATTTGGAAGATAAAAATTAGTTAATCCATTTTCTAAATAAACTACCCAATAAAAGTTTATGTCACTCTCGTACTTAAGGTAATCTTCCTCTCCTTTCGGCAGAGAATTATTGATATCTTTAATAAATTCCTGCGTATGTATAGTAATAGAACATCCTTTAGCTTCGACTTTCTCTTCTTTTCCATAAAACCGCCACATATTTAAGTCATCATATTTATCTTTAGTCACAAAACTACCAATAAACGGTTTTGGGGAAAAATTTTCGGACCGCACACAATCATAGCAAGAAGTATAAGGCTTATACTCTAAAAAATTAAAGAATTCTTTGCCTTCAGAAGGATCGTTCATAAAATTTCCTTCGGATAATCTAAATCTACTCTTATCAAGTATCAAACTTTTAAGTACCAATAGACTGGTATAATGTGTGATACAGTCCTCGTTTATAAGCAACAGATTCTTAATTTTAGTGACTATATCTGCAATAGCAGAAAGTTCTTTATCGTTTAATTCATCAATCTGTTCTATATAATAACTTGCATACTTTGTCCATTTATCGTTCTCACTCTCCGTAAGTTCAATAAATTTTTCAAAATCCTGCTTAGCTCCAACTAAATCAATATTATATTCTTTTTTTGCTACTCCTCTATTAAAGTATGCATTTGCATATTCCGGATCAATATCGATAGCTTTATTATAGTATTCAATCGCTTCGTCATATTTTTTTATGGCCCTCAAAACAGATCCTTTAATAACATAAGCATTTGCCAAATAATCCGGATTGAGCTTAATAACAGTATTATAGTCTTCTATCGCTTTATCATATTCTTTTTTACCGATCCATGCAAAAGCTCTATTATAAAATGCTAACGTATAATTTTGATTGATTTCAATAGCTTTATTATAATCGGCAATTGCATTATCATAGTCTTTTTGCTCATACCTTACATTTCCTCTCCATATGTATAAATCAGCAGCAGCATCCTTTTCTTTTTTCTCTATTATTGCTTCTATTTGTTCATCAGAAAGCAAATCTACAATTTCTTCAAACTTTCCTTCGGTAAAAAGTTTTGCCACACTTTCACGAAGATTTGTTGTATTTATTTCCATACTTATGTAAGATTGAATATAAAATTTTGGATATCTTTTCGCTTGGTCTTACCAATATAAAAGATTCAGACAAAATACTTTTTTGTCAGAACAAATCGCTGACATTAATCATTCATTTGCTTCTTTTTCCATTCAAGCAATAATTCTTTATTGAATTTTGCAATTTCACAAAAATACTCATTAACTGCTAAAGGATCACCTATAGGGCTTTCGTTTGCATTCCTAACCATACACATAGTACAATATTCTTTATCAGCACATTGAAGACATTTAGGGAAGTCATGCTTACGCAAGTTTCTTAAATATCTGACTTTCTCAGAATTATCCCAAATATCCTGAAGCGAGGCTTTTTTTACATTTCCAACAACATAATCTTGCCAGCCAGCACACGGATAGACATTCCCGTTTTCTGCTATGCATATAGAAGAATTACAAACACTACAAACAAAATCGTCAGACGTAATATTTTTTTTCTTTTCTGCCTCCCTTTCCGTTTGCTCTAAATAATTTGTATCATTTGCCACCTTATTGTTAATGAGTTCTTTTACTTCATTAATTGACAAACGGCAATTTAGATTTTTCGTTGTATGATTATATCTTGCTATGATAACATAATCATCTCCTACATGAATCTTATGCTTTTCTGCCCATTCTACAACATCATTATAGCAATTTTTATTGGGCTTCATTATGGGACAACTTATTTGTAAAGGAATATCATTCTCAACCAATTTTAAAATCGCATTCCTTGTTCTTTCAAAACTTCCCCTCATTTGAGTTATCTCATCATGTACCCTGGGATTCATAGAATATAGTGAGACTTGGACACCTAAAAGAGGGTTTGCCCTCATTTCTTGGATTGTTCTGTCATCAAGCAGTGTTAAATTACTAAGGACATTTACTGAAAAATCGTATTCCCTGCATTTTCTTAAAAAATCACAAAAGTTTTTGTGCAACATTGGCTCACCCCCACTTAACGTCAAATGCAACAACTTCATATCCCTACATTGTCTCAGAACATCATAAAATAAATCAGAATCAATATTATTTATTTTATTCTCATGAGGAATATAACAATGTATACATCTTTCATTACACTTACTTGTAATCTCTATATGCAGGTTGGTAAGCTGAGCTTTGCCTTTAAAGTGTTCTTCTAAAAAATCCTGTGTAGATTTTTCGGGATAAACAATAGCTGAAGAAAAATTCTCTTTTATTATTTCCGGCTCTAATGTATTATATGAAAACCTAATGTCTTTTCCCTCACACTCCTGTAATGTTTCTCCGGACACAATAAATCCATCTTGTTCAAGCATACAATAAAACTCTTGGGCATCATCTTTGATTACTTTAATATCTACACCTGTAAATTGCTTACATATTTTTTCTGCAAGCTCATTAAGACTTTGTGGCTTTCTATTTAAAACAGAAAAGAAAATTGCCCCACTTTCTGATAGAATTTTATCTCCAATGTGATTTTCATTACTACCTATTTTTTTATATCCGAAATTTCTATTATCGGTTATATATCCAAAGGAACCGTAATTTCTGAATATAACATTAGATCTTTGCTTGAAAAACATAACAGTATACTTTAAATAATCAGGCGACGAGTCTTAATTACTTAATATCGTCGCCTGTTCAAATTGTTAATTAACGTCCCCCTGGCTTTGGTGGATTACAGGGCCTTCCACTTGGCTTGCTGTTTGGACGACATTCTGCCATCAATACAGTACTTTGTGCCAAAACTTTAGGTTTTTCGTAAATCATGATTCAAACCTCCTTTTTATAAGATTATTATTTCTGCTATTCAGCATAATGCGAAGATATAAAACTAAAGCAATTTTTCAAATCTTTATTATATATTTATTTTATCTTATGCAAACAACATTTTGTTTTTAATTACTTTATTATTTAGATAAAGGTATTCTATCTATTTCAGGATTTAGTGGTTAACGTTAATTTTATCAACCGACTTTGGAGGTTGATTTTTCCCCTGTAAGGGGCAAGATTTTCGGGTAACCGAAAAGTTCCGGGTTACTCGATACGCATCTTGTTGTTAGCTGATGATAACAAGATTTGCTTTCAGATGATAAAGTATTTTCTAATAATTTAAGAAGGGCTCAGTTCATTAAATTATACGACTCAATATAGTGCAGTAAGTATATATCTTTAGCCAACTGTATGGATATATGAATAATCATGCGTTGGATCGTCCGTATGTTCCAACGTTGGGACACCTGGACGGCTGGACAGTTATGAGAATGTAATCAAAGAGGAATTATATTTTGATAACTTTTGGGGGTGTTGAAAGAGTTTTCTACTTTTGCAGATAAGAAAAGAAGCGGAAGAGCCCGCTCCAAAATATAGTGAATTTGTCATAATCTTGACATCCGAAATCGCCAATTTCTAAGTTATACAAGATTTGACAATGTGTTCACGCTTTCTAAGCGTGGGCTGTTGTCTTTCTGTATAACGAGGTGTTTGGCGATACCCGAGATGTCAGAGCGTATAACAGTTCCGCGCTTTCTTTTTTGCGCTGTTTTGAGAAAATAGAATACGAATGATTTAAATAGCTTCTTCGGGTAAAAAAATTCGGGGAGAGCATTTTAAAACTTTAGCTATGTTATTGAGATGTTCAATGTTATAGGTGGCCTTCCCGTTTTCAAACTGACTGATAAAGGAACCATCAAATCCCAAAGCGTAAGAAAGAGCTTCTTGTGAATAATCCCTTTCTTTCCGCATTTTTTTTACCATCTCAATAACATATAGATCAACTGCCGTTTTCATAATTGTAAATTAATTACGAATAACGGCATATTTTAGATGCATGATACCTAATAATAATTAGGCTATAGTTGGTTTTATAATTATCAAATGCTAACAAACAAAACAGGATCGACCACACGTCTGGGGGGCGTATATATACGTCTGGAAAGCGAGGAAGTGATTGTAATATTAAAATATATAAATATGAAAATGATTAAAGAATATAAAATAAAAACAAAAACGCACTTGATTCGTGCGGTAGCGGAAATTGTTGTAAAAGCCGGAAATAACCCGTCAGGGTTATTCTGACTTTTTCAAGGAGTTCGCGCGAGGACAGGGAGCTGCGGAGCCTCCCAATCCGGCTCAGGCCAGCTCCCCAGGCAAGTGCAAAAGCGAAAGAAACAGTAAACAATTTAAATACAAAACATATATTTCACATACAATGAATAAACTATCCCTTACTATCCCGTCGGATATGACAAGTGCACACCTGGTCGATAACTTTATCGAACTCATTATTGATCGTTTTGAGTTACCTCAATCCCTTAACGGAAGGATTACCTTATCCATCGTTGAAGCCGTGCATAATTCAATCCTCTATGGAAACAAACGCGACCCGGAAAAGACAATCACCATTACAGCTATCAAAAACCACACAAAAGTGATCGTCACAGTAGAGGATGAAGGAGAAGGATTTGTCCTTAGTAAAATTCCCGATTTCAGCAGGCCCGAAACCTTTATGCAATGTACCGGAAGAGAACTTTACCTGATGATTACCCTTCCGGATGAACTGCTCTTCGCAAAAAGAGGAGCAAAAGTGATTATGACCTTTTCTTTAAACTTAAATTAACCATGAAAACATTCATTGCCATTATCGCCTCTTTCGTTTGAGGTATCCTGATCGGTTATTACTACCGGGAAGCAAGCATAGAAGAAGAAATCCGGGAAAAACTGTACGAGCAGAAAGGGCAAGAAAACAAGGGAAGAAAACAAGAAAACAATCGTTTACGTGAAATCATCAACGGTAACACTGACGACTGGGAGGAAAAATGGGAAGAGTATATCATGGAAGAAATGATGAACGAAGGACATCCCGCTTAACCGATGACATAAAGTAAAATGTAAAGCATCAATTGAATTAGTCAAGACTTAATCTGACAATTATGAATAAAGAGAATAATTTTGTAACAGAAAACAGATTGAGTTATGACAACATCAGAAAAGGTCATCAAGAACAAACTGGGATTGCTTGAACTCTCCCAACAATTAGGAAACGTATCGCGTGCATGCAAGATTATGGGCTACAGCCGTGACAGTTTTTATCGTTTCAAAGAGTTGTATGAACAAGGAGGTGAAGTCGCCTTGCAGGAGATTTCCCGCCGTAAGCCTGTCATAAAGAACCGTGTGGAGGAACATATCGAGCAGGCAGTCGTGCAGATGGCGATAGACAATCCGGCATTGGGGCAAGTCCGTGTATCCAATGAACTGCGGAAGAAAGGTATTCTTATTTCGCCGGGCGGAGTGCGCTCCATTTGGCTACGGCACGATATGGAGACCTTCCAGAAACGCCTGAAAGCATTGTCAGCCAAAGTGGAACAAGAGGGCATCATCCTTGATGAGAGCCAGGTGGCGGCATTGGAGAAAGCAAAAGAAGAAAAGCAGGCTCATGGAGAGATAGAAACCTATTATCCCGGTTTTCTTGTTGCCCAAGACACTTATTATGTGGGACATATCAAAGGAGTGGGACACATTTACCAACAGACCGTCATCGACACTTACTCCAAAATCGGATTTGCCAAGCTGTATGACAGGAAGAACGCGCTTGTCGCTGCCGATATGCTCAATGACAGGGTGGTTCCTTTTTTCGAGCAGCATGACCTGAAACTGATGCGTATGCTCACGGACAGAGGAACGGAATACTGCGGAAACAGGGAAAATCACGAGTATGAACTGTATCTGGCTGTGGAAGACATCGATCATTCCAAGATTAAGGCGAAAAGCCCACAGACAAACGGTATCTGTGAGAGATTTAACAGAACCCTACAGAATGAGTTCTATGCTATCGCATTCAGAAAGAAAATCTATACATCTATCGAACAGTTGCAAGCCGATCTTGATGCGTGGATGAATTCTTACAACACAGAAAGAACACACTCCGAAAAGTTCTGTTTCGGGAAAACGCCCATGCAGACTTTTATCGAAGGGATCTCTGTCGCAAGGAAATACCAACTGCAAAATCAGGAAATAATAAAACCGAATGAGACTAATAAAACTTCATTCGGTCGTGAGAGTGAAGAATGTTGCGTAACTTCACAACAAACAGCTGACAGTTTTTTTGTCCGATAGTAAACTAATTGTCAGAACAAGTCTTGACTATTACACATCAATAGATACGCTACATTTTATCTTTTCAAGTCTTCTGTGTGATGGTTCCTGCCTCTACCTACAACCGGTATTCCCGGTTGAAACGGTCGAAAAAGTCCAGTAAAGTGGTATTGTTTCTACTTTCCTCCTCCTTCTTTTTCAGTACTTTTTCATCCCTGCCCAGATAGGCCTCCCGCACCTTTTCCGCAGTCCTGTAACCGTCTTCGGTGAGCAGCCGCTGATAATGCTGTGTAACAGTATTACGCGCAGCATTGAGCATCGCATTCAGCCGGACGATTTCAGGCATCCGCCCGGTAGCTGGACCCTTCTCCACGCTCCATTCCTCAGGCTTTACTCACAAACCAGGACGGAACTCCACGGCTTTGCCGTTTACCGTAATGCGTCCGATAACGGGCATTTCCCCCTGTTTTCCGGGCAGCTGTCCGCTTTAAGAAAAACGATAATGAAAAAGTACTTTTCACGCCCTCATTTTTTATTACAAATTTAGGCCAAGCCTGTAAATGAGAACATTTATAGGATGGATAATAAAGCACAGTAGGCAGCCATTCAGGTACTTCGCGTGGCCATTTTTCAGGCAGCTAAAAATGGCCACGATTTAGCCATAAATTTGGTGTATCGGATGGCTTTCGAGGTAGACAAAGCAGAAAACAAAAACTCCTGCAACAGTTAGATATTGCAGGAGTTGTTTGTCTTTTGTCGCCGTTTGGCTTTGTTCTTATGTGATCCGCCTGGGATTCGAACCCAGGACCCCAACATTAAAAGTGTTGTGCTCTACCGACTGAGCTAGCGAATCGTCCCTTTCGGGCTTATTTGCGGGTGCAAAGATAGAGAGTTTTCTCAGGTATGCAAACAACACGTCCGTTTTTTTGCCCGCTTAACGCAAATTCTTACCCGACTCTTTTCACATTATGGGAAAAAACGGCGGAGATTTTTCCGGTTTTTGCATCGGTTTTTGCCGAAAATTCCGTAACTTTTGAGTGTGCATGACAAATCCCTTAAATTTAACCGATATGATACTCTACCGATACGAAAAAAGAGGCTTGCTGGTTCTGCTTTTTCTCCTGACCAGCCTGATTTTATTGCCCCGGTATTTTTTGTACAGCCGCCAGGATTTTTTTATCGTGTGCGACCCCGATACCATGATACCGGATAGTTTCCGTACCGAGCTGCCTCCCGATCCCATCGAACTCAATACGGCAGACAGCCTGTCCCTGATTAAACTCAAAGGTATAGGCCCCTATTACGCTAAAAGAATACTTCAATACCGAAGCCGGTTGGGGGGATATTATGCCGTAAGACAACTGAAAGAACTGAATATGACGTATTTCGATGTGGATTCCAATGCCCATCTGTTTACCGCCGACCCGAGTCTGATCCTAAAGAAAGACCTCGATTCTATGTCTTTTAAAGAAGTATTGAGGCATCCTTACCTGGAATATGAGGAGGTGAGGCTTATTTTCGAAGCGAAAAACAAATACAAACACATTTCTTTTCATATTTTAAAGGAAAATAAAGTGCTTCCGGCCCACAAACTGAAAAAAATAAAACCCTATTTCAGGTAATTTTATATAACTTTGCCGGAAACCATCCAAGAAAAAATGAAAAAGATATTTATCACCCTTGCGGTTATCCTGGGTTTTCTGCTGATTCTGCTGCTCCTGTTGCCTGTGTTTCTCAAGAGCAATATCGTAGATATATTAAAAGCACAATCGGCCAAATACATCTATGCCGAACTGGACATCAAGGAAGTAAATCTGAGTATGTTCAAAGATTTCCCGGACCTGAACGTAAAAGTGAAGGACATCGTGATTACCGGCAAGGATGAATTTGCCGGCGATACGGTGGTAGCCCTTCCCTGGTTCGAGGCTTCCGTAAACCTGATGTCCCTGATGAAAGGGAATGAAATCCTGATCAATCGCATCCTGCTGAAAGATATGAAATTTCTTCCGGTCAAATCACCGGAGGGAAAGGCCAATTGGGATTTTTTCATCCGGGACACAACCGGATCAGCAGCGGCCCCAACAGAAAAAACGGATTCAAAAAGCGATGCTGAGAAAGGTATCCGTTTCAACGATATCGAACTGCAAAATCTCTTCGTGTCTTACAAAGATTATCAGTTCTCGGTATATGCAGGCATAAACCGGGCCGACCTGAAAGTATCGGGTAATTTTGCAGAAACAAACACCCTTTTGAATATACTTTTACAGTTAGACAATATTTCCTACCGCCAGGGGAATCAGATATGGGTAAACAACACCGATCTGAACTGGCAAGCTGAAATCGGTGCCAATCTGAAGGAACGGAGTTTCGATATTCGCAAAAACGAGCTGGCTCTGAACGAATTGCAACTGGATTTGACAGGACAATTTACGGTTCTGCCGGAAAAATACCGGGTAGACCTGTCCTTAAAAGCTCCCGGCACGAAGTTTGAAGATTTGTTGTCCCTGGTACCAAAACATTACCAAAAGGAGATTCAGGGCCTGAAAACCACCGGAGATTTCACCCTGAGCGCTTCGGCACAAGGAGAATTTTATAAAGATCATCTTCCTGCTCTCGATATACAGTTTCAGATAAACGACGCCAGCGTCCAATACCCGGATCTGCCCGAAGCTATCCGGAATATCAATCTGGCCTTGCAAATCAACAATCCCGGCGGCAGCCCCGAACTTACCCAAATCAACCTGAACCGGATGGCTTTTACGATCGCCGGCAATCCCTTTCAAATGCACCTGAAGATCGTCAACCCGCAAGATCCTTCCTTAAACGGAGGAGCAAAAGGGGTGATCGATTTCGGCAGCCTGAAGAAAGCGCTTCCTTTAAAAGACGTCACGTTAAAGGGAATGATTACAACGGATGTAACGTTTAACGGAAAATACCAGTACATCGAAAAAGAAATGTACGAAAAATTTACAGCCAAAGGCAGTATCCAGATGAAAGACATTCTGTTGCAGAATGCCGGTTTTCCGAAAGGAATATCCATCCCCAGCGGAAGCCTCGTGATTACCCCGGCTTATCTGAACCTCAATCACCTGGAGGCAAAAATAAATTCATCGGATTTTACCCTGAAAGGAAAAGTGTCGAACTACCTTCCCTATTTCTTAAAAAATGAAATCCTGAAAGGGAATTTTACCCTGGTTTCCCAACGGCTCAATTTAAACGAATTCGCCAACATGTCCTCTTCTTCCGCTCCCGACAGCCTCGAAGCCGGAAATGCCGTAGAAGGAGCCCTCGAAGTTCCCCGGAACATCGACCTTCAACTCGATACCCGTATCAATACCCTCATTTTCGACCGGCTGCTCATTCAAAATATCCAGGGGAAAGTGAATCTGTCGAAGGCTGTGGCGACTTTAAAAAATCTTCGCATGGACCTTTTAAACGGCACGATGGTGATGAACGGGAATTACAATACGGTGGATCCGCGCATACCCACTTTCGATTTTAACCTGAATATTTCGGATTTCGACATCCATTCCCTGTATAATTCTTTTACTTTTATCCGGAAAAGTCTACCGATCGCCATGAATTGCAACGGAAGGATTTCTTCGGCTCTTCAATTTTCGGCCCAACTGGATAAAAAGATGGACATACTGATGCATACCGCCAACGGAGCGGGTTACCTGGAATCCAAAGGAATCCTGATTAATGAAAATCCCGCTATGTCAAAACTGGCTTCCGTAGTAAAAAACGACGAACTCAGCCGCCTCAGTATCAGCTCGCTGAAAATCAATTTCAACATACAGGAAGGAAATATTACGGTAGAACCCTTCAAAACCACCTTCGCCGGGAATCCGGTAACCATATACGGTTCCCAAACGGTGGACGGCCGCCTGGACTATACCCTGTCTATGAACATAGACCGGAAATTTTTCGGAAAGGACATCAACAACCTGCTGAAACCCATCCCCGGATCGGGTAATATTAAAAATCTGGATATAGATGCAAAAATCGTAGGTACGCTGGCTAAACCCGAGGTAAAAGCCGACTTATCGAAAGCCATCAAAGCCGTCCAGAAAGAAGCCCAAAAGGAATTGAAAAATAAAGCGGTAGAAGGACTGAAAAAATTATTCAGATAATAAAAAGACAGAGCGCATCAACAGCAATGGAGTGAGAATCAGGAAAGTATTCCTGGTTCTCTGATGTCCGCCTTTTTCAGCGGTCGAAACCCGGACGAAGAAATCCCGGAGCCTGGGGAAACCATTTCGATATATCGCGGCTCAACTGCTCCAGCACCATAATGATGTGTTTTATCTCGGCTTCCACGGATGGACAATACAACAACAATACTTCCCAGGCTTTTACCGAATTTTCTATCCCATTCAAGGCCACTTTGGCAGAACCGTTGTAATCGTTTCTTTTCTCTTCTTCCGACATGGAGCTGTCCCCGCAATAATGACCGTATAAAGCCCGGCGCATTTTAATCGGAATCACATCTACATTCCAATTGATAATATCCAAAGCTTCCGTGGTGTTTACTTCTCCTTCACAGCCTTTTTTCCAATCTTTCTCGTCGAGGATTCCAAAAACTTTTTCCAGACATTCGTCCGCCAAACTTTCGTAAATGAGACAGATTTTTACAATATCGGAAGTCTCGATCAGATAATGCACCTTTTCATTATCTTTTATCATACTACAGAAATCATCCCGAAAAAATTCCCGGTCGATATTTTCCGTCTCGTATATATCTTCTACTTCCATTCCCCTTTCGTCCGCCAGTTCCTGCAAAACTTCATAGGTAGAATCAAAAACATTTTTCAGTAATTCCCAGATGTTTTCGTGTTGCCGCAATATCTCATCCTTTAAATTCAGTTCCCCCTTTTCCTCGATTTTACTTTTCATCATATAACTCAGACATCGCGTCGTCAATTTACACTTCTCACACCACCGATCACAATAATTGTAAATTCCTGGAACCAGACCGGCTTCCATCGATTTTTTTAATTTTCTCTTTGACACAATACAACTTGTTAATCGGTGTTAGCACCGGTTCAGTTAAATACTCTTAATACACACACACATCTGAGGTCTATTCATAACCTACGTCAGCCGAAAATTCAGGACAAAGATAGCGGATATCTGTCATATACGTAAAATATTTTTCCATTAATTTATAACAGATTGAAAATCAATTTATGTAAAAAGTGTTATATGTATTTTATATTATAAAAATAAGTTATACATCTTAATAATGTACCTAAATAAAACCATAAATTTCCTGTTTTATTTGTAAAGTATCCCGATTTATTAAAAAATAGAGATATCCCGGATGAGGTTAGCTGGAAAAGTTCATAAACAACCCGCCGAGCCGTTTCCGCTGACGGCTTCGGGGGAGAAAAAACCGAAAAGAAAAAGAAGGAGTCCCTTTCGTACCCCCAATCGGGCCGAAAACCGAAATACGGGGAAAACCGACCGATCGTTGTCGAAAAAGAACTATTCTTCCGCCTGCCGCAGAGACAAACCGATCCTTTTTCTTATCTGATCCACTTGTATGACTTTTACGCGGATCTGCTGGTGGAGCACCAAAACTTCTGACGGATTGGACACAAAGCGATCGGCCAGTTCCGAAATATGAATAAGTCCGTCCTGTTTTACTCCGATATCGACAAAAGCTCCGAAATTAGTGATATTGGTGACGATTCCCGGTACGATCATTCCTTCCTCCAAGTCTTCGATTTTCGTAATTCCTTCGGCAAAAGAAAACACTTTAGCCATCGAACGCGGGTCTCTACCCGGTTTTTTCAATTCGTTTACCATATCTTTCAAGGTGGGCAGTCCGACCCGTGCATTGACATACCGGTTCAGGTCTATTTGATCACACAAAGCGGAGTTTCCGATCAGACGGAGCAATTCCACCCCCAGATCTTTCGCCATTTGTTCCGCTATGCTATAGGATTCCGGGTGAACCGAAGAATTGTCCAGCGGATTTGCCGCACCTTCTATGCGGAGAAATCCGGCACATTGTTCGAAAGCCTTCGCTCCCATGCGTTTTATTTTTTTCAGTTCTTCCCGGCTTTTCACGGCTCCGTTTTCCCGAATATATTCCGCAATGTTTTCGGCCAATACGGGACCTAAACCCGATATACGCATCAGCAGGTACTTACCCGCGGAATTCACATTTACTCCCACACCGTTTACACAAGATTCCACAACCCGGTCGAGACTTTCTTTCAACTTATTCTGATCTACGTCGTGTTGATATTGTCCTACGCCGATCGATTTGGGTTCGATTTTCACCAATTCCGCCAGCGGATCCATCAACCGTCTTCCGATAGAAACGGCTCCCCTCACCGTAATATCGTACCCGGGAAATTCTTCCCGGGCTATTGGAGAGGCGGAATAGATGGAGGCTCCGCTTTCACTGACGACGAAGACCTGGATCTTACGGTCGTACCGAATATTCCGGATGAAGTTTTCCGTTTCCCGTCCGGCCGTCCCGTTCCCGATAGCTATCGCCTGAATGTCGTAAGCAGCCACTAAAGCAGCAATTTTGGCGGCTGCTTGTCGGGATTCATTCCGGGGCGGGTGGGGATAGATATTTTCATTGTGCAGCAATTTTCCCGTTTCATCCAGGCACACCACTTTGCAGCCGGTCCGGAAACCCGGATCGATAGCCAATATCCGTTTATTTCCCAAGGGAGGAGCCAATAGCAATTGCCGTAAATTGGAAGCGAATACCCGGATAGCCTCTTCGTCCGCTTTTTGTTTGGATAAGGCCATGTATTCCGTTTCAATGGAAGGAAAAAGTAAACGTTTAAACGCATCCTTCAAGGCTATTCTCAGCTGTTCCGCACCGGGATTTTCTTTCCGGATGAAAATCCGTTCCAGTTTTTCCAAGGCTTCCGCTTCATCTATCCGGAGATTTAACCGGAGTATACCTTCACTTTCTCCCCTTCTCACCGCCAACATCCGGTGAGAAGGACAATTTTTCAGTAATTCGGAAAACTCGAAATAATCCCGGAATTTCTCCCCTTCTTCTTCTTTTCCTTTTACAACGCGGGATTGAATGAGTGCCGTCTTCTCCACGAGTTGTCTCAGCAGACGGCGTGCCCGTTCCGTTTCGTTCATCCATTCCGCAACAATATCCCGGGCGCCCTCCAGGGCTTCTTCGGCATCTTTTATTTCCCCGTTTACATAGCGTTCTGCCCAAGAGAACGGGTCTCCGTTCTCCTGCCGCATCAGCAAAGCGGCAAGAGGTTCCAGTCCTTTTGCTTTAGCTTTCGAAGCCCGGGTTTGCTTTTTCGGTTTAAAGGGCAAATAGAGGTCTTCCAGCGCTCGGATATCCAAGCAAGTGCGGATTTGTTCTTCGAGCGCCGAAGTCATTTTTTCCTGTTGCCGGATGGTATCCGCAATAAAAATTTTACGTTTCTCCAACTCCCGGAATTGTTCGTACCTCTCTCTTATCTCCGTGATTTGGACTTCATCCATACAACCGGTCATCTCTTTCCGATAACGAGCGATAAAAGGAATAGTCGCTCCTTCGTCGAATAATTTCAATAAATTTTGTACATATTTGCCGGCAATTCCGGACTTTCCGGTTATGAACTCTACCGGATCCACACTATATTCCGTATTCATTTTTATGTTTTCGGTAAATACCCCTCGATTTTTGAAAACAAAAATACAAGTTCTAACGTTTATTACCTATCTTTACAAGCCGATAAATCAAAAGCAGCGCAAGATTTCATGATCAAAGTTAAAAATATCCGGAAAAGTTACGGGGAACTGGAAGTACTGAAAGGCATCGATATGTCGGTAGCCGAAAAGGAAATCGTCACTATTGTGGGAGCCAGCGGAGCCGGTAAGACCACTCTTTTACACATCATGGGGACGCTCGACTCTCCGGACAGCGGGGAAATATGGTTTGATAACGACAATATCGCTACCCTCACCCCCAATAAACTGGCCAATTTCCGGAATCACAACATCGGATTCGTTTTTCAGTTCCATTATCTGTTGCCTGAGTTCACAGCTTTGGAAAATGTCTGCATGCCGGCCTGGATCAGCGGAGCTTCTAAAAAAGAAGCGGAAAAAAGAGCGGCAGAACTGTTGGAGCTGCTGGGACTCCAGGAAAGGATTTCACACAAGCCGAATGAACTGTCGGGAGGGGAACAACAACGGGTATCGGTAGCCCGGGCCCTGATCAACCGACCCCGTATTATTCTGGCCGACGAACCTTCCGGCAATCTCGATACTCAAACCAAAGGCGATTTGCACCGCTTGTTTTTCACTTTACGGAAAGAATTGGGACAAACTTTCGTGATTGTAACTCACGATGCGGAACTGGCAGGTATGTCAGACCGTCAAATCCGTCTGTGTGACGGAAAAATTATTTAAAATTATGCAGGCAAAGATAAATTTAAAGTAATAATCCGGAGTAAATCAGTAGAATTTGCCATTTTTTATCTTAAAATATTCGCTTTTCTTTTATCTTTGCGTGATTTTAATATAAAAACTTAATACCCATTGAATGAAATATTCTGACAACCTTGGCAAAATAAGCTACAGTTTGGGACTGAGCATCGCCAGCAACATGATCTCTTCAGGAGTAAAAACCATCAATGCCGAAGCATTCAACGAGGCGATGTCGACTGTATTTTCCGGAAATATGCCGGAAATTATGCCGGACGAAGCCAACAAAATTTTACAGGACTTTTTTAATCAGTTGCAAAACGAAAAAGGGGCGACCGCCAAAGAAGCCGGAGAAAAATTCTTGACGGAAAACAAAAAGAAAGAAGGAGTCATCACTTTACAAAGCGGACTGCAATACAAAATATTGAAAAACGGAAACGGACCGAAACCCGGAGCCGGCGATACCGTAAAATGCCACTATGAAGGCCGGCTGATCGACGGAACGGTTTTTGACTCTTCCATCCGGAGAGGCGAACCGGCAGAATTTCCGGTAAACGGAGTGATTGCAGGATGGGTGGAGGCCTTACAACTTATGAATACCGGCTCCAAATGGCAATTGTATATTCCTTCGGAACTGGCTTACGGAGCAAGAGGGGCCGGACAATCCATCGGACCGAATGAAACCCTGGTTTTTGACGTTGAACTCTTAGATATCATTTAATTATAAATCTTTAAACAATGAATGCAAAAAATTTAGTATTAACCTTAGCGGTAGGCGCATTGGCTTTAAGTAGCTGTAACAGCGGAGTGAACTCCACCACCGCTTCCTTGAAAACCGCCACCGATAGTGTGAGTTATTACATCGGTTATATGTATGGTACGACTATTCAGCGCAACGGCCTGAAAGATCCGAATATGAAGGCTATCGTAGCCGGGATGAACGCCGCTATCCAGAAAAAAGAAACCGGTACGGATCTGCAGAAAATGCAAATGTATATCGGTACTTACATGCAACAACTGGCTATGAAACAAGCGGAAGATAACCTGAAAAACGGGAAAGAATTCTTGGCTAAAAACGCCAAAAAATCAGGTATAGATACCCTATCCGACGGTATTCAATACAAAGTACTGAAAAAAGGAGACGGCCCTACTCCTTCCGCTACGGACCTGGTAAAAGTACATTATAAGGGAACACTCATCGACGGAAGCGAATTCGATTCTTCTTATAAAAGAGGCGAACCGGCTCAATTCCAATTGAACCAAGTGATCCCGGGATGGAGTAAAGCTTTACAGCATATGCCCGTCGGATCGAAGTGGCAAATTTTCCTGCCTTCCGATCAAGCCTACGGCCCCCGGGGTGCAGGCGGTATTATCGGACCGAACGAAACCCTGATTTTTGAAGTGGAATTATTGGATATCGTTCAACCCCAACTTGAAGGAACGGATGCGGACCAGAAATAAGTACGCTTAATAAACGATTTAAAAGAAGCCGTTAAAAATCTTTTTGGCGGCTTCTTTTTTTTCCTCCCGGTGCCGAAGCCCGGCTAAAAAATATTACCTTTGCGGAACATTCGGCAACACCGAAATCTTTTCACCTTATTTATACTGTAACCGATTATGAATTACGAAATTAACGGGAAACTCATCTTTAAAGAAGATACCCAGCATATCAGCGAAAGATTCCAGAAAAGGGAATTTGTCATCGAAGTGGAAAACGAAAAGAATCCGCAATGGAATGATTTTGTAAAAATCCAGCTCATCCAGGATCGTTGCGATTTACTGGAGAACATCGATTTGAACGAAAATATAAAAGTATACTTTAACGTCCGGGGAAGAAAATGGGAAAACAAAGGACAGATTTCTTATTTTACCAACCTGGAGGGATGGAGAATTGAAAAAATACAACCTCAGGCCCCGGAATCCATGCCGGTTCCGGAATATAGCGTAGAAGATATTCCTCCCGCCCCGGAAGCTGACGACCTTCCGTTTTAATCTCCGGAAAACTTTTCCGGTAGGGCCTGCCGCCGCTCTTATTTTTTCGGAACCGATACTCCGCTTAAAAAATAAGACCGGCGGTATTCTTTACGATTTCAATCTTCCGTTTTTAAACGGAGTTCTTCCTCTTGAAGCTCGATAATCCCCTGTTTGTATAAAGCTCCGATAGCTTTTTTATAATTCTTTTTGCTGCAACCGAATAATTGATAAATCATCTCGGGAGAACTTTTATCGGACACATCCAAAGCGCCTCCGTTATCCCGTATCTTTTTGAGTATTTGTTGAGACAGCAAAGCAATCTGGTCATATCCCGGTTTCTGCAAGACGAGATCGATTTTACCGTCCGGACGAATTTCTTTAATATAAGCTTTCAATTTTTGCCCGATCCGCAAAGGCTGAAAGATTTCATTCCGATAGATCACGCCCCAATGAGCGTAATTTACGATTACGGCATATCCTAAATCCGTAGGCCGGGCGATGAGGACATCTACTTCCTGCCAGGGTTCGTAATCGGGGGGAGTGCGGTCCAGGTATTTTTCAATTTTAGCCGTGGCTACGATCCGGTCGGTCTCCTCATCTACATAGGCATATACCAAATACGAACGTCCTTCTTCCATGCGCACCCGCTGTTCCCGGAAAGGGACCAAAAGGTCTTTCCGCAACCCCCAATCTAAAAAAGCGCCCGTCTTACTCACCGATACCACCTTCATATAAGCAAATTCCCCCACCAGGATCTCAGGGGTCTCGGTCGTAGCAATAATCCGGTCTTCGGAATCAAAATAGATGAAAACTTTCAGCGAATCGTCCGGGAAACAATTCTGCGGAACATATTCATTCGGCAAAAGTATTTCTCCCCTTTCCTCTCCGTCGAGATACACTCCGAAATCCACTACTTTTACTACCGTAAGGGTATTGTATTTTCCTATTTTAATCATAATCCGTATTTTGTGTCAAAGGTAATACAAACCGGAGGCAGAACCAAATTTATTCGAATTTTGCCCTGAGAGGGTGATTTTATTTTACACTGGCCAGGGCTAGCCTATCCTAAATAAAACCGGCAGAAAAGAGGAGCCGCTAAAAAAACGATTCCGGGAGATTCCCGGAATCGCAAATTGAATTTTTATTTAAACGCTTTCTCCGAAAGTCCCGGACCGTTTAATTTCAACTGATCGAAATATTCGGGTACGCTACGTCCCATCAGCTTATCCACGTACATTTTGGCAATATACTGAGAAAGCATAAAACCGTGTCCCCGCATGCCGACGAACAATCCCAATTCGGGATCTACGATATACCGGGGTTCCGTGTAATATCCCGACCACACGGCCTGTATGCCGACTCCGGCCAAATCCGGAATCCACTCCACAAACATTTCACTGACGATTTCCAAAAATGCTTTAGTGTTGATTTTCAGATTTTTATCAATACGCATGGCATCCAATTTAGGAGAAGCGCAACCGATAATCTGGCCGGTATGAGCAATTTGCTGGCCGTAGACGGCAGAGAAGCCCTTATAATCCTGGCGATCGATCAGCATATCGAGGTTAGTGCCGTTCTTTCCGAGCATAGGCAGGCGGCGCGTAATGAAAGCCTGGTGACGTACGGGATAGAGACCGGCATCGATGCCCATGCTGTCGCACAGTTTACCGGCTTCGCCCCCCAGAGCGTTGACAAAGTGTTCCGTGCGGTATTCAATGTATTTTTTATCGTGTGTGAGCACCAGTACGCTGGTGTATTTCCCGTCCCGGACCGCCTCGATCACCCGGCAATCTTCTTTCACGGTTCCTCCGGCCGCGATACCGATATTACGGATAAGGTCGACCACTTTTCCCGGGGTGGCTTGCCAGCAATCGTCTGTCACCAGGGCCGCCAGGTATTTTTTCGATTTCGGGTTAAAATAAGGCGATATTTCTTCCCGGAATTGTTTCGGGGCGACCATTTCGGCCTTAGACCAGGCTTTACTGGCTTCCAAAGCTTTATAAGTAGCCTCGTCATGAGCAAAGTTTATGTATTTAATAGGCCGGTAATCGATATTGGACAAATATTGTAATTCTTTGAAAATAGCATGATTTTTAGCTGCGATTTCAGCAAGTTCCGGCAAGGAAAAAGCCGTACGTCCGCCGCCGATATTTCTCCAGGAAGAACCCCGGTCGGCATTGACCAGTACCGGATTCATTCCGGCTTCGGCCATATAACGGAACAGAGAACTTCCGGCCATACCGCCGCCGGCAATCAAGGCCCCCACTTCTATTTTCTTGAAGTTTTCCCGGTTGGCTACCAGGTATTCGTCTCCCTTTTTCGCCGGATGCAGTTCTCCCAGCGTCAGTTGATTGGAAAGCGGGGCCCGGGGGGTGGCATCTCCCGTCAGTTCGATTCCCCGGCTTCTCAGCGCCTGACGCAAACGCGGTATACAACGCTTGCCCCGGCAAGGTCCCATACCCAGATGGGTCGTATGCTTGATTTCATCTATCGAAATAAAAGCCCGGTCTCCCACCACCTGCAATACTTCTTCCAGTTTCACATCATCGCAATGGCAAATGTAGGTGGGTCCTTCGACATCCCGCAACAGAGGTTTGAGATGTAAAGGCTCAGGATAATTTTCTTTCACGACGAATCCCCTCACACGGGTTAATTCTTCCCCTTGTATGGTCAGGGATTTTACGCGGGCCACATTGGTTTTATTCGGTTTCCTCAGGATTTTTTCAATCACTCCCTCTCCCAGTTTTTCTCCGTTATTGTTGACCAGAAATACTTCCTGCCCTTCCTTAGCCTCGTATTCGATGGGCAAAAATAAGGTGTCTTTTTTCAAATGATACCCGAAAATAGCTAATCCCGGACATTGGTACACGCATTCCATACAGCCGATGCACTTATCGTAATCGACTACGGGAACGGAAGAAGTAGACGACTTGGTAATCGCCCCGTGCGGACAGGCAAAGGAACAAGGATTACAGGCGAACCCATACAAACAGTCGGCCTGTACGAACCCTCTTTTCATCATGCGTTCTTTTTCCGGCAAATGAGGTTCATCCAATATCTGCACCGGATGTTGCTGGGAATCGATATATTCCTTCGACAACACCAGGTAATCGTCGTAATTTATCCTTACTCCCAACTCCATCATGATCTGCATGGCCGTGTGTTTCCCTTTCAGCACGGCACTGGTTCCCTCTCCGATACGAATGGCGTCGCCTGCCGCAAAACAACGGGCGCCGAATACTTCTTTTCCTTTGGTCCACAATTGGTTATCCGAAATCAAACCGGTACAGATATTAATCACATCGATTCCCTCGATAATTTTTTCCGTTCCCGGTATCGGCTTAAAGTTTTCACACTGAGCGATCACGGCCCCTACGATACCGTCTTTATTCTTATTGGGAATAGCTTTCAGCAATATATGGGAAGTCATAATGGGAATAGCCAGCCTTCTGACCCGGTTAGCCTGCACGGGAAAACCGCCTTCTTTCGGCAAAGCCTCGATAATCGCTTTTACATGGGCTCCCGCCTGCATCAACTGATAAGAGGTCAGATAGCCTATATTACCGGCTCCTACGGTCAACACATTCTTCCCCAACAGGGTAAGTTCGTTATTCATCATTTTCTGTACGACGGCAGCCGTATATACTCCCGGCAGATCGTCATTTTCAAAAGCCGGCATAAAGGGCACCGCACCCGTAGCCACGACCAGATAATCGGCATCTACAAAAAAGATTTCTTCCGTCAGCACATTTTTTACGGCAACCCGTTTTCCTTCCAATAAATCCCAAACCGTAGAATTCAGGTAGATCCCGTCCATATTTTCTCCGGCCAGCGTTTTGGCAATATCGAATCCGCGCATTCCGCCGAAACGTTTCTCTTTTTCAAAAAAGAAAAACTGATGGGTTTGCATCGTGAATTGTCCTCCGATCTTATCGTTATTATCGATAACGATATTGTCCACCCCGTATTTGTTAAATTCTTCGCGTACAGCCAATCCCGCAGGACCGGCTCCGATAATAATCACCGTCGTCCGCAAAATCCTCTTTTTGTCAATCCGTTCGTTCCCCTTTTCCTGAGGCATAAAATTCTCCGGTCTTTCCTGCACCTCTTTCACTCCGTCGACTTTGGTAATACAAATCCGCCGAATTTTTCCGTCTACCAACATTTCGCAGGCTCCGCACTTTCCGATACCGCATTCCAACGAACGTCCCCGTCCATCCAAACTGTGACTATGAACAGGATACCCCGCCTGATGCAGGGCTGCCGCAATGGTGTAACCACTCTCAGCTTCAATCTTTTTCCCATTGTATAAAAAAACGACTTTTTCCCGTGAAGGTACGTCTAAAATGGGATGGGTCTTAATTTTTGACATAAGTTTTATTTTTGGTTTTTGGTTCTTTATTTTTGGCTTGCGTAAACCTATATCAAAAAAAAAAAAAAAAAGCTGACTTTCGTCAACTTTCTTCACATTTTTACATGTTTTTCAACACTGTACCTACCCGATCCGCTGAAAAACAAAATTTCCTTCTACGCCCTGTTCATCCGTACTGATTCCTTTTATGGTATTTTCATCGACCCATATCCCGAAAAAACTATCCAGTTCGTAGTGAATGTTGTGTTCGGCATGGATGACATCGAACTCTTTCGCCTCCAGACTCACTTTGAGGTCTTCGATTTTTCCGGTCAGGAATTCCTGAATCATAAAAGGTTCTTCCTCATCCCCTTTTTCCGTAAAAATAATCCTTCCCGACAAGGTATTCCCTTCCTGTTCCAACATCAATTCCCCTTCTGCGGTACCGAACCCATAATTTTCGGTATATTTCCATTTTCCCGCCAATCCTTTGCCATTTTCTTTCTTCATACTCCTTTTTCCTCCCCTTTAGCTTCCTGCCAATAAGCTTCCATTTCTTCCAACGTCATATCCGTCAATTTTCTTCCTGTAGCTGCGGCTTTCTCCTCCACGTAGGAAAACCGCCTGATAAACTTATGATTTGTTTTTTCCAAAGCGTTCTCGGGATTGATACCATATAGCCGGGCCGCATTGATCACAGAAAACATGAAATCTCCGAATTCCCGTTCCATTTTATCGGGATCTCCCTTTTTCAATTCTTCCTGGAATTCGTCCAGTTCTTCCCGCACTCTCTCCCAGACATCCTCTTTCTTTTTCCAATCGAATCCGGCCCCCCTTACTTTATCCTGTATACGGTAGGCTTTTACCAAAGCAGGCAGGGATAAGGGAACTCCTTCCAATACTTTATGTTTCCGTCCCTTTTCCTTCAATTTCAATTGTTCCCAATTCTGCAACACTTCCTTTTCATCTTTCACGGTAATATCTCCGTAAATATGAGGATGACGGTATCGCAATTTTTCGCAGATTCCGGTGAGAACGTCCGCAATATCGAATTCTTCCCGCTCTTCTGCCAAACGGGCATAAAACACGATATGCATAATCAGGTCTCCCAGCTCTTTTTTTATTTCCTGCATATCTTTTTCCAGAATCGCATCCCCCAGCTCGTACACTTCTTCTATGGTTAAGCTACGCAGCGACTCGACGGTTTGTTTTTTATCCCAGGGGCATTTTTCCCGCAAGGTTTCGATAATTTCCACCAATTCGGCAAAAACTTCCTTTTTACGATTGATATCATTCATAATTCAAACTTCTCTGACTGCTATGACGTTCAAAAACGAAAAGATCAAAATCTTTAGGAGCCCATCGTCAGGCATTGTTATTTTTATTAATTTGCACCTGCAAAAATAAAGGTTTTATTGGAAGTTTCATGATAGAGAAAAGAATTAGTATCGGAAATATAGATCCCATTGATTTTTACGGAGTTAACAATATAAAATTCAATATTTTAAAAGAATATTTTCCCAAACTCAAAATTACGGCCCGGGGCGACGAAATGATCGTGCAGGGGGAGGAAGGAGATATCGGTTTGTTTTATTCAAAAATTACCGCTTTACTGGAGCACTACCACCGTTACAACATGCTTACGCTGGCCAATCTGAAACGGCTTATCCTGGAGGACAACCTGATTGAAAATCCGGAAGATATGGAATCTGTCATTTTGTTCGGAAATTCGGGGAAAGCCATCCGGGCGCGTACACCTAACCAACGTAAACTGGTGGAATTATCCCGGAACAACGACCTTTTATTCGCCACAGGACCGGCCGGATCAGGGAAAACCTATACGGCCATTGCTTTAGCCGTACGCGCTTTACGGAACCGGGAAGTAAAGCGGATTATTCTCAGCCGGCCGGCCGTCGAAGCCGGAGAAAGCCTGGGATTTCTTCCCGGCGACCTGAAAGAAAAAGTAGATCCTTATTTGCAACCCTTGTACGATGCCCTGGCGGACATGATCCCTCCTAAAAAACTCGAAGATTATCTGGCTACCGATATCATACAGATCGCTCCTTTGGCATACATGCGCGGACGTACCCTGAACGACGCTTTTGTGATTCTGGACGAAGCGCAGAACACCACCCGGAACCAGTTAAAAATGTTTTTAACCCGTATGGGTGTCAGCGCGAAATTCGTTATTACCGGAGACATGAGTCAGATCGATTTGCCCAAACACAGCGAATCGGGACTCATACATGCCTTTAAAATCCTTCGTTCCATCCGGGGAATCGCCTTCGTGGAATTCGATTCGGGAGATATTATCCGGCACCGTTTGGTAAAAGACATTGTGCAGGCATACGATAAAGCGGAAAAAACGGAAGGATAAAACGAAAAACACCGTCCCTTCCGGCAGCCGGTTTTTCCGGAAGACACAGGGGGAATTTCCCGGTATTCCGTGTGAATTTGCCGCTTTATTGGTTATATTTGCCCTGTATTTATCCCAAACGATATGGCAGGAATAAAGAGTTTAGCCAAAGATACCGCTATCTATGGAATGAGCAGCATTATCGGTAAGTTTCTGAACTGGTGCCTCACTCCCCTCTATACTTACTTGTTGGTTCCCGAAGAATACGGCATTATCGTCAACTTATATGCCTGGATCGGATTAATGCTGGTGTTATTGACTTACGGATTGGAAACCGGTTTTTTCCGGTTTGCCAACGACCCGGAAAAAGGAGATCCCCAGACCGTATATTCGACCTGTATGACATCGGTAGCTGCCACTACCCTGCTTTTTCTCGGGTTGGTATTTTTTTTCCTGCCTCCGATATCGGAAGCTCTTCAATGCGAAAGGCATCCGGAATATGTTCTGATGATTTCCCTGATTATCAGCCTGGACGTTTTCAGTGCTTTGCCTTTCGCCTACCTGAGGTATCGCCTGCGTCCCTTACGCTTCGCTTTTTTGAAATTGCTCAACATCGCCCTCACGATAGCCTTCAATCTTTTCTTTTTACTTGCCTGTCCCGCTCTGTATCAAAGTCATCCCGAATGGATCTCCTGGTTTTACAATCCTGCTTACGGAGCCGGATATATACTGGTTTCCAACGTCATCGCTTCCTTTATTTTATTGCTGACCTTAACTCCTGAAATTTTCAAAATCCGCTGGCATTTCCGGTATGATTTACTCCGGAAAATACTCCGTTATTCCTTTCCTTTACTGATCCTCGGTTTGGCCGGCATGATGAACCAAAACCTGGATAAAATTCTATATCCCTATCTGATTACCGATCAGGCTGAAGCTATGAACCAACTGGGTATTTACGGAGCCAATACGAAAATCGCGATAGTTATGATCATGTTTACCCAAGCCTTCCGCTACGCCTATGAGCCTTTTATTTTCGCCAAAGCCCGGAATGAAGATAAACGGACGACCTATGCCCTGGCCATGAAATATTTTATCATTGTCGACCTTCTGATTTTTTTGGGAGTCGTTTTCTATCTCGATATCATCCGTTATTTTATTGATCCCCGTTATTTCGCCGGTTTAAAGATCGTCCCCATCCTCATGATGGCGGAACTTTTTTCGGGGATTTTCTTCAATTTATCCCTCTGGTATAAATTGACGGACCGTACCCAATGGGGAGTGTATTTCTCCCTGATCGGTCTGGTTATCATCGTTCTGATGAACGTATTACTGGTGCCGCGTTTCGGTTACGTCGCCTGCGCCTGGGCCGCGTTTACCTGTTATTTCGCCATGATGTTTTTTTCCTGGTGGGCCGGACAGCGTTATTATCCGATTCATTACGATCTGAAATCCATAGGTAAATACGTCCTGCTCGCCCTAGCCCTTTACGGAATTTCGAGCTGGGTAACAATAGACCACCTGGGGCTGCGTCTGGCTTTCCGGACCTTTTTGCTTGCGGCTTACCTGTTCTACCTGATTAAAACGGACTTGCCCCTGAAACAAATCCCTTACATCAACCGCTTCGTCAAAAAATAGATAGGAAGCCGATTCCCTGTTTTTTGATTTTATTCTTTCGGGATAAAAATAATTCCGGCGTGCAAACAAAGCCAGGAATTTTATTACTTTTGCCTGTCTTATATCATTAACAATAATCTGAAAACAAGCATGGAAGCTATTGTAAAAACCGATTTCCACTTTCCCGGACAGAAAAGTGTTTACACAGGAAAAGTACGTGACGTATACAACATTAATGACGAATATCTGGTTATGCTGGTATCCGACCGTATCTCTGCATTCGATGTCGTATTGCCGAAAGGCATTCCTTATAAAGGACAGGTATTAAACCAGATTGCTTCCAAGTTTCTGGATGCAACGGCCGATATCGTTCCGAACTGGAAAATCGCCACTCCGGACCCCATGGTTACAATAGGCCATATGTGCGAACCTTTCAAAGTGGAAATGGTGATCCGGGGTTATCTTACCGGTAGTTCCTGGCGGGCCTACAAAGCGGGAGAACGGACGCTTTGCGGAATCCCTCTGGCCGAGGGAATGAAGGAAAACCAGAAATTCCCGTCTCCCATCATCACTCCGACAACTAAAGCCGACGAAGGTCACGACGAGAATATTTCCAAGGAAGAAATTATCGCCCAGGGGCTCGTCAGCCGCGAAGATTATGAATTATTGGAAAAATACACTTACGCTCTTTTCCAAAGAGGTACCGAGATGGCCGCTGAAAAAGGATTAATCCTGGTGGATACCAAATACGAATTCGGTAAAAAAGACGGTAAAATTTATCTGATCGACGAAATACATACTCCCGATTCCTCCCGCTATTTTTATGCCGAAGGCTATGAAGAACGTTTCAAAAACGGAGAAAAACAAAGACAACTTTCCAAAGAATTCGTACGCGAATGGTTGATGGAAAACGGTTTCCAGGGGAAAGAAGGGCAACACATCCCCGAAATGACTCCGGAAGTGGTCAACGGAATCACCGAACGTTATATCGAACTTTATGAAAATATCACCGGGCATCCGTTTGTGAAAGGCGAGGGAACGAATGTACTCAAACGCATAGAGGAACATGTAACCGACTGCCTGAAAAGCTTATAACTCACAACCTTTTTTCAGGAAAGAGAACGTAAAATGCGGCAACCCGTATTTTACGTTCTTTTTTTATTTTATTCTTTTCAAAGCCTCCCGGGTCATTTCCAGCAGGGGCTCAACACTGACGGATTCTCCTACCGCCTGTTTCATCCAGATATCCGGGCAAAGGCAGCCCAACGTATAGATGCGGTCAATTTCCCGGGCAAAATCCTTCCCTTCGAGATACTTTTCCAACTGGAAGGCTATAATATGACCGTAAGCATAAGAACTCAGGTATAAAGGATAATTGATCATATGGGTGTATACGGCCAAAACCGTCTGATCGCGCACCCCTAACACATCGGCATAATATTCGTTCCAGACCTCTTTGGCAATACGGACGACCGCTTCTTTCAACTCCAGCGCACCGGCTTCCGGATGAGCATACATCCATTGCCACATCCTCAGATCGGTCATCGCTACTCCCGTAATTTCATATAGATTCCACACCTCATCCAACACATCCAAATATTTTTTATCCGGATTTTCATTTTCCATCCCCAACAGGAATAAATCCCTTTTTTGGAATACAAAAGCCAAAGCTTCGGTAAATGCGGTATTGGGTACTCCCCTCAAGGTGTAATAATCCATATCATACAGGGAAACGGTCTGTTCCACATTATGCCCGAACTCATGTACCGCTATATTATATCCCTTATAATCCATTCCCTCTTTGGCAATGCGGGTGCATAAATACGATTTTCCTCCTTTATAATATGCTCCGGCGGCATGTCCCGAACCGGCTACGGCCTGAACTTCTATTTTAGAGGCGATATAAGCGGCTCTTTCGGCAGAATACCCCAAACGCATCAGTAAATCGGGTAATTTTTCCGTCATAGTTGCAGCATCCGGATACAATTGCCGGGTCATCGCATCCAATTTATCCACATCCAGTGAAGCCCGTGACTTAAACCCGTCATACCAGATATCGAAACCTTCCGTTTTTCTTCCCAACCGCTTTCGGATCAATTTTCCTACGGCTTTTATTTCGGGGGATTTCAGAAAAGTATCGAAAAGCTGAATCGTCACTTCTACCGGGATTTCGTTATCATCCGAAAATTTCCGTTCTATGGCCGTTTTTCCGCTCAGCGTATCCAGATAAAGGCCGTTGATGTAATTATTGAGTATAGCCTGATAGCGTACTCCCGTTTCCGGATGTGCTTCCACTTCCCGGCCGTCCTGATAAATCTTATTTTTATAGGGATTCCAGACATACTTATCCGAATTGATCACTTCCACCGGGATATCCTGAAGTACAATTCGTTTCATCACCTCATAGACGGTCCGCTGCTTTTCCAGACCCGTCTTTCCTTTATTGTAATTGGCTTTGATTTCGTCCCGGAGGTTCCAATGGGCCAATAAACGCATATCGTCCGGGAAAAGCTGACGGCCCTTACGATCCCTCAATTTTCCCATATAAATATTGTAATCCGCCACATAATTCCGGGGAATCCGGAAAGCATCCGCCTTTTTCGTTTCATTCCGCGCATTTCTTCCGGGAGATCTCAAAACGTAGCGATCCCCCATCCGGGCATAAGCCCATTGTTTCCGGGACCATTGTTCGCCTTGCTGTAATTTTTCCTCTAAGGAATAATAAGGAAAATTCAAAGCCAGGACATGCGCAATTTTCGTTCGGTAGAGCTGATCCCGCATCCCCACATCCAAGCGAATCCGTTCGAAACGCGAATCGACCGGAAGAACCATCGCATTATGCGCTTTGAAATTTTTACGGATTTCGGCCAAACCGACCGTCACCGCCTCGGTGTTCCGGTTGGTTCTTTCCATCAATTCTTCCCGGGCAGCGTCATCCGCCACGTAATTTTCCCGGCAAAAACGAATAAAATCCTCCGCACTTCCGTCTTCTTTCCACCATATACCTGCCAACTTTTCCACGCCACGACGCATCAATTCATTTTCCCCGTACCGGGCAGATAAACTTTCATACGCCCGTTGTACGGTTTGGGCATCGATATACCTCTTTACGCCATTTTCGGCATACAGCAAACTTATTATTCCGCACCAGAGGAATAAAATCAATTCAATTCTTTTTACCATCATGCGACAATTTTAATCAAAAAGATCCGGAAAATCAATTACCTTCCTATTTTCCGGATCTTTTATTATACAGACTTACCTAAAATCCACGTCAATACCCCGGATTCTGCTGCGAAATTTTATCTGCCTCAGGCAATAATTGTATTTCGCGGTAAGGCAAGGGCCATACTCTCCGGAAATGATCGAAAGGAATCACGCCGAGATTGTCGATATGCCTTTTGGCCAATTTTTCTTCGGGAGTAGTCCAACGTACCACCGAACGTTCGTTTCTCCACAAATCCCAGGCCCGATGTCCTTCACAAGCCAATTCCAAACTTCTTTCATATAAAATATCGTCCAGAGTAATTCCCTTATCGTATTTCCGCGGTTCATCCGTTGTTCTCTTTTCGCGAAGATCGCTCAGGTATTTTCCACCTGTCTTCGGATCACCGCCCCTCATAGCGGCTTCGGCCGCAATCAGGTACATCTCGGACAACCGGAATACCTTGGGATTGACCACCAGCTCGTTATTGCCCCGGCCTTCATATTTCCAGCGAGCCACATAATATTCCTGGGTCGGCCAATAAACGTATAACTGGCATCTCACATCGTCCGGAGCTTCCTGCATCAGCTTTTCAAAATCTTTGGTCGTACCGATTTGATGATAGCGTGTACCTCCCACCAGGGTCCCTAAAGAAACCCACTGATTCGGTTCGGTTTCAGACACCACAATTTCAAAAATCGATTCGGAAGTAAAAGTTTCTTTCCATACATTTACATAATCCTTCATCTCATACAAGCTGTACTCCTGGGAATTGATAACGTCCAGAGCGGCTTTCAGCGCCTCACCCCAATTTTCCATATAAAGATAGTAGCGTGCCTGAAAAGCCCGGCCGGCATACCAATCGAAACGTCCTTTTTTCTTGTTTTTACTCAAACTGGGCACACTTCCTGTCAGTTCGTTACCAATATATTCCCATACATCCCGGGCCGAATTCCGGTAAGTGGGTTTCCGTATGTCTTCCATCTCCGTTTTGGCCAGATAAACTCCCATGGGATCTTCTGCAACCTTTCCCTTGCCCCAGTTGGAAGGCAGGGGAGCATACAAACGAACTACATCGAAATACATCAACGCCCGCAAGGTACGCATTTCGGCCAGGTAAGAATCCATCACCTCCGAATGCTCCAGACTTTTGGCCGCTTCCTGAACCTTGTTTACCGTATAGCAAACGGAGTACAGATTCCGGTAAATAATCGAAGATACATCGTAAGGCGTAGAATTATACATGTAGTAATCCTTGGTCCAGTCTCTTTCGGTTCTGAAATGATCTCCCATCAAATCCCCGCTGAACATAAAGTAAGAAGTATAGTAATAGTCGTAAGCTCCGCTGGTCAGTTTCAGCTTATTGTACAAACCGTTGGCTACATTATCCAGGTCATCCAGCGATTTCACCAAATCTTTATCCGTCAGATCGGTTGTCGGAGAAATGTTCAAATATTTATCACCGCATGAAGATAAATATCCCGCCAGAAAAAATATCATTATATATTTAAAGAATTTCATATCAGCATAAATTTAAAATTTGACATCGATACCGAATCTCCAGGAACGAAGCGAAGGATAGGAGAACTGCGGATAGGTTCCCCGGTTATTGACTTCCGGATTCAAATATTTATATTTATAGAAAGTATAAATATCGTTTCCGTTTACGTATAATCGCAAACCGGATATTTTCATTTTTTCGATCCATTTTTTCGGGAAATTATACCCCAAACTGATGTTTTTAATCTTTAAATGATCCGAAGAGTGCAGACTCCGGGTCGAGGTATAACTGAAATGGTAGGGATCGTCCCGGATAATAATCGGATTTTCCGCTTTGTCTCCCGGTTTTTTCCAGGCGTTTTTATAAGCGTCAAACCTGAAATTACGACCGTTCAAACCACCTCCGTCCCGGACAACCGATTCATATTGGGTGTCATAAAGAGTTCCTCCGATCGTGAAAGTAAGTAAGAAAGAGAAATCGAAACCTTTATAGGTAAACCGGTTTGTCAAACCGCCGAAAAAGTCGGGATACCCTTTTTTGTAGATCGTTTTTTCCACTTCGTTAATATCGGAGGTCGTACTGTGGGGATCGATAATCGTCACCCCGTCTTCCCCCTTGGTATTCTTATACCAACGACCCATTCCGGTTTTAGGATCTACGCCGGCCCATTTCCGGACATAGTAGGCATAGATATCATGGCCTTCCCGGTATATATGCGGGGAGCTTTCTTTCTCCGTAGGCATTTCTTCCACTTTAGCACGCATATACGAAATATTGAAATTGGTTTCCCAGGTGAAATCCTTGTTTACGATATTCCGGGAATCGAGGGTCAATTCCACGCCCGTATTCCTTAATTTCCCTTCGTTCACCGTCACGGTACTCCAACCGGAATTATAGGTTACGTTCCGGTCATTGATCAAATCGGTCGTCAGCTTGTTATAATACTCCAATGTCCCTCTCAAACGACCGTTAAACATTGAAAAATCGGTTCCCACATTCCAGGTGTACGAAGTTTCCCAGGTAATATCCCGGTTCCCGTAACGGCTGGCGTACAAACCGGGGCGGGCATCATATACGCCGTCCAGGCCGAACAAGGTCAGGGAAGAAAAATAACTGGAAGGCTGAGTTCCGTTCGTTCCGTAGGAAAGTTTTATTCTCAGATTATCCAGCCAATTGGTTGTAGATTCCATAAAAGATTCCCGGCTGATCGTCCAGGCTGCAGAAGCGGACCAGAAATTTCCCCAACGGTTCTCGGGAAGTAAGCGGGAAGTCCCGTCTCGCCGGTAACTGGCAGTCAGGAAATACTTATTGTCATAATTATAATCTGCCTTAAAGATCCAGGAGATCAAACGGTCTTTACTGTAATCCCCGGCCGTTAGAATGGGCGACGAAGCGTTACTCAAATACATCAGGGAGGCTACCGGGAAGTTTTGTCCTTTCGCTTCTACATCGTCCCGGGTAAAATATTTAGCTTCATATCCGCCCAAAACGCCAACCGTATGTTTGTCAAACGACTTATTGAAATTCAAGATATTGGAAGTTACCAGATTGATATAGAAATACCGTTCCTGATCGATCATTCCGTTCATAGAACTTCCCTGCTCGGACTTCGGATTCCAGGTTTCCTGATATTTCTGGTAACGCACATCCAATCCATTGGTCGTCGTAAATTTCAGCCAGTCCGTAATTTTCAGATTGACGGAAAGATTGGTATTACTGGAAAACCATTCATTTTGGTTTTTGTCCAGATTAATGGCTTCGATAAAATTCACATCCGTAGGATTAAACCCGGGCCTCGGGTTCGGGGTCCCGTCGGCCAAATAAATCGGCAACGTCGGGTTCATATATCCCAGCATGGAAATGGGATTCCCTGCCGTCGCTCCCTGCGCATCCAGTTTATTTTCCTGTTTGGTATAGGCAAAAGACTGGATCAACGTAAAATCCAGATAATTGGTTGCCTTGTTATTGATAGAACCTCTACCTGAAAAACGCTCGAAATAACTGCCTTCGGTAATCCCCCGGGAATTCAGATAGCCTAAAGAAGCAAAAAAGTTGGTCTTTTCGTTTCCACCCCGGGCCGAAAGGTTGAATTTATCTTCCGCTCCTTTTTTAAACATAGCGTTATACCAATCGTAATTCAACGGATGGGTGAGGTATTTATTCAATTGGGCGTCGGTCATATTTTTATAGTCGAAAGTACCGTCCATCTTATCATCCGGATGCCTGATCTGAGCATTCTCATTCAGGTTTTTCAAAGCATAACGCGTAGCTTCAGCCTGCATTTGAACGTAAGCTCCCCCGTTGGACATGCCGGGTAAAGCGTCATAGGTTTTCAGGTAAGAATTTTTCAAAGCTTCCAGCGAATAACGGGTCAATTCTCCCCCATCCATGTAATATCCTTTTAATTGATGAGGAGTAGCTTCCATTGAAATAGCCCTTTCGTAATTTACCTCGAACACCGTTTTTCCTTCCTGTCCCCTTTTGGTGGTAATCATAATCACTCCGTTGGAAGCCCGGGAGCCGTAGAGAGAAGTGGCAGCGGCATCCTTCAAAACGGTCATGTTTTCGATGTCGTTCGGATTCAGGTTGTTCAAATCGTGAGAAGAACTGATCGGAATACCGTCCACCACATACAAAGGCGTGGTTGCCTGAGTGATGGAACCGATACCTCTCACCTGCAAATCGGCCACTTCTCCCGGCTGTCCGCCGCCCCGGGAAACCCGTACACCGGCGACATAGCCCTTCAATGCCTTTTCGGGTGAAATAGACCCGGCGGCTTCCCGCATAATCTTATCTCCCTTTACACTCACAGCCGAACCGGTAAAAGATTCTTTTTTGGTAATGCCGTAAGCAACAACCATCACTTCATCCATCGTAACATCCTGGGATTCCAGCTTCACATTAATCGTCGTCCGATTTCCCAACTTTTCCTGATGGGTTTTCATCCCTATAAATGAAAACTGAATAATCTGATCGGGATTTTTATCTACTTTCAATTCATAATTTCCGTCTATATCGGTCGAAATGCCGTTTGTCGTTCCCAACACCATAATGGTAACACCGGGCAGGGGCTCTCCTTCCTGATCCGTTACCTTCCCTTTCAACACGATCTTCTCGGTCTGTTGAGAGGCAGCAGTCAGATTCCGGTTAGCTTTGGTTACATAAATTACGTCTTCTTCAAAAACGCAGCGATAGGGCGTATCCCGGAACACTCTTTCCAATACACTTTCCACCGTCTCAGCCTCTACGCTGAGATTTACCAAAGACATCCCTTTTACATACGCCTCGTTATAAACAAATTGTAATCCTGTCTGCTTCCGAATTTTTTTAAATAATTCGTTGACAGTTCCCTGTTTCATATCCAAGGTAACCAATTGTTTTTGGGAATAACTTTCCGCCGCTGCTCCCACCACAAAAAACAACATCAAAAACGTGAATAACCTCATAAATTTCCAGATTTTCTGTCTTTTTGCCCCCCAAAGGACATCATCTTTGTTTTTTTTCATAACTTTGTAACTTAAGGTTCAACATAGAACAGAAACCATTCGTCTCGGATCTGTTCTTTTTGGATTTATAGCAGATGAGGATGGTCGCAACATCTTCATCTGTTTTCTTTATTTATAACCGATCGTAATCGTTTTTCCTTTCACCGAAAATTTCACATTCGAAGTTTTCTCAAAAAAATACAACAAATTCCGGATGTCTTCACTCCGTTCCATTTCTCCGGAAAGAAGTATTGTTTTAACCTCCGGATTTTGATAGAACACATCCACATCGTACCAGAGAGATAATTGTTCCATAATATTTTCGAGGGGCTCCCGGTAAAATATAAAATAGCCTTCTTTCCAGCCGATATAAGGCGATAGGTCCACTTTTTCCACACTTACTTTTCCTGCTTTGCGGGAATAGACCGCCTTATGCTCCGGCAATAAACGGATCTGGGATTCCGGGGTTACGATTTGCACTTCCCCTCTCACCAAAACGGTTTCCACTTCATCTTCCCGGCGCGTATTCACGTTAAATTCGGTTCCCAACACTTCGACCCTTAATTCTCCGGCAACGACAATAAAAGGACAGGCAGGATTTTTATGCACATCGAAATAAGCTTCGCCTTTCAGATATACCACTCTTTCTTTTCCGACAAAATTTACCGGATATTTTAATTCGGTGGCGGAATTCAGCCATACTTTGGTTCCGTCGGCCAAAACCATCGAATATTCTCCCCCCCGGGGAATAGATAAAGCGTTATAAACGGCTTTTTCTTCTTTGGGGGCGGTAGAAGCATAAGAAATTTTTCCGGACGTATCGATCCGGATAGCTGTCCCATCCTGTTCTTTCAATTCCTTATGAGTCGAAGCTAAAGCCACTTTTTCCCCGGTTGACAATACCAAGACGGCTTCTTGTTTTCCGGGTCGAATATCGTTCTGAACCAAATCGAGGGGCGGCCCGGAAAACCGGGGAAATAAGAAATAACAAGCCAAACCGATCAATAAGACCAGAAAAGCCGCACAACGGTTCAGTATCCGGATACGACGCCTGCGAAGCAAACGCTTTTGAAAACTTATGTAGTCGTTCCGGGCAATCAACTCCATTCTGCTGCCGTACCGTAAACGAAAAAAATCTTTTTTGAAATTCTGAAAATATAGCCGGTTCCGGGGGTCTGCAGCCACCCATATGTCCACCTCCTTCATTTCTTCCGAAGTAAGCTCTCCCGTCAAATAAGCCAATAACTGTAAATCTTTTTCTTCCCTGTTAGTCATCACAAATAAAGTTACTCTCGATGATAATACAGGAAAAAAAGAAAAACGGTTGAACGTTTTTTAAACTTTCTTCATAAAAAGATATAAAAAAAACTTTTTCAACTCGTAGGTATCCTGACGAATTTTCTTCAGTGACTGTACCAGCAAGGTTTTCACCGTGGCTATAGAAATTCCCAGTTCATCGGCCACTTCCCGGTAACGCATTCCCCTTTGATAAACTCTTTTTACTACTTCCCGGCTCCTCGGAGGCAGCTCTTCAATAGCTTTTTCCAGTTTTTGAAGAATTTCTTCATCCGTGGCATCATACTCTTCCCATTTCCGTTCATAGGCCTTTACATCGGAAGCCAATTTTAAAGGATCCCGCTTCACGGCCGAATTCAATGCCTGATTTTTAATAGAGGTAAACAGATAAGATTTTAAAGTTTCGGGTAAAAAGGAAAGATAAAGTTCTTTTTCCCATATTTTGATAAAAAAATCCTGTATCAGATCTTCCGAATGCGGAATATGGTTCAGAAAAGTATCCGCCCATAAAACCAAAGGACGGTAATATTTTTTAAAAAGATATTCCATCCCCTTCAGATTTCGTTTTTTCAGTAAAAGACATATGGTTTGATCAGATACCTGCATAACCTTCGATTAATCCACAAAAAACATGTTCTTCTGCGACAATTAATACCATTCCAAAATACATTTTCTCCCACCGCCACTTCCGTTTCCAGTCAGCAAATCTTAACTCTGATCGTTATCCCCCTTACTTTAGCGCCCAAGGAATTCCCCCCTTTAAATTACCTTCCTTTCCCGAAAAAAACTCCGTTCACTTCTAACTTTTTTCCTTAAAAGCGAGAGAGTAGAGTAAGAGAGAAAGAAGAATGGACAAAAATAAAGATAAAAGTAATAACTACAATTAAAATTTAAGCCAAAATTCTACATTATTTTAAATAAAAATAACAGCTTTTTAACACCTAGATCGTATCAGCCCACCATTTCGCTGATCGTCCTATATTTAAATGGATAATCCGACTGCAGGAGCCGCATGGGTATAACACAGGGGGGACGCGTCAAGACTTCCGCCACTTTTCCGATAAACAGTTTCAGCACCCATTCCGGAATCTTTACAGTCAGCATCGGTTTTTCCCTTCTTGCCAGAGCTTTCACAAACTCTTCACAGGTAACCGTATTGGGAATAACCAGATTATAGATTCCTTCTGTTTCTTCCCGTTTTAATGCATAAAGCATAAAACCCGTCACATCTTCGATATGAATAAGCGGAAATTCCTGATTCCCGTAACCGAAAACCAGGCCGAGACGGGCCTTCACCCAGGGTTTCATTTTCCGGAAAACACCTCCGTCCTCTCCCATCACCATGCCCAAGCGCAATATAACTTTCCGGACGCCCTCTAATTTTTCGAGTTCCGCTTCCCAGGCGCGGACCACCCGGGACAAAAAATGATCTCCCCACACCTGAGCCCCTTCGTCGCAAAAAATACCCGGTTTATAAATACTGACCGCCGAAGCGTTTATGATCAACCTGGGTTTTCGTTTGGCGTTGAGAATGGAATATACCAAATTCCGGGTACCTACACGCCGGGATTCCAAAATATCGATCATTCGCTTTTCGGTCCAATGCCCCCAAATACGCTCTCCGGCCAAATTAATCACGATATCGCATTCTCCTACGATTTCATCCAAACGCCGGCCTCCCAATAACAAGATTTCCCGGGAGAGGGGACATATATGATGCCCCATCCCTTCAAATACCTGGGTCACTTTCCTACCGATAAAACCGCTTGCTCCTGTTACCAATACCTTCATAAAACCGAAATAGGTAAAGCTGATTTAACGGCTAAACCTCATTTTAGTTTCAAGAACAGAATCTCTACAGCGGCTTTGCGGCTATTTTCCCAAGGAGAGTAAAAAAATTATTTGACAATAAAACCTGTAAAATCATTGTGCAGGAAAGTTCGCAACTCGTCGGGACTTATTCTCACTTTATAATTACCGTCTTTGACAAAAGTAATATTTCCGGTCTCTTCACTGACTACAATGATCAGAGCATCGCTTACGGCGCTGAGACCTAAGGCTGCCCGATGCCTCAGCCCCATACTTCCCGGTAAATCCGTTTTATCGGACACCGGCAGAATACAACGGGCCGCCAAAATCTTATTTTCAGCGATAATAACGGCTCCATCGTGTAAAGGAGTATTTTTAAAGAATATATTTTCGATCAGATCGGTCGTTACTTTCGCTTTTAAGATCACTCCGGTCTGGGCATAATTATACAATTCCGTATTTTGGGCAAAAACGATCAAAGCTCCCGTCTTGGTCAGGGAGAAATACTCGCAAGCCTGAACGATAGCTTCGGAAACGTCTTCTTTTATAGCCGGCTTGGCAAAAAGGCTTTCCAGATTAAATATGTTCTGAAGATTGTATTTACTTCCTATCAAAAGTAAAAAACGCCTTACTTCCTGTTGAAATACGATCAGCAAGGCGATCACTCCCATCCCGATAAATTGTCCTAAAATGGAGGAAATAAGTTCCATATTAAAGGCGCGAACCAACAGCCAGGCCAGATAAAAAATAAAAATGCCCGCAAAAATATTAATGGCCGCCGTGCCTTTTACCAGCTTATAAATCTGATAAAATATAAAAGCGACGATCAGGATATCCAGTACATCGAAAATGCCGAATTTGATAAATAGTGCGATCATCCCTGCGATTTTTCAAATACTCCACAAAGCTAAACAAAAAAAAGGAAACAACGGCAAACCGGCCGGCGATTCTAGGGGTGATTCCCCACAACCGCCGATCTTTCTTTTCTCGCCTTTCTCCGGTGACGTTCATTCATACTAAAAATAACCACCAATACGGCTATCAATACCATCAGTAAGCCGACGAAATTCTTAATGCCCAATTCCTCCTGAAAGGCAAATACCCCGATAACGATAGCCGTGATAGGTTCCAGCGTTCCCAGTACGGAAGTAGCTACCGACCCGATGGAAGCTACCGCTGCAACCAACAAACGGGCGGAGATTACCGTACTCAATATTCCCAGCATAGACATATCGAACAAAAAACGCGGTGTAAAATTCCAGCTTAAAGTTCCTTTTATTCCCGCCACCGCCAAATAAAACACCGCCGTAAAAACAAGTACGTAAAAAGTCAGCACATCCGCATTCAGGGCCCGTAAACAGGGGCGGTTCAAGGCTACGATATAGGTTCCGTAGGTAAAGGTCGTAAGCAAGGCAAACACCAATCCCGCCCAACGAATCTCGCCCTCGTTCCACGACATAAAATACACTCCCCCGATGGCCAGCAAAATAGCTCCTTTAACCAGAAAAGACAAGTGTTGTTTGTAAAAAAGAGCCATGAACACGGCCACAACGACCGGATAAAGGTAATGAATGGAAGTAGCGATGCCTGTCGGCATATAGCGATAAGCCAGGAATAAGAAATAGGCCGTAATTCCGTATCCTCCCACGCCGGCCCATAGCACTTCACCGACAGCAGCCCGTTTAATCCGGAAATCCGTATGCCGGAACAGCAAATAAACACCGTAAACCACCGCTGCGATCACATAGCGATAGACCAGAATAGTATCGTTATGGATTCCATGTAACATGGCCGTATGAGCAAATAACGGAATCATGCCGAAAGTAGCCGCCGATAAACATGCATATACGATTCCCTTTATCTTTTCCATCTCTTTTTTTTAATCCTGCAAAAATATACAAACTCCTTGTTCTCCCTTCTTTTCAAGGTCTACTTTTTACCTTTAATCTCCAATTTCACCGCTTCCCCACCCAACCGGCCGGTTGCAGACCCGAATCGGCTCTATTTTTCCCCCTTTTTTATCCCTACCCCGCTTATCCCTGAGATATACCGAATAAGCGGCTGCTGAAGAAATAGAACGGGATATTAAAATCCATCCTTTACAGCGCCTTTCTGCATCCATCAAAGAAGATAAAAGAAGTACTAAAACCAACCCCACCACAGATCAACCGAAAGGCAAAAAACTTTTCTTTTTCTATCGGGTAACCGGCTGATTTCTCCGGCAGTGATACGCCTTTCCTATTTTTTTCAACGAAAAAACACCGAATCGGTTTTTAAAATCATTACCTTTGCCCCCGGTACCGGCTCGTTCCGGAACAACCGAATTAATTTATAGGCCCGCCGGAGGTCACACAAAATGATCCGGATAAAAAATAATAATGATGATGCGATATTGGATAACCCTCTTATTGGGGCTTACGGCCTCTTTCTCTTCAATGGCTCAAACCGACGCCAAAAGTATACTGGACCGGTCGGCCGCTCAGATAAAAGCTCTTCCGGCAGTAGAAATAGATTTTACCCTTACCATGGAAAATAAAGCGGAAGATATTTACGAGACTCATAAAGGCAAAGCTTTTATGAAAGGGAATCTTTATAAACTGAGAGTGATGGAAGTGGAAAATTATTACGATGGGAAAAACATCTATACTTACATGCCGGAAGTGAAGGAAGTCAATATAAAAAACCCTTCGGATGAAGAAGAGGAAATGCTCAATCCGACCAAGATTTTCGATATTCACAATTCCGATTTTACACAAAATCTGGTGTCTACGGAAAAAGGGACCGCCTATATCGAACTTTTCCCTAAAGAACAAAATAAGAATTTTAACAAAATAGGCATCTGGGTGAATCTCGCCGATCATCACATTACCAAAGTAACTTCTTTCGGCAAAGACGGCAACAACCTGATTATTGCCATTGAAAAGATCCGGCAACCTAATCCGGTACCGGCCGATTCCTTTTTTCGATTCGATACGGCGAAGCATCCCGATGTCGAAATCGTAGATATGAGATAAATTTTTCCGCTCTGAAAAATAATGGGTCCCGGATCTTTCGGTCCGGGATTTATGCTTTTTTCGGTTAGCCTATTTCCTTTCTCGTTACAAGGCAGGTTATGCTATCCTACCTCTAGGAAGGAGAACAAAGCGCTCCGTATTTTAGAATCAAACGTTTCAGTTTTCTAGCATCTACCGGCTTGGTTATAAAATCATTACAACCGGCGTTCAACGCCAGTTCCCGGTCCGAATCGTAAGCGAAAGCGGTGAGAGCAACAATGGGAATCTCCGGAGACGTTTCCCGAATAATTTTTGTAGCATCGATTCCGTCGAGTTCCGGCATTTTCATATCCATCAGAATCAAATCGGGCTTTTTTTCGGAGAACAGGGTCACCGCTTCAATACCCGTTCTCGCCCGGATTAAACGGTATGTCTTACCTAATATAGCTTTCAATAATTCATAATTGCAATCGATATCCTCTGCGATCAGGATGGTTAATGTCTTTCCTTCGGGGAGTACTTCTTCGGATTTTTCTTTCCGGACACCCACCGTGTCGGGAGATGTAAGCTTTTGCCGATAAGGAAGTATAAAACGGAAACGGGACCCTTTACCGACTTCCGATTCGAAATCTATACTTCCTCCCATTTTTTCCAGAATGGATTTACAAATCGATAATCCCAGTCCAAAACCCTGTATATTAGCGTCCAGCTTTTCGAAACGATTAAATATCACCGCTTGTTTTTCCAGGGGAATTCCTTTGCCCGTATCCTGAACCGTAAATTCTACAAAGTCCTCTTTGCGTCTGTAACCGACCCGTATGCTGCCTTCCCGGGTATTTTTCACGGTATTACTGATCAGATTGGAATAAAGTTGAATCAGGCGATTCCGGTCCGTCAACATCTGAAGAGCATCCCCGGGATTTTCAAAAATAACTTTTACCCCCGGTTCGGCCCGCAATTGATGCACTTCGCACAATTCCCGGCACAATTCGTTGACATCGACCATCGAATCTTTTAAATCCACCCGTCCGGATTCTATCTTCGATAAATCGAGGATGTCGTTGATCAAATTGAGCAATAAAGTATTGTTCGTTTTCACGATATCCAAATAATACTTTTTGTCCTCTTCTTCCTGGGTATGTGCGATAAGTTCTGAAAAACCGACAATGGCATTCAGAGGGGTACGGATTTCATGGCTTACGTTCGCCAAAAAGGCCGACTTCAACTTATCTGATTCTTCCGCCTTTTTCAAGGCCTCCACCAATTGTTTCTCATTATCTTTCCGTTTCTGGATAACGTTCAGAAATCCCAGCCACTTGGAGACACCGCTGTTGATTCCCCGCGCACGAACCCCGGCATTCAACTCACACCAGATATATCCCTTACCGAAAACATTCAACCGCAATTCCATCTTCACTCTTTCGGACAACCCCTGTTCGAGTTTTTCAAATTCCTGCCGGAAAAGCGATACATCCCCGGGATGTATTTTTTTGATAAACTCCCGGATCGTATAATCTTCGTAATCGGATTTATTTTGATTAAAAGACTTATAAAATTCTTCACTGATATCCAATTTCCCCGTCTCCAGATCCATATACCAGGGATAAATTTCTCCGGTTTCCAGAATCAGAGACAAACGAATCAAATTTTCTTTCAAAGCTCTTTCCGTCAACACAAGTTCCCGGTTAATGCGATGAATTTTGGTATTATCCGCTACGATAAGTAAATAACCCGGACGGGCTTTCCGTTCGTACGCATACAACATAATTTTTGCCGTAATATAGCGTAGCTGCTCCATCGGACGGTCGTCTTCTTCCGTAAGAACTTCCCTGCGGAGATGATCATAGATAAAATCGAAAGACACTTGCTGCCGCTGCTGCAACTCCTCTTTTATTTCAGGGGAAAGCAGCAGGGTTTCCCGGAAATTTTCTTTCCGTTTTACATCGAAAATCCGGACGGCCTCCTCATTCGCCCGTACAAAGCGACCTTCTTCATCGTAAGAAAGAATACCTACCGGTAAATTATCGAAAATCGACCGTAACTTCTGCTCGTTTTTTCGGATCTGCTCATTGGCCAGACACTGTTCGGTAATATCATAAAACAGGGAAACAAATTCTCCCTCCTGCATGGAATAAACCACCGAACTATACCATTTTTTCAGGTAAGGACTGTAATAATCCATTTGGGTTTGCTTCCCGCTAGAGGCAATATCGGCATATATATTCAGGAAACTTTTATCCGTACCCAGTTGTTTTCCTCTTTTTCCGACACAACCTTCTTTTTTTAAGCCGGTAAGCTTTTCGAAAGCCGGGTTTACTTCCAGAATTTCGTAATCCGCAGGCTTCCCGTTTTTATCAAAAATCATCCGGTGCCGGATGTATCCCAAAGGCATATGCCGGAAAAGTTCGGTAAATCGTTGTTCATTACTGAAAGCTTCTTTCCGGACCAACCTTTGTCCTACCCCTATACTCAATACGTCCGTAAAGGCTTTCAACCATTCGATATCTTCCACACTCCATTTCCTCAACCGGGATACCGTCTCCATCCCCACAAATCCCCACAACTCTCCGAATATCTGCATGGGAAACAATACGACCGAGCGGACCTGCAATTTCGCAAATAAATCTTTCAGTTCATTTCTCTCGTCCTCCAGCTGATCTGGCATTTCCTCCACATCCTCTACCACCAGCGGTTCCCCTTTCCGCAATTGTGCCAAATAGGATCCCAACACGGTAGTGGACAAATGCTGAAGCTGCTGCATTTCGGAACCGATTCCTTCCGAATTTACTTCAAAAATATTGCTGGTCGTATTTTCCTTCCAGTCAAAGTGAAACAAAAAAGCCCGGTCGGCCTCATATCGCTCCAGGACAATACGCATAATGTCTTTTTCATAACTCCCCTCATAATTTTTCAACATAATCACTAAAGCTTGCGATAACCGTCTCTCTCCGTCTAACCGGTCATTCAAACGAACAGCTTCTTCCTGTTCCGCTTTTTCCAACCTTTCGATCAACTCTTCCCGCGTAAGATGACTATATTTTCCCATATCCCTGAAGCCTTAAATCTACTTTTTATTTCCCGGTAAAAATAAAAAACAATTCTGACAATATCCTCTTGCCGGAAAAACATTCCGAGGGTGTCCAAAAGTATTTGGCACCCTCGATGTACTCGTCTCCCTTCGGGAAACTGAAATTCAATATTCGATTCTACAAGGGGATGTTTTTCCTTCCGGGACAGCCCCTATAACCTTTCTATATCTGTCACGGCAATACTCAGACATTGAAACGGAAATGCATAATATCACCGTCCTGTACAATATAATCTTTTCCTTCTACCGACATTTTTCCCATTTCTTTGCATTTAGCTTCCGAACCCAGAGCCACATAATCCTCATACTTGATGACTTCCGCCCGGATAAATCCCTTCTCAAAATCGGTATGTATAATTCCTGCCGTTTGGGGAGCTTTCATCCCTTTGCGGAATGTCCAGGCCCTCACTTCTTTTGCTCCCGCCGTAAAAAAAGTCTGCAAATTCAGTAAACGGTAGGCCGTACGGATGAGCTTGTTGACTCCCGCCTCCTGTAAACCTAAATCTTCCAGAAACATCTGTTTTTCTTCATAGGTTTCTAATTCGGCAATATCGGATTCTATTCCGGCCCCGATGACCAACACCTCCGCCTTTTCATTCTTAACCGCCTCCCGAATGGCGTCTACGTACTTATTTCCCTTTACCACCGAGGATTCATCGACATTACAGACATATAAAACCGGCTTATTCGTCAACAATTGCAAATCTTTCGCCGCTTCCAGTTGCAATTCGTTCAGAGGAACGGTCCGGGCCGACTGTCCTTTTTCCAGAGCGGCTTTATACAAATGCAATACCTCTACCAAACGTTTCGCATGAGCGTCTCCTCCGGTCATCGCTCTTTTTTCCTCTTTCTGCAAACGGCTTTCTACCGTCTCCAGATCTTTCAACTGCAATTCGGCATCAATAATTTCCTTATCCCTCAGGGGATCGACACTGCCGTCCACATGCACGATATTATCGTCGTCAAAACAACGCAATACGTGAATAATAGCATCCGTTTCCCGGATATTGGACAAAAACTTATTTCCCAATCCTTCTCCCTTGCTCGCTCCTTTCACCAAACCTGCAATATCCACAATTTCGACTACGGCCGGCACTACACTTGCCGGTTTATCGATTTCGACCAACTTATTCAAGCGCTCGTCCGGGACCGTAATAACGCCCACATTCGGCTCTATGGTGCAAAAAGGGAAATTGGCAGACTGTGCTTTCGCATTACTCAAACAATTAAACAAAGTGGACTTACCTACATTCGGAAGTCCGACAATCCCACATTGTAAACCCATGAAATCAAATTATAAATTAATGCTATATCTGTTATCAGGCTGCAAAGGTAATACTATAAAACCAAAATTCTCGCATTCCTTCCCAAAATCCTTCCTCACCGGGATTCAGCGTCTGGGACAGCACCTTAGCGGGCCGTAATGTGAAAACATCCCTGTTTGTATTCATAACGAACGTAACATTTTTTCTCTTTCCGTAAATCCCGGAGTACTTCGGCCAAAACGGACTTCAGTTTATCCGTCTCCGCTTTCCGGAAAGCGGCTTTCTCAAAGCGCGCGTAAGCAATGTCGAAAGTAGTAGCGAAACGATGGGCGGAATTGGCACTGGCATTCAAGTTTCTTTTCCGGAGTTTTTTTACAGACCGATCGGTACGCAACACGCTGGTAACGATAATCCGATATGCAGGTAAACCTTTTGCCGCTAACGAATCCCGGAAATTCTGTCCGATTTTCCTCAACAAACTTCCCGCCCGCGGCACCAGAAAAGGGTGGGAATGAGTCAGTTTGTCCACAGCATATAAACGACAGGATTTGACCTCTTCCACCCGTCCTTTCAAACGCCTCAGCTCCTCTACGGACCCCACCGGTTCGATTCCCCATTTCCGGGCAGCCCGCATATGCCGGTCGTTCAGATCATTGAAAGTCCGGGAATAGTTCCGGAAATAGTGAAAATGCTTTTTCTTTTCCGGACCGCAACCAGCCGTCGACAAAATGATTCCCAGTAAAATAATAATTATCGGGTAACGCATTGCTCCTTCGTTTTGAAGGAGCAAAGATAACTAAATTACCGGCTTACCTTAACCAAACTCTGTACCATTTTGGTCGAAAATTTTCCATTTGCCTGAAGGGAAAGCGCTTCCCACACTTTCCCTTCGAAAATCAAAAGCCGGAAAGAGGAACCGTGGCGCATAACGGTTTCATCCTCCTATTTATTCAGCCGGGTAGTATCGATTTTTTCCAATTGTTCCGCCCCTTTCACGTTGACCATTTTGCCCACTTTGGAAATTTCCTTTAAGTCGATATCCCCGGTAAAGCCGATCAAAGTGAATTCCTTCGGTTTCCAAATAACCATAACCAATTCGGGAATTCTTCCGTTTTCTTCCCGGACATAACCCCGCACCCATTCTTTTCCTTCTTTTACACTCATCAGTTCTTCGTAAGCCGACCGGTTTTTCGAAAGGGCTGCAACCGCCGCTTCATAATATTTCTCTCCATCTTTTTTTGCCGACAATACTTTCATCCCGGTCAGTTTGGAGATGGTCTGGAATAAATCCGCCTCTTCACCATCGATTTCCACTTTTAATTGTCCTTTCTGCTCCGCACTTACCTCAGCCACGGCAGCAATCAATTTGAACATCTTGGCAGAAATATTCACCGTAGTGAAATTTTCCTCATCGGCATAGCGCTTTTCAAATTCTTCTACAAAATTCTGTGCGAAACCGCCCAACCCCAGGCCTATCGCCACAACTAACAATACGATCTTTTTCATTGCTTCTTCTTTAAAAGTTTTTACTTGATATATTTCACTAAAATTTCGGTTCTCTCCAGGTTTTGTCCGGCTTTTTGCTGCACCTGATTCAGTTTATCCGAAACGAGCATCAGCGTTTTTTCTACCTGGGCCAAAGCCTCCTGCGGATTCTGGAAAGTATCCGCCGAGGGAGTGTGTTGTACCCTTTCCATATGCCGGATGACTTGCCCCATACCTATAAATAGCAAGAGCAGGGCTGCCCAACGCATGCCAAGCTTTAACCGTCTTTTTGATTTTTCCTGTTTTTCCTTGATCCGTTGGGTTATTTTCCAATCGAATATTTCGTTCAACCCCTTCTTTCTTTCTTCCGCTTGAAAGGTAAACAGAGATTCGTACCGGGCTAAAGACTCCGGTAAATCTTTTCTTTTTTCGGCATAAAAAAGCCGTAAGCGTTCTTCCTCTTCTGCCGTAGTCTCGCAGGCCCAATATTTTTCCAATAATTTTTCAATGTTTTTGTAATCCATAACCGTCAATTTTTAAAAACAACTCCCTGATTTCTTTTCTCGCCCGGAATAGCGTTATTTTCACCTGTTCCTCGGAAATGGCCAGACAATCCGCAATTTCCCGGTAACTCATCCCCTCGATATCTCTCAACTGTACAACCGTTCTCTGCTTCTCGGACAAGCGGCCGATCAATTCGTGCAGTAATTTCAAACAATCATCTCTTTCCGTCCTCTCATCCGGTCGGTCTCCCTCCGTCCTCAACTCCCCGTGGTCCTCCAGAGATTCATTGCCGTGATCCTTCATGCTGATTTTTCCCAAAGAAATATTCCGTACCATTCTGCAACAATAAGCCTCCTGATTTTCTATTCTCCCCCACTCCTTTCTCCTATCCCACATCCGGAGCATTACCTCTTGTACGGCATCCTCGGCATCTTCCGGTCTCCGGGTAATCCGCAAAGCCAATCGAAACAATTTATCCCGTAAAGGCAGTATCTTTTTTCTAAATTCTTCCATCTTCATTGTATTTACAAGACAGTCCAGCCGGCAAAAAGTTACACCAATCTCCTAAAAAAATTAAAAATAAGGATTCCATCTTCTTTTTCAGCATCGGTAGCTAAAAAGAAGCAGCCTGTCTTTTTCAGGTCGGAAACTTCTATCAGAAAAAGAAACTCTCCCGGTATTTGGAAGGAGACATACCTGTATAGCGGCGAAAATAGCGGCTCAACATCGCCTGATCGGGGAAATGAGTGCGGGCGGCTATGGATTTTATATCCAAAGAGGAGTCCCTGAGCAGCGACTTGATTTCAAAAATCGTGTAATATACGATCCATTCCCGGGCAGACTTACTGCTGATACTCCGGATTGTATTGGTAAGGGACTTGGGAGAAATATTGAGTTTTCTCGCATAATAGGCCACGTCTTTATCGGGAGAATGCTCCTCAATAATATAATGCATAAATTTAAAGGCTATCTCCTCTTTATGCGAATACCGGGCTTTTTGTTCCGCGGGATCGTTGATATAAACCGAGTAAACGGTCCAATAATAGGGTCTCAAAAATTGAATGATGGTCTCACGCCGGCAGTTGGGAGGCGAATTCTTGTCCCAATAGGCCAATAAATCGCAATAATTCAGGAAACGCCGGATATTGCCTTCTTCCGGTTCATATACAATATGCCGGCGCATGTAGAAAAAAAATCCCGGGCGCAGCCTCCACAATCCGCTCAAGACGTCGAGAAACATCGTCTGAGAGATCCGGAAAAAGGTCATACGAAAATCGGAGCTGATCTCTTTGAGGGAGACGAGCTGCCAGGGAAGCAAGGTGAGAACCATACCCGGCACGATTTTGAATTTGGTGTCAAATACCTGTATCGATGCATGCCCCGACAAGCACACCCCTCCCAGCCCTTCCCGAATATAGACGGGACACTCCGCCCCTGGAAAATCAGCCAGTTCCGTACAAATACGAAAATCCGGCTGCCCCGCCCCAGCTATATCCGTTTCAGCTTCTCTGCTCATTGTCCTATATGATTCAGTTGCAAAAATAATCATTTTTGAACCGCCACCCCTTCCTAACTTCACCAATATCTGGCAATAATTGACCGATTTTATCCTAAATACAGTTTATAGATTATCTTCGCACCCATAAAATAACTTTATACGAATCCGTGTACCGTAAAAGCCGAAACCAATAAACCATCCCGTATATGTGTGCCCCAACCAAAAATCCGAAAAAAAACACCTCAGATAAGGCTGACGGCCCTGACCTATGTCAGGGTACGGAATCCTGCGACTGCTCCGATCTTCTGCTGGAAGCGATGCAAACCAGCGCCATTTTTTTTCTTCCTGACGGGACGATCTACCGCAGCAATATGCTGGCTCGCCAAGACTTGCACCTGAACGGAGATGCGGCAGGGCAGAACTTTTTCAGATTACTCTCGCTGGTGAATAACGAAAACGATATATTGAAAGAACTCCTAAAGCGCCTGAAGGATCCCGAAACCGCTCAAATCAAACTGCCGGCCGGTACGGTCGTGAGGTGTAAGCTCACAAACGTACAATTCTTCGCCAACGGCAGCCTGACGCGGCTGGGAGGTGAAAATTGCCTGTTCGCATTCCGGAATATTATGTATGAAATCACCCGCGAACATATCCTGAGCATGATACTGGCACGCACCAAAATTTTTCCCTGGTTCTATGATATGGATCGCAATAAGATGCTGATCGATACTCACTGGTTTTCCTATCTGGGCATTCCTGCCGGAGATTGTATGATCACCCAGGAAGAATTTTTCGCCCGGGTACATCCCGAAGACCGGACGCTGCTCTCGGAAGCACTTCGCCTGCAACTCTCCAATCAGGAGATACAAGACACCTTTTTTTACCGGTTGATGCGGGGAGACGGAAGCTGGGAATGGTTTTCGGCACAATCGATGTATCTCAGTCGTACCGGCGACGGTTCACCCTACCGTGTCGTAGGAGTCTGTCAGAGCATCCAAGATCATAAAACTACCGAAGAAAACCTTCGCAGAGCCCGCGATAAGGCGCAGGAGAGCGAAAGACTCAAATCGGCTTTTCTGGCCAATATGAGCCACGAAATCCGTACCCCCCTAAACGCCATCGTGGGATTTTCCAACCTGCTCACCGGAGGAGAAATCGACCCTGGCGCGGAGGAAGCTAAAGAATATGCGGTTTTAATCAGCAGGAATTGCGAATATCTGATCACTTTGGTTACGGATATCCTCGACCTTTCCCGCATAGAGACCGGGTCTATGGAATACTGCTTTACCAATCATTCGCTCCGACATATTCTTTCCGATATTTATGAAAAATATGCCGAAAGAATGCCCGAAGGAGTAAAATTCCAGCTGTTGCTGCCCCCGGACGATATCCGGATTTATACCGATGCCCTGCGCTTGCGCCAGGTGATGGAAAACCTGATCGGCAATGCCGTAAAATTTACGACAAAAGGACACATCGACCTGGGATGCACACTTAGCGGAAAGGGCGACAGCGTCCGGCTGTTCGTAGCGGATACCGGACCGGGTATTTCCCCACAGGAAATCGAAAAAATATTCGACCGCTTCTATAAAATAGATACTTTTAAGCAGGGTGCCGGACTGGGCCTTTCGGTCTGCAAAACCATCGTAGAAGGAATGCAGGGCCAGATTACCGTTTCCTCCCAACCGGGAAAAGGTTCCCGGTTCACCGTAAAAATCCCGCTGAACACCCAGGGAAAATAAATGTACCAATCATGAGCAATAATAATTATCCTACCATATCCGGTCTAAGCGGCCAGGCGCTCCATGCTATTCCCGACATGTTTATCCTTTATGATCAGGATGCGACCATACTGGATATCCTGCATCCGGAGACAGAATTGATATCCGGCAGGCCGGAAGATTTTACAGGCCGTCGTTTAACGGATGAGCAATTGAAACAAGTTTTCGGTATCGAAATAGAATGTTTCCACCAGGTGATACATACCGGTAAACCCCACCGTTTTGTTTTCCGGCATCCGGGAAACAAAAGCGGCAAAATGCGTTATTATGAGGTAATGATTTCCTATCTGGAAAGCGGATACGTATTGGCCGACATCCGCATCCTCCACGAAGACTCAGTCGCCAGAATGGAATCGGAACATCTGCATTATTTCTTTACCGAAGTGCTGGACAACATCGCCATTCCCATTTCAGTCAAGAACATGGATACAGAACGTTATGTCTACTGGAGTAAAAAAGCGGAATTGTTCGGACGCCGGGCCGGAGAAATGATCGGGGGAACGGAAGAACTGTTTATGCCAAAGGACAAAGCGCTCCAGATCCAGCAACTCGACCGCCGGCTGGCCCGAAGCAAAGAAAAACAGTATCAGGGAATCGAGAAATATATCGTAAGAGACGGAAAGGAACACACCTTCATCGTTAGCCGGACCCTCTTCTCTTTCGGAACCGAAAAATTAATTCTGGCCAGTGCTCTGGACGTGTCCGAGCTGAAAGAAACGCAGGCATCGCTGCTGCATACGAAAGACGAACTGGCACGCAAGAATATGTCGCTATCTTCGGCGCTGAGCCTCGCCAAGGTAATCCCCTGGGGATGCGATATTGAAAAAAACATTTTCTATTGCGACTATAACGCCTATCATCCGGATTATGCGACGGAACCCGACGAACACGGCTGTTACGTCGTTCCGATGGATAACTATTTTGCAGGTATTCATCCGGATTACCGGCAGGAAGCTATCCATATGATCGCAGAATTAAAAGAAGGCAAACGGACGGAATTCCATGAAACTTACCGGGTGCATTGGTTTAACGAACAACAATGGGAGTGGGTGCAGATACAATGTAGTATCGCACACTGCGATGCGGCCGGGAAACCTGTCGCTCTGGTCGGCTCGGCTCAACGGATCACCGAGCAAAAAGAAACGGAACGGGCCTTGTTGCAAGCGAAAGAAGAACTGGATATTAAAAATGTCCTGCTCTCGTCTGCGTTGAACATCGCCCAGGTGATTCCCTGGTGTGGAGACCTGAAAAGAGGCATCTTTTCCTGTGATTATGAGGCTTATCATCCTGAAAATGCGGCGGGACCCAACGAAAAAGGGGAATACACCGTGACGTTCGAAACCTTCTTTTCCCAGATACATCCCGATTATCAGGAACATGCGATCGGGCAGTTCAATGACCTGCTTGCGGGGCGTATATCCGAATATCATGAAGTATATCTCGTTCATTGGTATAACGAGCGGGAATATGAATGGCTGGAAACCCAGAGCAGTATACCTAAATACGGGCCCGAAGGCGAACCCCTGCAGTTAATCGGTTCGGCCCGGGTGATCACCGCCCAAAAAAGGATGGAAGAGTCCCTCCGCGAAGCCAAAGAGCAGGCCGAGCGCAGCAACACACTTAAAAGCGCCTTTCTGGCCAATATGAGCCATGAGATACGAACGCCTCTGAATGCTATCGTGGGCTTCTCGGAACTACTCGCCGATGCCGCAGAAGAAGAAGAAAAAAAAGAATACCTCAGCATCATCCGGAACAGCAACGCCCTGCTGCTACAACTTGTAGGAGATATTCTCGACTTGTCGAAAATAGAAGCCGGAACCCTGGAATTCTCCTTTGCCGACCACGACCTGAATCAAGTCATGTGTGAACTCGAACAAACCGCCCGCATGAAAATATCCGATCCGGCCATAGAAGTAGCCTGCAAAGATCGCCAGCCGGGCTGTCAGATTCATACCGACCGGGGACGTCTATTGCAGGTATTGCACAACTTTATCAATAACGCAGCAAAGTTTACCGGGCAGGGACACATCCATTTCGGCTACCGCAAACAGGCGGACGGCCGTTGGTATTTCTATGTAGAAGATACCGGCTGCGGCATACCTTCCGATAAGACTGCCCATGTATTCGAACGTTTTGTCAAACTCGATGCAAAAGTCAAAGGAACCGGACTGGGACTGGCAATCAGTAAAAGCATTATCGAGCGATTGGGAGGCGAAATCGGCGTTTCCTCCGTGGAAGGGACAGGCTCGACTTTCTGGTTCCTCCTACCCGCCGGATGTATCACGACCTCCGCTCCCGCCGAAAAAACCGAAGAGAAAAAGCCCCTGATTTCCGGAGAGAATGCCGCCAAGACCACCCTTTTGATCGCCGAAGACGATGCGGCTAACTACAGACTTTTCGAGGTTATGCTTCAAAAGCATTACACCCTCCTTCACGCCTGGAACGGACGGGAAGCCGTAGAAATGTTCAAAGCCAATCGTCCTCACCTCATTTTGATGGATATCAAAATGCCGGAAATGGACGGGTATGAAGCAACAGCCGCTATCCGTCAATTATCCGCCGACATACCGATCGTGGCCGTAACGGCCTTCGCTTCTCCGGAAGATATGCGACGGATACTTTCCAGCGGATTCGACGGCTGTCTGCCCAAACCGATCAGCGCAGACAGTCTGAAGAAAAAAATTTCCGAACTGGATCCCCATCAGCAAAAAATAAAATGACCGGTTACCCCGGCTTATCAATACGGAATTTTCCCCAAACAAGGAGAGAAAACCTCCGCTGCAAGAAACCGGATCTCAGCACGAGGTCCGGTTTCATTTTATCCGGCTGAGCCAGCCTCAATGGACCGACCGAAAGACCGGAAAAGATCCGGTACTTTCGGCACGATCCGGCCGCCTTTTAGCTTGCGGGAACAACGGGAATTCGCTCCCCGTTGGCCTGAACGGCGTAGACTTTACTCATTTTATCCAAAACGGAAGAAGAAACCGCGAATTCCTTGAAATTAGAAAACCAGATCAATTGATCACCGGCATCCCGAAGTTCAAAAGCTACTGCTTCTTCTCCGTTTCCGATTCGGAAAGTCGATCCCGACAAAGTATAGGTCACCGTTTTCGTAATCCTGACATTATCCCGGAATTGAGTCCAATGACCGACATCCCCCACCTGATCGCTATTGCCCGGATCGTTCTGTTTCCGGTCTTCGATATACTGAATCGCATGCGACGGCTTGCGGTAGCCCCGGGTTGCAATGCGGGCTTTGGTTTCGGCAATCATTTGCGGGGTTACATCCAGCGTCCAGTTGCCGTATTGTTCATAATTCACCTGATTGACGGGTACGAAAAAACCCCACAGTTCGAAAAATTCCGTCAGATCCAGCTGGGCCGCCTCACAAGCCTGCTCTACAAAATTCAACTGCGACCAACCGGGATTTTTTTCTACCGGAGGATTCCGGCGCAACAGCCGGAAAAGACGGGGCCAGAATTGTTCGTCACCCAGTATACGGTGAAAATAAACGAACAACTGCCAGTTCATCCGCATATGTAACTCCGTATTTTCCCCCTGGTGGGTCGCACCGCTGATGAGTGTGAAAGGCTGATTCTGGACTACCCGGTAATGATTTAATTCCGAAAGGGCACTGCCCCGGGAACAAAATTTTCCGAATTTGTAAATGACGTAATTCGAAAATAAATTATTGGAAGACTCCGTACATCCCGGCCAATTGATGGCGAACTGGTTACAATGGCCGATTTCATGCGCCGGGCCCCACATATTGTCCTTATCGGCCATCATGGTTTCCGGTACTAAGATCTTATACAGGGTATTTTCATTGAAACCTGTCCGATAATCGTCGGCCCACATATAACCTTCTCCCTCGAAAGAACTGGCGAACAAGCGGTTATTCCACTCTTTCCCGCGTACATTTTCGATGCCCATTAAACCGAGCTGCCAATCGACCACCTTATCCCACATGTCCACCGTCGGTAAAATGGAACGTTCCACATACTGACGCAGACGATTCGTATGAAAAGTCATCATAATACTCCGGCCTTTAATCGAAAAATAAGGATAAGTGGCTTTAGCGAGCAATTCGGCATACTTTTCATCGGTCTTGTGTTCCTGGAGATCGAAGTAACCGTTTACCGTACCGCTGCCCATGGGGATGTGAATCCGTATCGGCAAGGCCTTCGGGGAAGACAGATCGGTATGATACATCACGTATAAAAGTCCGGTATTCCGTATCCGGATTTTATTCACCCCTTCCGTGAGGAAATAACTGTCGCCAGCAACACTCCCGTCCGCGATACTCATCAATGAAATATTCTGACCGTGGGTATCCCCGACGAGAACAAGGATCTCCTCTCCTGCTTTCGCAAAAATTCCGGTGGTATTATCCAGGATACCGTATTTCTTGGTTAAGAGTTTTCCCGCCCAATACTCCGACACACTGTATGGAGGATAATCGTGAATACGAAACTCCCGCTCATATTCCCCCCGCTTCATTTTCAAGGCAATCTCTGAAAAATAACCCGGCAGAGCATAGATTTGAGCCTCAGTAACTCCCGCTTTCAACTGGGAGCAACTCACATCCGTAAATACGGTCAGTAACTGTTGTTCCAAAGTTCCTTCCCCTTTCCGGACATAAAATTCCATCTCATCGCAACTGGCAAAACCTCCGGCACCGCTTTTTACCACAAATTTGACTTTTTTCGGATGGATGAGCCCGTCAGCAAAAATAATTTTCGTAGGGCTGTTTTTCATCCCGAAATCATAATCTCCGTATTTGGTATAATCGGGGTTTTCTTCCGTAGAAACCCACACTTCGAGTTCTCCGAAATTTCCGTTTCCGGAACGGGTATAATAAATGAAATAATCGATCCGGTCGGGTAAAGCGGCATTTCCATCGAAAAAATATTCCAGGACGACGGGAAATACCGTACCCTGGCCGGCAGGGGGACTCCAGGGAGAATGGTAGGGATTACCGCCGTCTGCACTGAATTTCCCGTCCCAGGTATTCTCTATATTCTGACCCGGCTGGTATTGATTGGCCTGTCCGCCGGTCGGTAAGACCTTCATGTCTCCTTCTACGTCCACTTCTCCGGGAGAAGATTGTTTCGCCTTTTGCATCACCGGAAGTTTTACTTCCAGTTCGGGAGCAACAGGATCGGTAGAACGAAAAACAATTGTGTCGAACCGATCTTCGTAACGGGAATTTTCGGCAATATCAAAAATATAGGTATCGGTACTTACCCGTCCCCGGGGAACCTCGCGTATCCATCCGTTTTCCGGCAGGATCACTTCATAAGTAATATTGGCCGTCGCCTTCACCTGCCGGACCGCTCCGGCAGCTTCTATCCATAAAGAATCCTGAGTGAGCAGAATGCCGGGTGCAGCTCCCAGTTGTTCTACCTGAATTTCATGCCGGAATGTCCCTCCTTCCACAAAAACGGAAGTGTTACGGGAGTGCGTTTCCTTATTTTCTTCCACATACAGCCTGAAACTTCCCGCTGAGGTCATCGACCGGGCCACCACACACCAGGGCTCATGCGAAACCACTTTCCAATCCTCGATATTGGTACTCACTTTTACTTCTGTTTGCTGGCTTTTTTCATCGAACTGCAAAAGGGTTTCTTCCACATTCAGAAAAGGATCTCCTTCGATATCGTCGTCCTTACAACCCGCACAGAGCACAGACAAAAATAAAAATGTCCTTAACATACATCGTATCATATCTATCTATTTTAAAATTAAAAGGAGCCTTACGGTCAAGTCTCCTCTTCCATAACGCTCCTTTATAAAATTCAATACCGGCCGCTACTCGACGGTCCCGCGTATATACATTTCTCCCATAGCTACACTATCGTTATTTTTCTCCGTAATATTCATCTTCACATAACGGGCTTGTACGGGCTTAGCGCCTATGACCTTCTGTACGGTCGTAATCGCCTGGAAGTTCAGAGTTCCGAACAAAGTAAACGTTTTTCCGTCCATACTGGTCAAAATTTCCACGGTTTTCGGACCTGTCGCATTATTTTGGCGGGCGTATAACTCCACCTGACTGATGGTAGCCGTTTTCGTCATATCGGTCAACTTCACGGTAATCCAGGTGGGAAGTTGAGATCCATTGCTCCAATTGGCATGCCAGTAGGTATTCACATCATCGTCGATCAGAGCGCCGGGACCGTCTCCGTCACCTTCCTGATAATCCCGGAAATCACTGATTTCCCACTTGGATTGAGGTATCAGCGGATCGACATATTCGATCGCAATGTATTGGATAGCCCGCTCCGGATTGATTTCAAATTTAGATACTCCCGATAACTGTACCGGCAACAAATAGTTGGAACCGAGCTCAAGCTTGGATTTATCGATATTATAGTGAACTCGTAAGGTTTGCTTGCCGGATTCCAGCACGGGGTCCACCGGTTCGAGGGTGTAGGCATCCGAAGGAAGCGCCAGAAAAGCGGTGCCATGACTTTGATTATACGCTTCCACCAAAGCGTCGTTATTGGTAATATTCAGACTGATATCCCATTTATTCTCAAAATCGGCAGAAACGAGGATCTCCCCGGTTTTGGTAATTTTTTCCCCGCCGGAAGGAATCGTCAGTTCGTCTACGCCCCGGTTCCCCAAACTGATCGTAGCATTGACGATCCGGGGTTTTAACACAGCCGTGGCCTTATCCGGATTGACCGTATCGGTAGAAGAAAGCACCATAGGCAATACATATTCCGAATTTGCCAAATCCGGTAACTGAGCGATAGTTTCCGTAAGAAATGTAATCTGTAAGTATTGATTGTTCTCTCCCGGCTGAAATTCTACCCGGTTTCCGGAAACGGTATAACAATTTTGCGGCAACAACTGATAGGAAGTACCCTTTTCGGCATTATACAGTTGCAGGTTAGCCGCATCCATCACATTCACTTCAGCAGAGGCTTGGCTATCGTTGGAAGCCCCGGCTTTATATATTCCCATGACATACAGAGTGGATTCTCCCGTCTTATACAGAGTAACATCCGATTCTCCGCTGTTTGTAATGTATAAGACCGTACTGAAAGGCTCCATATATTCCTCCCGGTTGTCCGTACACGCCGCTATACCGGTCAGGAATAATATACCTGTAATTATTTTATATAATTTCATAATACTATCATTTAATCGTTTCGGAAATAAGTCTACCATCCGTAATTCTGCGTAAGCAATTTATTCCGGTCTAACTCCCGCTGGGAGAAAGGATACAGATAATGTTGGGGATGAAATATCCGGGTTTCGAAAACCGTCCTTTGCCAGAATTCCTCCGGAGTGGTATTCACATCCGGACAAACCGCACTGGTGTTCATTCCCCACATCTTACCGCCATCGGTTTTCTCGGCAATCATCCAGGTCCGGGTATCGAAATAGCGATGCCCTTCGAAAGCCAGTTCCACCCGTCTTTCCCTTCGGATCAATTCCCGCATCAAAGCCTGATCACCGGTACATTCCGGATAAACGGTTTCCAGATCCGGTACTCCAGCCCGTTTCCGGATTTTATTGATATAGATGAGGATATCGGCATGTCCGGGACCGTAGTACTCATTCAAAGCCTCGGCATAATTCAGGTAAGTTTCCGCCAGACGGTAGATCGGATAAGTGAGATCCCCCCAATATCCGGCATTGGTATTTTTAGTATGGTCGTAAAAACGATGGCACATATACCCCGATTTCGGATAATCATGGCTCGCACCGGGACCTGAATTACCGTTAAAACCGAATACCGGATTCTTCCAGTTGCCACCATATCCCCACCAATCGGAACTCCAAAAGACAGTCGCATAAAAACGGGGTTCGCGATTTTTAAACATATTCCGGTTTGCACCGGCCGGAACTCCGTAACCGTGTATCGGATTTACAAAATCGGAGGTACCGTTCTCTACATAGCCGGAAGCCGCATCGATCACAGGAGAGCCGTCGGCATTATAACCGGTAATCGGATAGCGTCCGTTAGCCATAGCATAAGCATCCACCTGTTGTTGGGTAGGTCCTATACCGCCGTAAGCCGTTCCACCGATTACGCGAGGCGTACAATGCACCCGATTGTAATACCCTCCTTCCCAGCGGGTGAAAATAATTTCGGAATTCCACAATTCCATTCCGATTCCCCGATAGGATTCTAGAGGCTCCCCGACATCATACAACTCATATTGTCCCAGTTTGATTACTTCGTAATTTGCATCAGCCGCCGCCTTCCACAGTTCTTTATCGTAATTTACCGGGAAAAGAGACGTTCCGTCCGGATTCTTTACATTTCTATACAAGGGATTTCCATTGAATAACGGACGGGCGGCATATAATTTCAAACGGCCGATAACGGCATAACACACCCCTTTGGTGGGCATCCCGTAATCGTCCTTGGTCGCCGGACTCAACGGCAAGTCTTTAGCACATTCCTCCAACTCCGTACACACATATTCCACACATTCTTTCCAGGTGTTCCGGGGCCGTTGCAAAGCTCCCATAGATTGATTGAAATCGATCAATTCGTCCTTTACCAAAATGATAGGTCCGTATATCCGCATCAGCAACCAATTGTAGTAAGCTCTGGCAAAACGAGCCTGAGTTTTCCACAATTTTTTCTCCCTCTCGTTTACGTCTTTGGCCGTACAGTTATCGATATTCTGGATAAATATATTGGCCTCCCGAATGGCTTGATAATAATGGCCGTAGCGATCATAGGGCACCGTAGAAGGTCCCCAGGAACCGTTATTGATATAACGATAAGGCCGGTTATAGGTACAGGTAGCCTCGTCGGAAGCCCCGATCCAGGCATTTCCATCCACCCAATCCGATTCGGTAGGCATAAATCCCCATACGTTGTAAAAATATTGTAAGGTAGTCGCCCGTTTGGTCCAGATTTTATCAAAGGTCATCGCCTCGTCCTCCTGTTTATCCAGGTAATCCTCACAGGAAACAGCAAGCAGGAGAATTCCCGTCAGGAATAACCACAGGGTTTTATTCTTGAATTTCATACTTTTCTTATTTAAAATTATAAATTAATACTGATTCCGAACGTGAAAGCCCTGGACAAAGGGTATTTAGCTCCATTTGCCGAATTCAATTCCGGATCCCAGAGATCGAAATCACTGAAAGTCAACAAATTTTGTCCGGATATATAAAACCGTAAAGAAGTAATAAACGTTTTATCCAATATTTTCTTCGGCATGGAATAACCGATCTCTGCGGTTTTCAGTCTCAGGAAGCTTCCGGAGCGCATACGCCAGGTCGAATTCCGGTTATTATTGGGATTATTATCGGCCGACATCCGCGGATAAAGGGCTCTGGGATCCGGATTTTCTTCCGTCCAGCGATGTTTGTAAACATCCTCGTTGATAGCAGCGCGCCCCAGGTTACCGCTACTAAAACCGTATATAGCATCTCCTCCGATAAAGAAAGAGGTATGGTCCACTCCCTGGAAAAAAACATTCAGGTCAATGCCTTTCCAGGAAGCCGTCGCCCCGAAGCCATAGTTGATTTCCGGCAAGGAAGGATATCCGATCGCTACTTCGTCGTTTGCATCGATTTTTCCGTCACCGTTGATATCCTGGTATTTGATATCGCCGACCCGTACCGGTCCGAAACTCTGTTCGGGGCTGTTGCGGATCTCTTCTTCACTCTGGAACAATCCCAGGGCGCGGAGACCGAAACTTTGTCCATAGGGCTTGCCGATCCGGTTTTGGTATTTGTACTTCCAATCGGGCTCGTCATTATCTATAATTTCACTCCGGGCAAAGGTAAAATTCCCTCTCGCCGTCAATTGCACTTCGCCGATCTGCTGAGAGTATTCAACCGAACCGTCGAACCCCTGATTATTCATTTTACCCACATTAACCCAAGGCACTTTGCTCAAACCGACAATTCCCGGCAAAGAGGCTCTTTGCATAAAAATACCGCTACGTTTTTCCTTAAAATAATCTCCCTGGATTTTCAGGACCCGGAATAAAGATAGCTCGAAACCGAGATTCAATTTTTTAGCTTCTTCCCAGCCTACATTGGGATTCGCAACTTCTCCCATGCGTATTCCGCCTCCTCCCATATTACCGGTAGAACCCCAGATATAACCGGGTAATTCACTTTGAACCGTAGCCTCATAAATGAACCGCCTGCCCCCGCCGATCTGATCGTTACCGACGAGACCGTACGAAGCTTTTAATTTCAATACATCGATGATGGAAGTAAGCGGTTGGAAAAATTTCTCGTTAGATACCATCCACCCCACGGCCACCGCGGGAAATACGCCGAAACGATTACCCGGGCTGAAATTTTCCGATCCGTTATACCCCACGTTCCCTTCTATGAAATAACGGTCATTGTAAGAGTAAGTCAAACGCCCGGCCAACCCCATGTTCTTGTAAGGTAAACTGGCCAGCATATTACCGGCGCTCGTGAAGGTTTTCTTTTTCTGATTATAAAGGAATAAAGCCCCTACACGATGTTTGCCGAAGGTCCGGTTGTAGGTCAGCGAAGCCTCCAGATAAGTGGTTTTATAACCTCCGGTCCGGTTTTCGTAACTCAAAGATTCGGAACCCTTGATGATCTCCTGATAACTCAGGCTGCCGTCTTCGTTTCTTCCGGTGGCGAAATACTGGTTGACATCTTTTTTACGGATTTCTTTATTATTGTGATAAGCATCCCAGGAAAGTTTTACATTGGCCTGTAAACCCGGAGTTACCAATTGTCCGAGATCCTGAGTCAAACCGATCAACGACTGGGCCGAGTTCCAATACTCCTCCGTATACCCGGATTGAGTCAGCAAGTTATAAGGATTGGATCCCGAACTCCCCGGAGCAGAAAAAGTTCCGTCGGAATAACGCACCGGAATGGCATTGGGAGAAGTGGCGAAAGCATAATACCAAATGTCGTCCAAAGAAGCTCCCGGACTATATTTCTTTTCATATACATTCGCCAGATTGATATTTAAGATGGTACTTTGTGTCAGGTTGACATCCAGATTCACCCGGAAATTGATCTTGTTATAATTGATCGAAGAAGTATAGTCATTCGATTTATCTTCTCTGAAAATAGAACCTTCATTGTAGTAAGAACCGGCCACATAATAGCGGGCGATACTTCCTCCTCCCGAAACGTTGGCATTCACCCGCTGATTGGAGGCGAAGTTTTTGTACAAAGCGTCCAGCCAATTTACGTTGGGATACAAATCGGGATCACTGTGATCTGCGTATTTCTGAATTACTTCGTCGGAATAAAACGGGTGACCTACCGCCTCGTTGTAAAGTTGGGCCCACTGTACGGCATCCACCATTTTGGGCATATTATTCGGTCCTGTTAAGCCAGCTTCCGAGCGTACGTTGATCTGCGGCTTTCCATCCGTTCCTTTGCGGGTGGTCACCAAAATCACCCCGTTAGCTCCCCGTACGCCGTATACCGCCGTCGCCGTGGCATCCTTCAATATGGAAAACGTAGCGATATCCTCCGGGTCTACCAGGTCCAAGTCCCGCTCGATGCCGTCGACCAACACCAGTGGCTTTTGACTGTCCGAGTTAAAAGTACTGATCCCCCGGATATAAAAATTAGACCCTTTCCCAGGCTCCCCGGAACGCTGCACGGAAACCACCCCGGCCAACTGTCCCGCCAGCGTATTGGATACCGAACTTCCCGGTACTTTCAATTGATCCACTTCTACGGAAGAAATGGCTCCGATCACACTTTCTTTTTTCTGGGAACCATAAGCCACCACCACGACTTCGTCCAGTTTCTCCGTATCCGGCTCCAACTTTACATCGATAGTCGTACGGTTGCCGATGACTACTTCCTGAGTCTTGTAACCGATAAATGAAACGACAAGAATCTGATAATTCCCTTCGAAAGTCAGGGAGTATTCCCCATTGATATCCGTCGATACCCCGACCGTCGATTCTTTTACCCAAATATTGGCTCCGATAATCGTTTCTCCTTTCTCGTCGAATACTTTCCCTTTGATCGTTTTTTTCTGAGTTTGGGGGACGGAAACTTCTTCCGGCCACTCCGACGACTGTTTGTCTCGCAAGGCTCTTTCGCTCTTATCCCGGGCAAAGCCCGCAACGGTCACGAAAAAGCAAAGCAGTAATACTACCGCTTTTCTACCTGTGTTCGCTTTTAAACATTTGTTCATAAATCACTGCATTTGATTGATACTGTTATTTTAGATGGTGCATACTTCTGTCCCTTTCCCACCGAAGCGGACAGATCGAACTATTTGTGAGAGATAATTCTTCAGGTAGCAAATACATAACTGGAAATAAGGGATTTACCCCAGCCTAATACATGCTTACCAGGCATGAGACCTGCCTCCTGCGATTAAATAACAGATTGACAAATGATTAAACAAGTGTTAATAATACATGAAAATAATTTTCAGAGAATTGTTAAAATTACAATTCTGAAAATATTAAATATATTTTTCGGACATTAGATAATAAAAAATTAATCAAAGATTTGGTGTTTATATTAATTTGTTTACTTTTGTAGCTATCTTTTACATTAAAATATGTTATAAACACGTTCTTAAATAGAAAATAGAATAAAATACGTGTTTTTTTGTTGTAAGAAAGAGAAAGTAACAAATTAATAATAATTCACATTATTAACTTAAAAATTAATTAAAATAGATACATGCCTGGTAAGCATATGTCCATAAAATCAGACTTTTTAACTTTTCAATTTTAACAAAAAATTTAGATACAATCGAAGGAATAAATGGTCAGTTCCGGTAAACCATCCGTTTATATGTCCACCAGGCCAGTGCAGAAGTCCTCTCTACCGGAAATAAAAAGGTCCTATATATAGTTTACATATAAATTTTACTCATTTATCACAGGAACAGGGAGATAACTTTTACATTCCGATAAGCAATTCTTCGCACAATCTGACGAGTACATCTATATAAATCCACATTCCTCTTCACAACTTAAAAATTACCACTCGTACAAAACTTTGGTGGTTGATAGAGCCAAACTATAAATTCAGAGTAAAAAGAGAATGAGCTATGAGAAAGTACGGCCATCAATCCAAACTTACCACCCGTCCACTGGTAAATACCACCAAAGCACTCAGGCAAGCGCCCCTTTCAGATATTTTGCAAATTTATAACAATAGTATGGTAGAGAGGCAACCTACACAAGGTGAACCTATAAAGGAGAAAGAGTCAATTAAAATGAAGGAGCCGGCTTGGGCAAACATTCACTTTCAAAAATCCTGAAAAAGTGATAAATGCTACGCTTCGGAAAATAAAAAGGAAGAAGAAGAAAAGC
>CAJMSX010000007.1 GCA_905216195.1 uncultured bacterium
CGGTTTTTGTCCAAAACGGTATTAATCCCCACTGGTAAACCTGAATTTCGGGGGCTTGGGTGACTATCGGGTATTCAGGGTTCGTAAAGGCCGACACATGGTATTGTTCCTGTATGGTTTCATCTGCGACCTCTAAGGCATTCAGCCGCCGGCCGTAGCGTTCAGCCAACTGCCTGGCTTTTTTGGACATGGAATTGTGGAAACACATAGCCGAGTGATTTAGGTATTCAAATTCCTCGATTTAACGTTTTAGGTCCGTCTTAGGTTAGGATAAATTACATTTGGATTTCCGGATGAAGTGACCGGATTTGTTAAAAACAGGCGTCCGGGAACAGACTTCCCTAAGCAAATTCTGAGATTCGGACCGTAGGTAATATTAAAAAAACACAATCAATATAAAATTTTATTAATTAATTTCCATAAATAGAGTTTATTTGTCATATATAAATAGTTACAGCTTGGAAAAAGGTAGATGGAGGGCTTGAAAAGAATCGGTATTTTTAAATAAAAAGGAAGGGAGCCAGCGAATTTAAGAGAGAGTTAAGTCTGTCTAAATTAACGCAATAAACCGAAAACGGGTATATGTACGGTAAATTTGTTAGGAAGGAATGATTTTAAGTTAGTTTAAAATAATGTAATATTTTATATCTTTGTCGAAAGTGCTAATCTGATAAATAATTATATTCAGAGAAGATCGTAATAAATATGTTTATATGACTATAGAAAAGATAGCAGGAACCGATGCCCGCTTGTATAGTCTTGTAGGCCCTTTGGTGATGAGGGCGAGTATTTTACGGCAGAACAACAATTATCCTTTTAAAACTTCCAGGCAGCATGTGTGGTTTGTGGCTTTGGAAGGTTCGGTGGTTGTCGGTTTCTTGCCGGTAGAAGTCAAAGATGAGTGTGTGAGTATTAATAATTATTATGTATCGGGGGACAACGCCGGTTTTCTTACGGCCATGCTGCGTGAAGCAATCCGGGCATTTCGTAAAGATTATAAAATCATGTCCGTTGCGCATGTCCGTCATGGATCTGTTTTTCAGGAAAACGGTTTTTCTCCCGTCAAGACGTGGAAGCTTTATGTAAAAATGGAATACAAAATGAAATGAGTGTACCTCTGAATGTGTATTGGCAAACACAGGATCGGCTGAAAAAAATCTTTACCTCTTTCGATAATGTATATGTTTCTTTTTCAGGAGGTAAGGATAGTGGTGTTTTATTGAATCTTTGTATTGAGTATATCCGGCAGCATAATCTGAAATGCAAGCTGGGTGTATTTCATATGGACTATGAAGTACAATATCAGGAGACGGTACGGTACGTAGACGAGGTGCTGGCTTCGAATACCGATATTTTGGAAGTGTACCGGGTTTGCGTTCCGTTTAAAGTGCCTACCTGTACTTCTATGTTTCAGAGTTACTGGCGTCCCTGGGATGAAGAAATGCGGAGCATGTGGGTCCGGGAAATGCCCCGGAATTGTTATACCCGCACGGATTTCCCTTTTTATAAGGAAGTGATGTGGGATTATGAATTTCAGTTGAAATTCGCTCAGTGGTTGCATGAGCGTAAAAAGGCGAAAAGGACGTGTTGTATCGTAGGTATCCGTACCCAGGAAAGCCTGAATCGTTGGCGGACCATTTATTCCCGGGATAAGGGGCAATGTTTTGAAGGGTTGAAATGGATCAGCCAGCTAGCTCCTTCCGTATACAATGTTTATCCCATCTACGATTGGCAGACCACGGATGTATGGACGGCAAACGGTAAATTCCGCTGGCGTTACAACCGGCTTTACGACTTATATTATTGGGCGGGCGTTCCGCTGGAAAAACAACGGGTAGCGAGTCCTTTTATTTCTCAGGCGCGGTCGGCTCTGAAGTTATACCGGATTATCGATCCGGATACCTGGGGTAAAATGATCAACCGGGTGAATGGAGTAAATTTTACGGCTATTTATGGGGGGACTTCCGCTGTAGGCTGGCAATCGGTAAAATTACCTGCCGGTTTTACCTGGGCCGGGTATATGCAATTCCTGCTACAGACGCTGCCTCCTGAAGTTCGGCGCAATTATCTGGAAAAATTGTCGGCCAGCGTTCATTTCTGGCGTACGAGAGGTGGTTGCCTTTCGGAAGAAACGATCCGGAAGTTGCAGAAGGCTGGCGTAGTGTTGGATATCGGAACCCATAGCGGATATAAAACGGAAAAGAGACCGGTCCGGATGGAATATCTGGATGATATCGAACTTCCGGAATTCCGGGAATTACCCACTTTCAAACGGATTTGTATTTGTATACTTAAAAACGATCATATATGTAAATACATGGGTTTTACTCCGAATAAACAGGAGAGGATGAGAAGAAGAAACATTATGGAGAAATACCGGTCTTTATTATGAAGCGTGCGAAAAAATTTATCAGTCCGGTATATAAAGTATTGGCCGTACCTGTAGAGAAAGTGGTGGCGAACAGTTATAATCCGAACATTGTAGCTCCTCCTGAAATGAAGTTACTGGAGTTGTCTATCTGGGAGGATGGATATACCATGCCTTGCGTATGTTATTATCTGGCGGATGAGGATCTTTACGAATTGGTGGATGGCTTTCACCGGTATCTGATTTTGAAAACCTCTAAACGGATTTATGAACGGGAAAAGGGATTGCTTCCGGTGACGGTGATTGAAAAAGATATTTCCAACCGTATGGCATCGACGATTCGTCACAACCGGGCCCGGGGTATACACAATGTAGAATTGATGAGTGAAATTGTATCGGAATTGACCAAAGCGGGCATGTCGGATCAATGGATTCGCCGGAATATCGGAATGGATAAAGATGAGTTGTTGCGTCTGAAGCAAATATCGGGACTGGCCGAATTATTTGCTGACCGGAATTTCAGTATTTCCGATGAGGAATAAAGAGGGAGGCAAGTGCTTATCCGGTTTTTTCCGAATAAGCGGTAGACGTAAATCCGGTATTTTTTAATCTTTTTTTGCTCTGTTACGTATGAAAAAGAATACCGGATATAGAGAAATACATATTAAAAAACTATTTTTGTTGGAACATTAAAAAAAGAATTATGAAAAAGTACATTTGCACGGTATGCGATTACATTTATGATCCTGCCTTAGGGGATCCGGATAGTGGTATTCAACCGGGAACTTCTTTTGAAGATTTGCCCGACGACTGGGTTTGCCCTTTATGTGGGGTGGGAAAAGAAGAGTTCGAACCGGTGGAAGAATAAAAACAGAAGGAAGGGGCTGTTTCAGACAGCCACTTCCTTTTTGCTTCCCCCTGCAGTCTATGGGAGGCTTTCGGGGCCTGCCTCATTTTGTAAGAGCAAGGGTGTATAGCTTATATCCTTTCGTTATTTCGTTTTTTCCGGTTTCATTCTACATAGAGAACCAATCCTTTTAAATATTCTCCTTCGGGATGGTAGATGTTGACCGGGTGATCGGCAGGTTGCGTCAGCTGATGAAGTATTTTTACTTTTCTTCCCGTATTGGCGGCGGCTGTAAATATCGTTTGCCGGAAAAGATCTTTGGTCATTACCTGAGAACAGGAAAATGTAAAAAGGATACCTCCGGGGCGTATGACTTCTATGCCTTTCCGGTTTAATTTTTTATAGCCTTGTATGGCGTTATTCAATACGTTTTGGTGTTTGGCGAAAGCCGGGGGATCCAGGACGATCAGGTCGTATTTATTTTGAGATTGGTCCAGAAACCGGAAAGCTTCTTCGGCAAAAGCGTGGTGGCGGGGGTCTCCGGGAAAATTGAGTTCTACGTTTTCCCGGGTAAGCTCGATGGCACGGGCGGATACGTCGACCGAATGTACCAGACCGGCTCCTCCCCGCATGGCATAAAAAGAGAATCCTCCGGTGTAACAAAACATATTCAGTACCTGTTTCCCCTTGGCGTAGCGTTCCAATAGGCTGCGGTTTTCGCGTTGATCGATAAAGAATCCCGTTTTTTGTCCTTCCAGCCAGTCTACTTTGAATTTCAATCCGTTCTCCAGGGCAATAAAAGTGTCGGATTTTCCGTATAAATAGCCGTTACGGGGCTCGATAGCGGCTTTGAACGGAAGGGTAGTTTCGGATTTGTCGTATATGGCCCGTAACCGATCGCCCATCACTTCGCGCAGGGCTTTGGCAATATCTTCCCTTTCCCGATACATACCAACCGAATGGAACTGCACGACGGCGACTCCGGCGTAATAGTCGATAACCAGCCCGGGTAAGTCGTCCCCTTCTCCATGAACCAGCCGGTATACATTGTTGGATACGGAATCGGTCAACCCCAGGGCGCGTCGCATCTGCCAGGCACTGTTTATTCTTTCTTTCCAGAAATCATAGTTGATTTCCTGTTCTTTGAAACTCAGAATCCGCACGGCTATAGATCCGATCTGATAGTGACCGACTGCCAGAAAACGGTTTTCCTGATTGTATACTTTGACGATTTCTCCCTCCTGAGGTTGTCCTTCCATACGGGCGATAGCTCCGGAGAAAACCCAGGGATGGTATCTGAAAAGAGATTTATCTTTACCGGCTTTTAAAAAGATTTTGTTCATGGAATGCTTCCGGAAATGTTTATGCTGCAAAAATAGACAAAAAACCGGTAAAAATAATCCGGGAGCTTTTTTTTCAACCCCCGGAATATTTTAATTTCTTAGCATTTCCTTCGCTTTTTCTAAGATCGTTGTGTCATCGATTTGAACGACTCCTCCATTTGGGCCCTGTTCAAAATGAACGCCTACCGCTTTTCCTTCCTCATAATTATCTCCTCCGAAATAGTTCCGAACGGTTTCAACATCTATACCTAATTCGTCGGCAATTTTCTGCATACTGCCTGTGGGCAACTGGTCTTTGATCTGCCTCAATTCGTTGAATGTCATTGTCGTCATATCTCAAAAGTTTTATGGTTATTCATTGGACTAAATGTATGATTAAATTTCGAAATAACCAAATAAAACATTTGGAGATCGGTGGAGAAAAATGTTTTATCAATGCGGATTTAAATTAACAATCTGATTTATAACTATTTGAAACAGATGTGTATTCCGCTTGGATTTGTCGTTTTCGCAAGCCGTTTCTTTTTTGTAACTTTGTCAGGATTTGGAGAGGCCTTACTTATTAATTATCGGAAAAATGATGACATTTGAAAATCTCAATATCAGTAAACAAATACGGATGGCGTTGGAAGAAGCCGGATTTGAACACCCTACTCCCGTGCAGGAACAAGCCTTTCCGGTGATCCGTTCGGGAAAGGATATGATCGGGATAGCCCAAACCGGAACCGGAAAAACGTTGGCTTATTTAATGCCTATACTGATGAAACTTCAGTATGCCCAGGGAAGGTATCCGCGAGCCATCGTAATCGTTCCTACCCGGGAATTGGTGGTTCAGACCTGTGAGAGTATCGAATTGCTTACTCCTTATATGGACATTCGCTTTTTAGGCATATACGGAGGAACCAATATCCGAACCCAGCAGGAGGCCGTATATGAAGGGGTGGATCTGCTGGTAGCGACACCCGGACGCTTCATGGACATTTATATGAACGGGATTCTCCGTACCTCCCAGGTAAAAACCGTAGTCATTGACGAAGCCGACCGCTTGATGGATCTGGGCTTTATTCCACAATTACGGAGTATTCTGGAAGTTATACCGGAGAAACATCAAACGATGCTTTTTTCGGCTACCATGTCGGAGACCGTTACCCGTTTGGCGGGCGATTTTATGATTTCCCCGGTTATTGTGGAAGTGACTCCTCAGGCTACGCCGGTGGCTTCGGTAACTCAGTGGAGGTATGATGTGCCGAATATCATGACGAAAATAAATTTGTTGAAATCCTTGCTGGAAGATCAGAATACCTTTAGCAGGGTGATGGTATTTACCGAGACGAAAAAAAATGCCGACCGGATTGTAGATAAACTGGCGGATTATTGGAAAGATTCTTTAAGTGTGATTCATTCCAACAAAGCTCAAAATACCCGTTTGAATGCATTGCGGGCTTTCCGGGAAGGTAGAGCCCGTATTATGGTCGCCTCGGATGTAGCCGCCCGGGGAATCGATATACAGGACGTCTCCCATGTGATTAATTTTGATATACCTTCTTTGCCGGAAGAGTACATACACCGGATCGGAAGAACCGCCCGGGCCGGTAAGGAAGGGACGGCTATCAGTTTCGTAACGGAAAAAGAAGAAAAAAATTTCAGTGCGATCGAACAGTTGATCGGTCAGACTATCACCGGCCTCCCCTTACCTGAGGCTTTGGAAATTTCCGATGTATTATTGGATGAAGAAAAAATACAGACGGCCAATATTGTATATCAGAAAGGACGCCCGAAGGGAGGCGGGGCATTTCATGCCCGCTCCGCCAAGAATAGTAAAACTCCCGGCAAGAAAAACAAAAAGCGTAAATAATACTGTTTTTAATTCATTACCCCGGTTTCCAGAACGAATAAACTTAGAATCGGGGAGAATGAATTTAAAATTTATTAAAAATAATTTTCTTTTTTCGGATTCTTTCTTATTTTTGCACCGTATGCAATACATCTGCAAAATATCATTCGAAAGGCTTTTTCTCAATATAAAAAAGCGCGATGAGTTTATTTTCTAAAACTCATTTCTTCCCTTTATATTATTTTTAAAGACTGACATCTTGTCAGATAATCGTGTCGATTTATTTAAAATTTGATAGTATGGAATTGCCATTTGCAGAATCGTATAGAATAAAGATGGTGGAAACCATCAAGAGGAGTACGCGTGAAGAGCGTGAAAGATGGATAAAAGAAGCGAAGTACAACCTTTTCAGCTTGAAAAGTGATTATGTGTTTATCGACCTGTTGACCGACTCGGGTACAGGAGCTATGAGTGATAAACAATGGGCGGCTTTGATGACGGGAGATGAAAGTTATGCCGGAGCCCGTTCTTATTACCAGATGAAAAATGCTATCCGGGACATCCTGGGATTCGATTATTTTTTGCCTACTCATCAAGGACGGGCAGCGGAAAATGTGTTGTTTTCCACCCTTATTAAAGAGGGTGATATCCTGCCCGGAAATTCCCATTTCGATACGACGAAGGGACATATCGAATTCAGAAAAGCAGTTGCCCTGGATTGTACCATAGACGAGGCTGCCGATACTCAGTTGGAAATTCCTTTTAAAGGTAATCTGGATCCGGCGAAGTTGGAAGCGGTTTTGAAGAAATATCCGGTTTCCAAAATTCCTTGTGTCGTATTGACGGTGACGAATAATACAGCTGGAGGACAACCGGTATCTATGCAGAATATCCGGGAAGTTTCTGCTCTTTGCCGGAAATACGGGGTACGTTTACTTTTCGATTCGGCCCGTTTTGCCGAAAATGCCTATTTTATCAAGACCCGCGAGCCCGGATATGCCGATAAGACGATCAAGGAGATTGTCCGGGAAATGTACTCTTATGCCGATATCATGACGATGTCTTCCAAAAAGGACGCCATTGTAAACATGGGTGGTTTCGTAGCTTTTAAAAGCGAGGAATTGTGGAAACGCTGCCAGATGTTCTGTATCATGAATGAGGGATTTATTACTTACGGAGGAATGTCCGGACGGGATATGAATGCTTTGGCACAGGGATTAGACGAAGGTACCGAATTCGAATATCTGGAAACCCGCATACGCCAAGTTGCTTATCTGGGAGCAAAACTGGACGAATACGGCATTCCGTATCAGCGTCCTGCAGGCGGACATGCTATTTTCGTAGACGCCCGCAAGGTATTGACGCATGTACCGAAAGAGGAATTTATTGCGCAGACGCTGGGGATTGAATTATACCTGGAAGCCGGCATCCGGGGAGTAGAGATCGGAGCCATCCTGGCCGACCGTGATCCGCAAACCCGCGAAAACCGCTATCCCCGGTTGGAATTACTTCGTTTAGCCATTCCGCGCCGTACGTATACGAACAACCATATGGATGTGGTAGCGGCAGCATTGAAGAACGTCTATGATCGCCGGGAAACGATTACTCACGGTTTTCGCATTACGAAGGAATTTCCGATAATGCGGCATTTTACCGTCGAATTGGAGCCGGTAAAATCTTAAATTGAAAGGCTGTTTGATTTGTTTATAATTGCAAAGGCCGTTTCGGATTCGTCCGGAGCGGTCTTTTCTCTTTTTCCGGGTTGGCTTTCCTGGTTTTCCCTGAGGTGGAAAGAAATTGAAAAAGGCTTATTCCCTTCCGTTTCAGAATCCGTTCGGTCTCTGATAGAGGAAATAAGCCTTGATTTTTAATAGGAATTATTCTTAATAGCTAATGAAGCCGCTTTTAAAAATACTGGATTGAGAGGTAGGCACCAAAATACCGGAGAAAGTCAGGTTGTTGTTATTCATCATCGGATAGACGGTAGCTTGTGCGTAGTTGTCTCCGTTGCTGAGGTTGATAACAATCTGGGCAGTCAGGGCTGTTCCGTTTACGTAGAACGAATAGGTTATGTTTCCGTGTTTGTCCGTTTGAGAAGTAATGCTGGAAGGACTTCCCTGGACCGTAATACCTCCTAATCCATTCGGTCCGGCAATCCCGTTGAACGCCAATTGTACGTATACGGTATTTTCTTTAAATTGAATAAAGTTGGTATTGTCGGATACCGGAATGGCCTGTCCTCTCGGTCCGTATAAGGTATTGGCCATTAAAACCCAGTTTTTATCTTTCAAGGCCTGTACGGCGGCGTTGAATGCTTCCTGGTTCATCGCTTTGCGTGCGTGTCTTCTCTGGTCCCGTTTCATTTGACGGATTTGTTTTTTGGTGAGTTCTTGTGTATGTACTTCCGTACGTGTTTGTGCGAAGATTTCGGTTACAGGCATCAAACACATTCCCATCAATAATAGAAAAATTAACTTCTTCATGGTAAGTAGTTTTATGTGGTTATTAACTCTTTTATTCGGAAGATTTGAATTTCAAAATCTCTCATCGAATGTAAATTTATGCATGCTTACGCAAAAAGTACGCCATAAGTTTACAATTGTTGTTTAAAAAACTATAAAATATTTTCATTATAGTTTTTTGTCTTTAACTGCAGAAGAAAGAGGGTTTATTCTCTTTTCGGTAAAAATCCCTATCTTTGTAGAAAATGGAATTTTATGATAGACGAGTCTGTGATTTGTGCCATTTCGACTGCTCCCGGTGTGGGTGCTATCGCGTTAATCCGGTTATCGGGAAAGGATTGCATATCGATTGCCGATAAGTTGTTCGTGTCTCCTTCGGAACATTCTTTGTCCGAGGCGGCGGGAAATACGGTACATTTCGGCCGTATCTATGAGGAAGATGAGCTGGTGGATGAGGTGTTGGCCACCGTTTTCCGGGCACCGCATTCTTTTACAGGAGAAGACATGGTTGAAATATCTTGCCACGGGTCGGTATATATTCAACAGCATATACTGCAGTTGTTGACTCAGGCAGGAGCTCGTCTGGCTCTTCCGGGAGAATTTACTCAGCGTGCTTTTCTAAACGGGAAGATGGACCTGTCGCAGGCTGAAGCCGTAGCTGATCTGATCGCTTCTTCTTCTGCAGCTTCCCATCGCATGGCATTAAATCAGATGAAGGGGACTTTTTCTGCCGAGTTGCAGAAAATGCGGGCGGAATTATTGCATATCACTTCTTTGTTGGAATTGGAACTTGATTTTTCAGAAGAGGATGTGGAATTTGCCGAACGTTCGGAACTCCGGCGGATTGCCGGTTATATCGAGCAGGTATTGGGACGTTTGTGCCATTCATTTTCTTTGGGCAATGTGATCAAAAACGGGGTGCCTGTGGCTATCGTCGGAAACACTAACGTTGGAAAAAGTACATTGCTGAATGCTTTGCTCAGTGAGGAACGTGCCATTGTTTCGGACATTGCCGGGACAACCCGGGATTTCATTGAAGATACCATCAACTTGAATGGCATTCTGTTCCGTTTTATCGATACGGCCGGCATACGCGCTACCCAAGATGAAGTGGAGGCCCTGGGGATAGAACGTACTTTTGCCAAAATCGGGCAGGCCAGCGTAGTGCTGCTGCTCACTGACCTGGAGCGTGGTGCGGAAGCGTTTGAAGAATACTACCGCCAGGTAAAAGCCAGAATATCTCCTTCCGCCCGTTTGATCATCGTGCTCAACAAAACCGACCAGATAGCCGATCTCCTGACCCCTCAGGAAACCATCCGTCTTTTTACTTCCGGTGAAGAGATCATTCCCATCTCAGCCCGTACAGGAGCCAATATCGAGCTATTGATTCAGGAATTGACCGATACGGTCCATTTACATGCTTTACATGCATCTGATGTTATTGTCAGCAATGTCCGCCATTACGAAGCCCTTCAAAATGCCCGCACCGCTATCCTTCGGGTGATAGAAGGGCTGGAATCCGGTATCAGTGGGGAATTTATTTCGCAGGATATCCGAGCATGTAATTTCCATTTAGGCCTGATTGTCGGTGAAGTCGCTAATGAAGAGGTTCTAAAGACTATCTTCGAGCGGTTTTGCATCGGCAAATAGGGAAGTAAGAAAGATTGGTCAAGGGGGTGGAAAGCCATTCATTGCACAGAAAGGATATTGTGCCATAAGGCATCATTAAGGGAAGTTCTGTTTTCTCTTAGCTTCCCATAACGCGGCACACCTTCCCATACGGCATACTCCTTAATGGTATTCATCTCATCCAGGTTAAGAACTTTTTAAACGTATCGGCGTATGCCTCATGATTTCATCAGTACGACCATAGAGAGGTGCTGTAGAATCGAGTAATAACCATACATTTATATTCTGGGATGAACCGCAAAGCACAAGATTATATTTCAGCTGCTTCTCCTCAACCCGTTTCTGCAACACAGACGGCAGTTCAGGAGATTGCTCTACGAGACATGGAAACTCATCCAAACATAGAGTAAAACGCTTGTCTGTAGGAGAATTGACTGCCCGAAACATCACCTCCCAATCCGGATATGTCCATTTGTCAAAATCAGGAAATATCTGTGCAATTATTTTGGCAAGCACTGTTCTCTGATGCAGTCCTTCTGAGTGAGCGGCAAGAAAATAAACATCATTGTCCGACAGCACTCTCTTGATAAGCGGGGACTTACCCAACCGTCTGTGACGCTACAATACAACCCGCTAGAATTTCTCTCTCGCAAGAGCATCCTTGCGACGTACCGTTTCGTCTATTCTCTCAACGAATTTCCTACTTCCTACTTTGTCAAAAGAGCCAATTCCTCCTCTGTACTTGTAGCATTTTCTCATATCATAAATTATCTACAATGTAAACTCGTATATCAGTACTCCATTTTTTGACCGAACTTTCATCATATTGACACAGAAATCCTACCGAACATTTAGAACACCTGCCTCCGTAACCATACTCCCATAAAGCGGTCGTATATTATATAACCGCAAGAAGTTTGATAAACCAATTCATGGTCAAGCATTTTTTTCAAAGAGGCACTTACACTACTCGCTGCACGAAGTTTATGCTTGCTTATAAAATCCCCAGCCAAAACCTCTTTGACACACCCCTCATGGGCAATGGCTTTTAACAGGCGTACATGTCCGGCTGAATATGCTTTCAATAAATCAGCATATGAATAACTCAGTTCAGAAACAATCTGCTCTGTAGCATATGCCACCAACTTCATATCCACATCCCGGTTATAACCATACAAGCGGTTAAGAAGACTTTGTATGTACCATGTATGCCCGTCAAATTTTTCATAAATCGCATCGAAAACCTCCTGTGGCAGCTGTAAGTTATGCTTGGCAAAATGATCTATTGCAAAACCGGCATACTCATCTCGATTGATAGCCCCAATAGTAAGAAGTTGCGTACTTTGGTAAAAAGGTCTCTTCGATGACGTGAATATTTCCTGCATCACATGCTGCTTACTGCCGGCAAAGATAAAGTTTACATGAGGCAGGAACTGGATATAGGAACGCAACAGTGCCTCTACACCTTTTTCTGGGTATTCGGCAATCTGCTGGAACTCGTCAATGGCAATATAACACCGTTTTTCCGACGAACCAAGATACTCGAATATCTCTTTTAGGGTGCTCTCTTCCTCCATAGGAGCAACATCAATCGTTACTTTAGGGACACCTGTCAACTCATCAAAAGTAAATACCGGACGACAACTGCGAATGAATTGTCCGATACGGCTGAACGCTTTTTGGGGCATAGTATCTAATTTCCCCAATACAGTATTGGCAAACAAGCGTACAAAATCCCCTAATGACTGGGTGGAATAGATGTCCATATAGAGCGTGACAATATCCTGCTTCTGTTCTTTCCATCGATAAAAGGCATGATGAATCAAGCCTGTCTTACCCATACGGCGTGGGGCAATCAGTGTTACATTACGTCCGTTGTGAAGCGCATCGAGAATAGTCGCTGTTTCCATCTCACGGTCGCAGAAAAATTCAGGGCTGTGATATCCGGTAATCAGGAAAGGATTGTTTGGTTTCATTGTATTTCTATTTTCTTGTTACATGATTATCGTAACGCAAATATCGTAATAAAATTCATAGTGATCAAGAAAATCTCTAATTAATTCAACTAATTCTAGCCTGCAAAAACCACCTTTACTTTATTATCATATTCATATATACGTCCATTAAAGTAAATCTAACGAAGGGAAAAAAAGAGATGACTTCGCCAAAACAAAACGGGGCAGACAATTTTCTCTTTTGGCTGCAGCCATAAAAATACCAGCGAACTTATCTTTGATGTCACTCTTTTGCAAAGTTCATGTAATTTCACTAAACTTCAGAATAACTTTCCGCATCCTCTCAAAAACCTCCACCACCTCTTTCTTATTCAAGCCAGCCTTTACCGCAACGGTAAAGAGATCTTCTTTCGTAGGTTCTATGCTATCGTTGATGGAGGTTGTACGGAATCCATTGATTCCATCGCTTGGCAACAGGTCGTATGCCGGAGCAAAATGCCAATCGCCGTTGCGATAGATGAAGGCAAAGTTTTTGGCGTGATCGTCTTTGTTGTCTATCAGATAATTGAACACCATCAGGCGATATACCTTCCATATTTCGGCCACGCTATGAGTTAATATGGCGCACACCTGAAAGATATGTGCATAGTCCATACTGGGTATACGATAATCGGCACCGATAAGTCCGGCAACGCTAACCACGTGTAATTTGCCGCTTGGTGTACGGTCAAAACGCTCGACACCGAAATATTTATCCTCGAAAAGCCGTGTTTCAGGCATCTCTATTCCGCACTCCTTGGCAAGTAATGAGTAATGGTATTCATCCCTACCTATGCGTTTGGAGTCCCTCTTTGCACGGAACTTTACCAACCACTCTTTACCATCATAACGGGTGAAAATTTTGGGACGAGCCCCACCAGGCGAACCCCCTCTGTATTGAAACTCCTCTATACCTTCTCCGGTGTAATCGTCACTATCAAGAATCTGCTCTGCTTCCAATGCGAGTTTCTCAAAATTTGCATACTCTTGCTTCGACCCGACACTTCTATCAGGACGGAACTCCAATGTGCCACGTCCCGTCGAACCGACCAACGCAAGGCGGTCAAGCAATGACAATGTACGTGGATTGATTCTGTTCTGCTGCAAGTACCTGTCAAGAATCAGCAATCCCCATCCATCAGGTAAGCAGTCGTCAAAAACGCCGAAACCACCATCAAACGAACGGGGTTTTGCGACAAATACTCCTCTGCGCAAGGGTAGTTCAAACGGAGATATGGAAAACCCTGAATTGAGCCACTCTGCCGAATACTCAAATGCACATAAGCCCTCTTTGGTCAGAGCTAATCGACCTACCAGCCAGTTATTATAAATAACCTCTATTTGCCTTATACTATTCATTCTTCTTTCCTCTTTTACGTATAACACTTTGCTCATTCAATACATCATCTAATGACTGATATTGCTTCTGCGCAAAAAGAGCATCAAACTCAGAAAGCGCATTCAAGGCAAATCCAATCTGAAGCAATCCTCTCAGAGAAATTTCCCCTGTTTGCTCAAATCGGCGATAAGTGGCAAACTTGACCCCCGCCCTTGTTGCCAATCCCTCTTGGGTTAAATTCAATTCCAACCTCCGAGCTTTGACTCTCGCTGCAATCTGTATAGCCACATCTCCCGGATTTGAAAGATTAAATGCCATTATATTATTCATAGTATACATATTTACCAATCAACAAACAAAATATTATTCAATACAAAAATAAGACTTATTCTTGAACATACCGCAAAATTGAGAGTTTATTTACATCTCAAAATGAAAACCAACTTTACTTTATTTCCGTATTCATATATACGTGCATTAAAGTAAACCTAACAGAGGGAGAAAAAGAGATGGCTTCGCCAAAGCCAAGCCGAACCATATCTGCCGAATTTCTCTTTTGGCTGCAAAACAGAAATCCCGGCTCAAAAGCAAAGCAAGATTCACCCCTTGTCAAGATACAAAAAGGCAACCCGAAAATCCATGAATCCATCTCTGATTTTGCAGAGCTAACCGGCGAAATAAACACCGATATACTTTATCGGGGTGAGCCGGGAGTTCCGAAGCAAAAGAAGCCTGATTTTCTCTTTTTCCTTCCGTTTGAAGGAAACCAATAAAAGAATGCTAAAACCTCGATCTTCGGCGAAAAAACAAGTAAATTTTTTAACTTTCTATCCTTGAAGTGATAAACTATTGATAATCAGTTGATATAATATGCTGTATCATTCGGAGCAAGAAAAGGGAAGCTCAGTAAAAATCCGGTTTTCTTTATTGTCAGCTGGCAGGTTATAGAAATTTCTGTAATCGCTTTCTAATGACACCTACCCCATCTTTGGAGGCGAAGAACAGGTAATCCGGCATAAACTCCGGTATACCGAGCATTTATACTCCCTCCCGGGGAGTAGCAACGGGGTTCATTTTCGGGTAGCCTACGATAGCCCTTCCGCAATACCGCTTTCCCGGCCAGTGAATGGATATTTAAGAAAGCGGTTGGATAGCACCCGGTTTTATTCCCCCTTTTGATGGAGCATTCTCCACAAGCGGGGTACGGGATAGCTGGAAAAAATATTTTTAAAATTCACGGATAAAATCGATTTATTTGTATTTTGTGTGTGAAAAATTTGTATATTTAAATATTATTTGTATATTGCACTACGAATACATATAATAAAATGGTGTTATTACATCAAATGAAATATCATGTTGCTAACAGCCTATTTCTTTAGGCAAGAAGGTATTTATTCCAGTAAATTATGCTGTAGGTATAATGGCAGATAGAATGGTGATGGTAGTATTAATTTAAAACGGGTAGGATATGAGAAAGAATTTTCTCACAAGGATGGCCTTAGTAAGCCTGTGTATTTCCGGTGTTCTTTTTTCGTGTAAGAATGAGGAAAATCGCTCCTCTCCGAAGGATAATCTTCAAAAATTTGAAAATTATAAAATTTACGGAAAAGTTCATAACGAATTGCTAAGCCATGCAAATGATAATTTTATGGTTGCCCGGAGCAATAATTTATCGTTAGAGGAAGGACTCCAATACCTGGCAAATTTCCAAAAGGAGTATGTAGACGGAATGCTTATGGATGAGGAGGCAAAAGCGTTTTTAACAGCGGGTTTGGAAGAATATAAAGATTTTTGTATTCCGGACCGGCTATATCAAAAGAGTTTGCTTCCGACCCGGAGTCATCCGAGGGGGATGTTGGGAGAGGAGATAGACCAGATTTATGAAGCGGGGATGATAGATCGTTTTGAGTATGAGGGTTTACTTAAACTTTGTGATGCTTCGGTAGCTAATTATAAGGGAGAATTGTCCGTTTCCGAATTTCAGGTGCTTATAGCCGATCTGATTACCACCTGGGAAGCCCAGCATTATACCGAGGAAAGTAGATACGGCAGAACGCTGGCCGTTGCATTATCTATAGCGGAATCCTCCCTGGAATGGTGGTCGGAAAATATCGTACAAACAAGAGCTTTACCCGTATGGGCTGCTTTGGATATTGTAGGAGCCGTAGCAAGTGCTGCTTTGAGTATTTCGGGTCAATATGCTACTTCTGATGAAATTAATTGGAAAGGTGTTGCTTGGCAAACGGTCAGCGGTGCAGTAATGGGGTCCACCAGCGCTGTAGGAAAGGTAGGGAAATGGTTATCCGGTTTATTTAAATAAGTTATGACAAAAACAGATGTTATTCTCTTTATTGTATGTGCTTTAATCTCGGCAATTATTACTCCACCTCTAGCAAGAAAACTCATCGAGTGGCAAAAAAAGGTAGAGGATCGAAGGAAACAAAGGAAAGAGAAAAAGCGGAAGGAGCGGAACGAAAATTAAAAACGGCCGGTCTCCTCTAACCGGAATCGGAAGTTCGTGTGAGGACCGGCTTCTGAAAGGGATAAGAACCGAAGAAGAGGAAAAAGTAGGACATGTATTTGCTAAAACGAATTTGTACGGAAGTAGGCTAAGAAACAGCGGGTTTCCTGTAGGAATTGTTTTTGATATGGAGGGTGCCGTAGTAAGTGCTGCTCTGGATATTTTCGGTCATTATGCGACTTTTGGTGAAAGGAATGGGAAAGGTGTTGCCCGGCAGACGGTCAGCGGTGCAGTAAGGGGTTCCGTTGATGCTATAGGAAAGATAGGAAAAGGGTTAACCGGTTTATTTAAATAAGTCATGACAAGAGCAGAAATAATTTCATTTATTGTAGGTACTTTATTCGCTGGAATTATTGGTCCTCCTCTGGGAGCTAAGTTCGTCAAGTGGCAAAAAAAGGTAGAGGATCGAAGGAAACAAAGGAAAGAGAAAAAGCGGAAGGAGCGGAACGAAAATTAAAAACGGCCGGTCTCCTCTAACCGGAATCGGAAGTTCGTGTGAGGACCGGCTTCTGAAAGGGATAAGAACCGAAGAAGAGGAAAAAGTAGGACATGTATTTGCTAAAACGAATTTGTACGGAAGTAGGCTAAGAAACAGCGGGTTTCCTGTAGGAATTGTTTTTGATATGGAGGGTGCCGTAGTAAGTGCTGCTCTGGATATTTTCGGTCATTATGCGACTTTTGGTGAAAGGAATGGGAAAGGTGTTGCCCGGCAGACGGTCAGCGGTGCAGTAAGGGGTTCCGTTGATGCTATAGGAAAGATAGGAAAAGGGTTAACCGGTTTATTTAAATAAGTCATGACAAGAGCAGAAATAATTTCATTTATTGTAGGTACTTTACTTGCCGGAATTGTTGCTCAACCTCTGGGTAGAAAACTCATTGATTGGCAAAGAAAGATAGAGGAACGAATGAAACAAAAGAAAGAGAAAAAGCGGAAGGAGCGGAACGGGAGTTAAAAACTTTTTTTCGCTTATTTGAACAACAAAGTTGCAGTAGTGAGCTGAATCTGCGGCCTCGGCAGAATTTATATAAGTTTGGTTCTCTGGTCGGTTTCAACTATCTTTAACCGGGACGGGGTAGATTTACCGGGGTTAGGATCCGGAGAGTGATGTTTTTAATCCGCTAGCTTTTTAGAGTATGAAAATAACCATCGCGCCTTGCGGAATGAATTGCGAGTTGTGCCATTCCTTCCAAAACAAAAGAAAAAATTGTTCCGGATGCAGAAACAGAAAAACGAATTGCAGGATTTGGAATTGTAAGAAGAGGGAGCTCTATTGCTTCGAGTGTACTACATTTCCTTGTAGACGGATGAAAACGTTGGATGCCAAGTACCGGACCGATTACGGTGTAAGCCTGCTGGAAAATCTGGATTTTATCCAAAAGCAGGGAGAAGCGGCATTCGGGCAGCGGCAGAATGAAGTGTATGCGTGTCCCGATTGCGGTAAACTACGTACCGTACATTACGATTACTGTATGTATTGTAAACAGGAAAAACGCCGGGCATCCAGCGATCTATCGGCACTTGGCCCAAGCGATCGGTAAAGGCGATACCCCGAAGGCCGGCTGTGGAACGTTTTTCCCGGGGTGCGATTTGGAACGGAAGAAAAACGGGGATCATTCCCCCGCAACGGGAGCGGGTTGATCCAGGAGGGTGTTTCCAAAATGCGTGTTCAGAAAACCGAGGAGGAGGGCCGAGTACTCAGCATCTTTCCAAGGGGTCTGAAAATTTTCGGTTATGAAATGTTTATCACCTTCCGTCAGGAAAGTTTCCACTTGTGAAGGTGCTTTACGGAGCAGGCGATGGAAATTGGATACAGGCACCTGGGAATCTTCTTTAGAATGGATTAACAAGGCGGGACGGTCGCCGAGTTTTTCTATTTCCTTGACGGGTTTTACTGAAAGGCTCTTTTTGCCATATTTGAAAAAAGATACCAGGTGTACAAAGGGGCGTTCCAGGGTGCTAAGCGAGCGGGGAGCCTGCAGGGCCATATTGTCGAGAAAATTATCTTCCCAGGAAGAATAAGCCGATAAACTGATAAGTCCGTCGATGTGCTTATTTTCTCCGATAGCATTAATCGCTACGGCTGCTCCCATTGAAACTCCCATTACCACCAGGGGAAGATCTTTATAGCGATCGTCTTTTTTCAGATGATCCACAATAGCGTTCACGTCCAGGTATTCTTTATAACCGACGAAAATTTTGTTACCTTCACTTTTCCCGTGTGCCCTCATGTCGAGCATAACGGTAGCGTAACCGTTTTCCCGGAACAGTTTGGCGTGTCCGAAATATATAGTGGCTGAAGGGCCGTGTATTCCCGAAATACACATCACCACTGCCTTCGGGTTTTCTACCTCCACTTCGTAGGCGGATATTTTCACACTGTCGGCTGTATACGTAAAAAAATGGTTCGCCTGTAATCCGTATTCCGTACCGGTCCATTCTTTATTGAAATCGATATGACTTTCGGTCATTCCGTTGGTAATTACCCAAGGAATAACGATAAGCGGAACGATCGATAGAAGGATAACGATACCTGTAATTTTCAATATTTTTTTCATGGTAGGGATTTTTATACATTGCTTATTTTTTCAGTCCTTTGTAATAGGGGTACGATGCCCTTTTTGCCCGGGGATGCAGGATATTAAAGAGTGGATGACTTTCATTCCCTTATCCAGAGAGCACTCAAATTTATAAAACCACTCCGAAACATTTACCTCTTTTTATAAAAAATTTATAGTTAAGAACCATTTTTTCCCTTCTTTTCGGAAGAAGCAAATATTTACTTTTCCCGCAAGAAGTTATATGCCGATCCGGGAAAGAGGGCTGTATCTTCCGGTTGGGGAAAGAGGGGAGTTTCCTGTTTATAAAAATAAGTTGCCGAACGGATATATTCGGTTTGAAAGACTAACTAAAATAGAGGATTACTAAATAATGTATTGTTTTAAACATTTGATTTACAGATACGTAATAAGTTGAATGAGAATTAATCAGAAATTTTATAACCATTAAAAATTGAGAAATGAAGAGGAAATTTTTATCTATTGCTGTTTTTGCAGCGTTGGTATTGGCAGGGATGGGTTTAACCTCATGCAGCGATGATGATGATAAGAAAGACAATGGAGGAGATGGCAATTCGGTTATTTCCTTTGAGAATGTGACGGTATTGAAGGACTTTGTGCAGAGCGGAACTTTTATGAAACAGGGGGAAAGCCCGCAGATTTTGCCGGGAGAATCCGTAAGTATTCGTTTTTATGCGGGGAAGGGGCAGGCATTGATGTTCGCCACTATGTACAGTTATTCGAATGATATTTTTTTCGCTCCGGACAATCCCGGCATCCGCTTGTATAAATCGGACGGTACGCCGAAGACGGGGGATGTTTCGTCGGAAGTTTTCTTGTGGGATAACGGCACCCGTATCAACCAGAAACCGGGTCCGGATGTGGAGCATCCCGGTGTTGCGGATAATGGAAATGTAAATATGATTCTGGGAACGGATGCGCAGGGGAATCAGTATTTGACGGCTTCGGAATTGATGGAGTTGAGCCTGGCCTACGATAAAAACAGTTCGGAATTTACTTTGACCATAAAAAATACGTCCGGCGGAACGATGAATGAGACTCCGTTTTCTCCGGGCGTATGGGTGGTTTCTAATGTTCTGGACGGGGAGTTGGAGGATGACGATCCTTTCTTCGAAGCGGGAGATAAATCGTCGGCAGAGCTGACGACCCTGGCGGAAACCGGAAATCAGCAGGCTTTGGCAACCCTGGTGGAAAGAGAAACCGGTATTATAACGACTTTATCTCCGGTTTTAGTGGTTATCTATACCGGAGATGTAAATCCGATTTATCAATTGAACCAAAAAGATGCCGGTTTAGGATTGAAGGAGTTGGCCCAAACGGGTAACGTCACGAAACTGAGAACCTCTTTGGCTGCGATGACCAATGTAAAATATACGTATGTCGCCGGTAACGAGCCGGTTAAACCCGGAGAAAAAGTGGAAACGGCTTTTAAAGCTTTAAAAGATTGTAATATAGCCTATGTTACCATGTTCGGTTATTCGAACGATTGGTTTTACGCCAACAATTCCGTTATCTCAGCCGATTACCTGGGAGACGTGACCGGTAAAACGGTTCTTTTGGACGACGGTACCGCTTTGAGTCAGTATCCGGGAGCCGGAAATGCTCAGGCTATTTTTACCGGAGTGCAGATACCGGAAAGTAAAGTGATTACGACTGTGGGCAATACCTTTCCCGTTCCGGCACTGAATCGGATGATTAAAGTGACGATTCGCTGACAGACCGGATGGAAGTAAAAACGTGTCTTTTGTGTTCGGGATGCTGAAAACAAAAGGCACGTTTTTCAGGTCGGCTTATTTCCGGTGGAAGAATAGTTTTTCCGGAAAAAAGCCGGAAGAGTCTGTAAGTAGGTGAATTTATGGAAAGATAGTGTTTTCGGCTGTTTGACCTACAGAGTTCTTCCGGCTGTATTTTACTTGAATCGGGGAGTTTCAATCATCGGCTGGTTATTTGGAGTTCTTTCAGCAAATAATCCGCCTGTGCGTATTCATCTATAATCCAAAGGATAAACCGAATGTCGACGCAAACGCATTTGTTGTATGCCTGGTGGTAATAAAAGGCTCCCGCCATGGACTCCCAGTTTCCGTCGTAAGCGAGTCCCGCGAGTTCTCCCCGGGCATTGAGAACCGGACTGCCGGAATTACCACCGGTAATGTCCAGGTTACACAAAAAGGCCGTGGGTAAATCGCCCTTCCGGTCGGCATAGCGTCCGGCAGGGGTATGGCGGAGTGCTGTGAGGCAATCGGGCTTCAAATCGAATTCGGGATCTCCGGGAATGTATTTTTCCAGGTATCCTGCTGAAGTCGACCGGTAATCGTATCGTATTCCGTCTTTCGGGCAATATCCTCCGACTGTGCCGTAAGTGATGCGCATGGTGGAATTAGCGTCCGGATACACCGGATATCCTTTTTCCCTTCGCATTTCCGTCAAGGCGTGGGTATAGAGGGCGCGGTAGGCCGAATTCCGCTGGTCGATTTCCGTCAGGGCTTTCCGCCTTTCGAAATCCTGGTCGATGCTGGTACAAAAAATGAGAAAAGCCGGGTCTTTCAGGGCATCCTCTTTTTTTATGCCGTTTGCCAGAAATTTTTTCATCCTTTTATGATCGGACAAAAAGGAATGATCGTATATGAAATCGGTTAGTTTTTCATAATCCCCTTTGAACTTGGTTATCAGTTTTTTGATTTCTCCGGGTATGTATTCGGGAGAAACTCTTTCGGCATATAAACGGAAGAGGGGAGCGAACAACCGCCGGTCCAGGGAGTCGTTAAAATCCTTGAAAAAGCGTTCCCCGTCTTTCAGTAAGTCGGAGATATCCGGATCCTCCCGGGTAAGGCGGTTTTTTTTCTTCATTTCCATTCCTTTGACCGTGCCGTAAAAGCGGAAGAAAATATCCCGGATAGCCGGCCCGTTCAGCAGGGTTTCGGTATAATAGGCATCGGAAGCGACATAGGCAGCACGGGTAGCATACGTATCGCTCAATTTTTGTAAAACATCGCCGTATTTTTTTCTTCTGGCGGGAGAAGCTTCTATCCATTGTTGCAGTTCGGCTTCTTCTTTTTGCCGGAGGCTTACCACCTCGTATTTTTTCAGGTATTGATTTTCTCCTACGGCATATTTCCAGTAGTTGCTGCTGTTAAAGTATTCGGAAGCGTACTGAAGTTTGATCCGGCGGTCGGCGTTCATCGCCTGTCGGAGAACATTCAGTTTAGCCTCCCTCACTTCGATGAGGGCGGGGTTACGGGCTTCCATTTTTTCCCGTATTCCCCAGGAAGGCGTATAGCGAGTCGTACTTCCGGGATAACCCAGAATCATGGCGTAATCGCCTTCTTCCAGGCCGGCCAGGGACAAACGGAGTATTTTTTTGGGACGGATGGGTATATTGTCGGGGCTGTAAGCTGCCGGTTCTCCGTTTTTCCCGCCATATACCCGGTAGATGGCGAAATCTCCTTTATGCTGCGGCCAGGTCCAGTTGTCGGTATCGCCTCCGAAAGTGCCGAAGCAGGAGGGAGGAGCTCCCACCAACCGGACGTCCTTATATATTTTATAATAGAAAATCAGGTAACTTTCTCCTCTTAATAAAGAGACGCAGCTGGTTTCATATCCTTTCCGGGCATATTTTTTCTCAAGCATAAAATTCACTTTCCGGGAAGATGTGGGGCGGTAACCGTTTTTCCAGAAGGGATTCGTCATGGTATCCAGAATAGACCGGTATTCTTCGGTAACGTCTAGTACCCGGTCAAGAAACATAACCGTTTTCCCCGGTACTGCAATTTCTTCCTGCCGGTTTCGCGCCCAGAAGCCGTCTTTGAGGTAATCGTGTTCTATGCTGCTGAATTTTCGGATATCGTCATAGGCGCAATGATGATTGGTGATCATCAGGCCTTCGGCGGAAATCATGCTGCCCGTACAGCTTCCATAATCCAGGGCTACGATAGCATCTTTCAGGGAAGGCTGTTCTTCACTGTAAATATCTTCGGCAGATAATTGCAGGCCTTCTGCTTTCATGGCTTCGTAATTGGTCTGTGCCATTAAATGCACTAACCACATGCCTTCATCTGCATATCCTGTCAGTGACAGGATAGACAGAATCAGGATCAGGCCATAGGTTTTGAGTGTATTCCCCATGTGTTTTCGTTTAAATTATTCTTGTATATTCAAGGTATGGCCGGGGGTTTTAAAGGAATAGGCGGCCTTCATATTTTCAGTGGTTCCGTCGGAATACTGAATGGTCCATTCCGGAGATTGCAGCATTTTCCATAGGGTTTCGTCATTTCCCGTATTTTTGTCGTAGGTGATACGAATTACCGGAATTTCTCCTTTTAAAGCGGTTTCGCAAGCGACGATTCCTTTTTGATTGGATAGAAAACTGGCAAAATAAGGAAACATATTCTGATAATACGGCAAATCGAGATGGGGATATTCTATTTCGTATACGGCTGTTTCCGTGACATCTTTATCGAATACATGCCGGGCGGCGGGGAACATAAATTCCAAGAATTCCTGCCGTCCCAGTGTATCTACCTGTTCGGAGATGGAAACCAGTCTGAAATTGCACTCTATTTGCTGGAATTTTCCTTCGGGTTGAGGCATATTGTAAAAAGGAGCTTCCACTATAGACCGGATTTCTTTCGAATCCACGGATTTGTTGATATCCATAAACAATTTTACCCGGACCGGACAATCGTATTCCGAGAGTATGCCGTAAAAGCCCTCATGCTCCCGTATCATATTTCCCAGATAGACGATATCCATGCGATCGAACAGATTTTCGACTCCCAGGGTGACGATTTTCAATTGCTGGACTTCTGCCGGGGGAGTGAGTAATTTCCGCTTGGTAGGAGTAAACATGGCTTCTTCGATTTTCTCCGGGGTGGTTTCTTCCGGATCGTAGTAAACCTGTACGGCGAAACGTCCCACATAGGTAGTTACTCCGTAGACGCCGGGTACATGTTGCATTTTCGCGGAAAAAGCCTTAGAGCTACCGTAGCATTTTACGGTACGCATACCGTCTTTTTCCAGCATGGCCAAATGAGCATGTTTGGCCGGATCGCCCCAACGTTCGTTAATCGTCGGTAATTCCCAGCAATTACTGAAAGCAAGTCCCAACACAAAGAGCAGGATATCGGCTAATGCGGGGACCCAGCGTAGTTTGGAATTCCCGTTGATTGTCAGGGCATTCTGATGGCAGGAAGAGATGCATTCTCCGCAAAGCGTACAGTCGATATCTTGTATGCTTCCTTCCTTTTTCAGGTCTATCGCATGAGGGCAACGTTTGGTACAAAGGCCGCATTCGTTACATTTTTCAGTATGGCGTTCGATACGGAGCAAAGGAAATATTTTGCTCCGGCGGTACATGATTTCGAAAGCATAGGCCAGTAAACAAGCGATGCCTAATGACCAGATCAGGGGAATCCGGATGATTCCGGTGGAATTCAACAGCCAACTCAGGAACACGATGAGTAAAAACGTCAGGGTAAATTTAAAAATATTACTCAGGGCTCCCAGGGGACAAATGTACTTGCACCAAAACATCCGGATGCACAGATTGCCGAAGATAAAGACCGTCAGAGAAATGAGGGCCATCCATAAGGTGATTTCGCCTTGGAAACCGGTAGCCGCGGCATAATAGGGATCGAAGTTTTTACAAAATAGCTCGCTACTGGCCAAGGTCATATAGAATATCCAGAACAGCAGGATGTATTTGATTATTCTCAAGGCCTTATCGGTGAGAGAAGAAACCGGAACCACCCGGTTGATTTTCATTTTTTGTCCTGCTTTCCCCAACCATTCGGAAAGGGTTCCCAGGGGACAAACGTAACCGCAAAAGAGCCGACTGAAAAGTAACACACAGATAGCCAGAGTGATACCCATCGTAATCTGTACGACGGACATACTGCACGCCAGCGTTTCGGAATTCAGATAGGTCGCCAGGGATTGCAGCCCACCGAAGGGACAATAAGCTTCGACATCGGCCGGTTCGCCTCCGAATAAAACTTTCAGGATGAAACCGATAATCAGTAGTAGTGTTCCGATTTGTAACACCTGTTTACACACATTTCTTTTTAGAGTTTTCATAATAAGGGTTATTTATTTTTTGTGATAAAAAATCAAAGTTCTTTAGAAGGCAAAACCCAGGGTGACCTGGAGATTCGTACGGCCTTCTCCTTTGTACCAACCGTTCAGGGAACGGCAATAAAATGTTTTGACATTTCCGTAGAGCGACATTCCTTTTTCTTTGTTCAGAAAACGGGTGTACCGTATATTCAATCCTCCCAGGAAGCGGTCGGAAGTAAAGAAAGCGTATTCTTGTTGCAGCAGATCGTCTTTTCTTTTGTATTGGTGCGCATCCGGGATTTCTCCTTTCCCTTCCTTTTCCGTGTCCAGTAAGGTGCCGTCACCGAAGGTGTAAGCGAGATTTATGCCGCAATCGAACATCCCTTTTTGGAAAAGGAAATTTTTGTTCAGCGAAAGATAGCCTTCGTAGTTTTCGATTTTCTGCACGAAGCGGGCCGGGTAGAGGCGGTAAATGCGTTTTACATGCAGTCCTTTCGCTCCTATACGGGCGTCCCAGGAACTGTTATAAGCCGTACGGTTTCGGAAAAGCTGGTAATAAATATCGGCTTGGGTCATTTCGACGGAAGTTTTATTTTTGGTTCCGTACTGGATCCACTCTTCGTTTTGGTCGATCACTTCACTTTGCTGAATATTTTCAAATCCCAGTTTATTAGCGATATCGAGCCGGAGAGAAAGATAATGGTCGTAGCTCTTTCCTTTTTTATGAAGAAGACCGGTATAGGTATATTTCCTTTCTTTGATTTTCCCGCTTCTTTCATTGGTAAAATCACTGGGGAAAGCCTCCTGTTTCCGTTGGGTGATCGACAGTTCGTTAAAAAAGCTGATTTTATCATTGAACAATTCGAGCTGCAAGGAACCGCCGTAGAGTTTTTCCTGGTGGTTACTTTGCAGGGAGGCTCCTTCTGCAATGATGGTGGATTTGTAATGCCACAAGCCTTCGAACTGGAAAATTTCATGAATTTTTCCGGTGCCGATTATTTTGATATCTACCATTTCCGTCATTTTCTGATAGATCATGTTGAGGCCGATACGGACGGGACCCGTTTGAAAGAGTACGCCGGGGTACACTTGCAGATTCATGTAGGTGTTTTCATTGCGGGCGTCTTTGTGTTTGGCATTGCTGGCCGTTTCATAAGCGACTTTAGCCCCGATGGCGAAATGCTTTCCAAGTGGATAACCAACTCCGCCGTCGAGCCGGTAGACTTCCAGCGTTTGTTCGCCGGGTATGCTGTCGGCCATATAAATGGAACTGTAATAGGGATCCAGTACGCTGCTCCAGGCTTTATTCCTGCGAATGTCGTAATCGAAAGAAAATTTTCCGTAGAAATAAACCTTATTCAGCCGTAACAGAGATTCCGTGAGCAGGTTCATGCGGTTGCGGTCCGTAGGATCGGATACATTCCGGAAGTCGCCTGTGTTGTATTGCCAGTTGGCTTCCACGATAGAAAATCGGCTGACAGCACCCGTGGTAAGTCCGGCTGCATTGTGGGATAAAATCCAGGGATTGTCCGTTTTGAGGCGGTCCATCCGGTAAAAATTTTTTTCCTGGGCCCGGGCAGAAGTTGCAAACAACAGGAGTAAACCCAGACTGAGGATTGGTATGATATTGATTTTCATCTTTCTGTGTATTAAAAATTACCTGTTTTTTAAAGTAGCCGGTACGACTTCCATATCCTCCGAGGAGTTGTTAGTGTCCCGGTAGATCACGATTCCGTTGACCGTATTTTCGACTTTCCGGCAGACGGAAAGTCCGCGATATAGAGTTTCCTGGCAAACAAACCCGGCGTCCACATTATCGGTCAGTCGTTTATTGACGTTGGATTTGCTCTTTATACATTCGATGCCGTCGAGTACCCAGGTCTTGTCGATCATAAGGTGATAGAGGCCGGTATGAGTAACCGGGTCCTGCATCAGGTGGGAAGCGTCCGAGGCATATTCGGAAGCGTTGCCGGGAATGCGGAACACGATCATGGCCGGACCGCCGTTGGGAACCAGGCCGTAAGCTTCGCCCGGACCTTTCCAGATTTGATTGAGCAAGACTACGCCCGGGGCCGGAGGTTCCTGCATGGAAAGATTGACATTATAAAAAGCGAACCGGGCTTTGGAAAGGTCTACGGATTCGGGGTGCCGGGCCTCGTGATTGATGGCATTGACTGCCAATATGGCTTCTTCACCCGGATTCAAGGGATAGTCTCGTCCGTTTCCGGGAATCTGCCAAGCCATCATCGCTACCGGTAGTTCGTCCATCAGGGTGCCGTCTTCTTTGACGAAATTACTTTTAGTTCCGCTGACCATGGGAGCCACGAAGCCTAAACACAAACTGTCCAGCCAAACGACGGATTCCGAATTATTGTAAAGAGACAGATAATTGTCACTATTATAGGTGATTCCGTCTGCTGTCATACATCCGCCGAAATAGATTTCCTTGATAATCAGATTAGATTTCAGGGCCGAGGTCAAAGGAACGGTAAAAGAATTACCGGAGGCGTCCTTCTCGGGGGACAGTACAATATGACTTAGGCGGCCGTTAAAAATATAGGTATTATAGCCTTCATTATACAGGTGTTGTACGACGATATCGTAAAGACCGTATTCCGCCTGGATGCGGGCGATACCGTTGGCGTCGGTGGTCGCTTTGTAAGAAAGGCCGGAGGCCGTGTTATACAGGGTGACGGTAATGCCTTCCTTGGGGGCGGTTCCCGTTTCCTGGGGCAGTTCCACTCCGATTTGCACGAGGGTGTCTATGTTTTCTTCTTTCAGACATCCGCCGAACAAAAACAGAAGAAAAGCGAGCGTAATATAATGTGTTTTCATAGCTATCTGCATTTAAGGTTTATGCTAAAATTTCAGACTGATTTCCGCGCCGAAAAAGATTTCCGTGTTCATTCTCATTCTCATTCCGTAGGATTTATAGTAACGTTTGGGACGGGAATTGGTAAAATTGTTGGCGTAGAACGAGAGGGAAGCCATTTTCCCGATTTCCTTGGTCAACCGGAGGTTAAGCATAAAGTAAGGGGAAATGGCGTTTTCCGCATAGGTGCTTGCCCGGTTTTTGAGTATGAGCTTCTGAAAAACGGGGTCGTTGGCTTCTTTATCGGTGAACAGATGGATCATTCCCTGGGTATCCATATAAGCCAAGGGATTCACGCATTTCAGGTACTTCATGTCTTTGGAGGCATCTCCGAATACATAGTTTCCGTCGTCGTCTTTCATATAGACCATATCGATTCCATTGTATTTATAGAATTCCTGGCTTTTGTCCATCCATACGCATTGTCCGGAGAGGGTCACTACCAGCCGGATTTGGGGAATATGGGTGACCAGCCGGATGTTGGTATTGAGGCGCTGGAGTTCGGTTCCATTACTGGCATTTCCGCTTCCGGCATAAATTCCCATATACGGATAGGGTTTGCCGTCGACTTCATCATCTACGGAACTCATATAAAGGGCTTTGCTGTGTTGTTTCTGGTAGAAATAAGCTCCGTCGACAATAACCGAGGTCTGTAGGGGTTGTATTTTCCCGAAGTCGAAAGAATATTCTATTCCCCATTTATCGATCTTTATGCCGTTTCCCGGCCGGTTGTAAGAGATAAAATTGCCGATCATTTCGTATCCTACCGGTACTCCGTTCACCGTTATTTCTCCGTTGGTATATTCCGGACGGCCCATACTGGAATTGTAATTGTATTTGCGGTAGAAATAAGGCCGTGACGTCATTTGCCAATCGAAAGCATTTTTCAGCTTTTCTTTAAAATAGGCGAAACTGGCGGTGATACCGAACATTTTCATATCTACTCCCACTTCCATATTCCGGCTGGACGGAAGTTTCAGGTGTGGATTTTCGGGATGGGCGATTTCCGTGTTAACGATGGTGAGGTTATAATTATTGGCTTCGTCGTTATAGTTGAATGTAGTTCGGTCGGCATATACCGGGTCGGGATAAAGGTGTACCAGCGTAGGCATTTTGGTCATGATGCCCCAACCTCCTCTTAGGCTGAGGTATTGAAGTCCTTGCCGGTTATAGTTCCGGTCGATCAGAATGAGCCGGGCGTTCAGACGAGGGTCGGCAGTCATGCTGTAATCGGCTGCCGGAGTGGCGATATTGGTGAGTCGGACACCGGCCGATAGATGGAAAGCCGCTTCTTCGTTAAAGGGAAGAATGACTTTATCTTCAGCGAAAACCGTGTATTCGTGGATAAAGGGAATGTCTTTAAAAGCCCGGGGCCGGATATTCTGGGCCGGGGGAAAATGAGGATCGAAGGTTTTCCCTTTTCCCCGGTTGCCTTTGGTAGTCCATTCCGCACCCAGGACGAAATTATTGTAAACGGAACCGTATTTCCCGGAGACTTTTGCGGTCAGCTTGGCCGTTGCGTAAATAGGTTTCCCTTCGATTCTCAGGTCGCTGAAATATTCGTAGGGCAATAGTTCTGCTATGTGTTCTCCGGGTTCGGTGGAATTGGTATTGGGTAATTTTACGGAAGACAACCAATGTTTATTGCGGTTATACTGTCGTCCGTAAGAAGCGGAAACATTGTATTCCAGGCTGGTGAGCCAAGGCTTTTTCACCATCCAGTTGCCGAATAAATTGAGGCTGACGCGGTTGTCTTCGGACTTGGTCAGTTCATCCACAGCCTGGTCGGGATCGCGTTTGGTTTTATCGACCGTCAGACTACCGTTGAGTTTGGCGTTAAAACTGAAAGCTCTGCCCTGAGTATTGAAAATATTGGAATATCCTACCTGTAACGTAGCTCGTCCGTAGGATTGGGAAGGGGTACGGATGTCGGCTAATGCTCTGGCGTAATCGGCGTCGATATTCAGGAAACCCCGGTCAGGTCCGAGGGAAAACCCTTTTCCCAGGTAGACTTGTTTGAGACGGGGGTCGGTCTTGAAGCGGGCTTCAAAAGGAGATTTTCCGGCTTTGGTTTTTACGATAACCGCTCCGGAAGTCATATCTCCGTATTGTGCAGAGGCTACTCCCCGGACCACTTCAATGGATTCGATATTATCCACCGGAATTTGCCGGGCATCCACTCCTGTGCCGCTGGTGGAGGAGGAGGCTGGTGTAGACCCGGAGATCATCTGCATATTGGCGTCGTTAGAAACTTTCGCCCCGTCGACGATGATCGAAGTTCCCAGAGCAATGGCGCTGTTGTTGCCCGATATATCCCGTATGGTAATTTTGGATACCGTAGTCAACTGGGGATTGGTGGTAAGTGAACCCGGCAGAAGTTGCATGGCATCTTGCAGGTTTGCGGCCTGTAAGTGTTCCAGAGCCGTTTTGTTGATATTGGAGGAACTGGTCATCTTCCGGGCGTTGGTTGCGGTTACGGTGATTTCCTCCAGAGCCAGGGTCTGGGCGTCCAGTTTCAGTTTATAATCCTGTATGTTTTTGTGGATGCCTAATTTCCGGGAATAGTCTTCATATCCCAGGCAATGGGCTTGTAAAGTGTATTCTCCCGCACTGATGTTTTTGATGGTAAAATTTCCCTGGATATCGGAGGTTGTCCATATGGACAATTCTTTAATACTGATTTCCACGGCGGGTAAAGTTTCTCCCGTTGCGGCGTCTGTCACCGTTCCGGAAAGCGTGAACTTGCCGGACTGGGCCTGCAAAGAAGCAGAACCGGTCCAGAAGATCAGTAAAATGAAAGAAAAGATGTTTCTCAAGTTCATAGTCGTAGAGTTAGTAGTTGTGTTTTTTAGAAAAGATGGCAGTCCATCTCGTCCAGTGTAAGGTCGTTCAGATAATAACACTCTAACCAGGCATGGATTTTCGTTGCCCGTCTTTGGTCGGCCGTCAGGTGTTTCTGTATGTTCAGCATCAGCAAACCCATCAGCACTCCTGCGGCTATACTCATCCAGATGTGTTTTTGGCGAAAGAAGGTTTCGGAATCGCCCGAACGGGGAAAATGTCGGATTCTTTCCACTACTTTGTCACAGAAATTTGCACATACGGATGTAATTTTGTCCTGTTCGATTAATTTGTTCCACACCATGTTTTAACCGTTTTTAAAGGAGGTCAGGGTTCTCCGGGATACCGGTGCTCCGGTTATTCCTTTGCCGTAAATACTGTAAAAAATCCGGTTGTTGAATCCGGGCCGGACCACGCCATCCGACACACCTTTATGATTTTATTCGCTATATGATTCTTGTCTATTCAATTGTTCCTGCATTTTCTTTTCTGCCTCCCGGTCGTAAGGAAAGAAGACGGGGTAACGCCGGTTCTTTTCTTCCCGGGTACATTTTTGTTTACAGAATGGGCAATAATGGTCCATATCCAGTATTTCCAGGAAAATTTTGTTTAATTTTCCCGTTTGTTCCGGAGTACACACTTTTTTGATGTGCATCAGGTGTTCGATGGTCTGGACTTTTAAGGCCCGGTGAAGAAAACCTACATTTTCTGCGATTCCCTGCATTTCCTGTACCGAGGGATAAGGCTTGGCCAATTCGTTCAGTAAACGATACCGGTTCTGGCAAAGTAATTGAAGTACGATCTGATATTTTTGCTGGGCCTCCCGGTCCATTTCCGTGATCTCCCGGTATTGCTCATCCGTAAAATTCAATTCTTCCCGCAAAAACTCATTGGAAAAATCGACCTGCTGTTCTGTATTTACCGAGGTGTTTCCCAAAAACAGAAAAATAAAGAAAGCGGTATTTACCATGAGTAAAATCAGATTGCCCCGGTAAATAAGTTGTTTCTTGAATGATGATTTCATAGCTGTTTATTTTAAAACTGCAGTTTTATTATTTAGCGATTTCTGCTGTCGTTACTATTCATTCCAGTTGCGGAATATTTTTTCCAAATTCGTTTTAGCCCTGAAAATCAGCGATTCTACGGAGGAAAGCGAAATTCCCATGACGTCGGCTACTTCCTGATAAGACAATTCTTCATATTTGTTCAGAATCAGTGCTGTGCGTTGTCTTTCCGGAAGACTGTCTATAGCCCGGTGGAGTAAATCTTTCAATTCGTCTTCTTCCAGATGTTCCCAGGCCAATAAATCCTGGGAGGAAGGGTTTTCTGAAAGGTTCCATTCTTCCACATTGACCTTGCGCATGCGTTTTCTCAGGGAACGGCAATGGTTGATGGAACGGCTCACAGCGATTCGGTATAACCAGGTGGAAATGCTGCATTGTGCTTTGAAATTTTGTAAGGTTTGGTAAAATGTGATAAATACTTCTTGTGCAATATCTTCCGCATCTTCCCGGTTATGAACGAAGGCATAACAGGTATTGACGATCATGACTTTGTATTCATCGACAAGTTTCCGGAAAGCGGTTTCATTCCCTTCCCTAATCGCTTTAAGCATCATTTCTTCATCCGTCTTCACTACCTTTTCCGTTAATGTGGTTTACAATACACCGAACGAGTCCGGTTTACCAGGTATCGGGCGGTTTCTGAGAGACGGACTCAAAAGGGTCAGTTGGATTTGGTCCGTCTCTGCAGAAGGAGAAAAATTAATCAGTCGTTTTTTCCGCCCAGGGCAACGGCAAAGCCGGTGCACTTTCTTTTGTCACGTTCGTCTTATTGATTTCTACGTCTTCGACCAATAAGGCAGAAGGGTAAATCATAGACGTGAGTACATAATCGTCCAACATAAATTCGGTAACTTCTTCTTTGGCTGATATGCCGGCCAGTCGTCTCAGGTTTTTCAATTCGATGGGAGAGATGTCTCCGGACCGCATCAGGGTTTCTTTCCCGTCCTTTAAGTCTACCCGGTAGATGGCTGAAGTGGTTTCGTCTATTCCCCTTACGATGTAGGCGTAGGGAAGACCGTCTTCTTTGGCCAGCTTTATCAATTGTTTTTTCAAAGTTTCGGGTTTGCTGCCTTTCTCGACTGAGATGTGAAGGGTTCCGGGAGCCGTCGTATACAATACTTCTTTCGGATAAGCATAATAACGGGAACTGCCTGTGGATTCCTCGCAATTTATGGCCGGTATTCGTCCGTTGAGCATTTTTTTGAAAATGCCGTTTTCCACCAAGGTCATTTCGGCAGGAGGGATCACTCCTTCGGCATCGATCTGATAGGCTCCGTAGAGGGGTTTCCCGTTATATTCCTTGCGGCTGCTGTAGCTTTTCACTGTAATCCGGTTATCGATGATTTTCATGTCGATGCGGGATGAGATCGGCTTTGCTTTGTTTTGCATGGCGGTGACCAGATCTTCCGGTTTCCGGTAAGCGAACAAACCGTCTTGAGTCAACAGGTTCTTTTTGAAGATAGAAGCTGCGGCTCCTTGTTCAAATAGTACCGGTCCGCAATAGAATTCTTTTACCGGTTCGGCTCCGCGGAGTTTAACAAAATCTGAGGCGAAAGCTTTGATTTTCGTTTTCAGTTCATCCGTTGAAGGAAGTTCGTCCGGGGTACAGGCTAAAGCGGCATATGCATCTTTCATAACGATACCATCGTCGGTTCTGGCCGAGCCTTCCGCTTTTAAGGAGACCATCCGTACGGGTTGTTTGACGGTAGTACCTTCCGAAGTTTTCAGGTATACCTCCATATCGAAAGCGGTAAGAGTGACGGAAGTATTGAAAAGTTCCGGATAGTCTAAAAATATCAGCGATAATTGCCGCAGGTTTTCTTCCCATTTCCGGGTATCCAGGGTAAAATCTTTTTCCGGCCGGATGATTTTTTCCACGGGGGTAATGGGAGAAAAGTCGGACAACCGGGCTTCTTCTTCCGTAGGTACGTTTTTTTTACGGGCAGTGAGTTTCGCATTGAATTCTTTGGCTGCTTCTTTGTAAGCTGCATCCGTTCCCAGCCAGAAATACTGCCGGATAAGATCGTAGTCGGCTTCCGCCGGCAGGGGAGTTTGTTGGAAGCGGCCCAGATATTTACTGTCACTGGTCAGTTTGTAATTTCCCAGGAAAAGCCTGACTGAACCGACCATTTGCGGGCCGGTTTGGTTAAGGGTGGTTATGGCTCCCAGGCTGGCCGATATTTCATGTTGGGTAATGTTCCCGGTGGCGTAAGCGATAAAAAACGGTTTTTCGACACCCGGAATACTGAGTTGTTCCAGGTTTCTCTTCATTTCATCCTGCATAGCCCGGAAGATAATTTGATCTTTCTGCGTCTGTGCGGAGAGAGATGAACAGAGGAGCAGGAAGAAGAGAAATAAAAATTGATATCTTTTTTTCATGTTGATTTGCTTTAAAATTAATGCCTATGAATGGAGGAAGATTGGGTCGGTTTTTCCAGAATAGGCGGTAACTTCTGGGATTTGTCCTGGCGTTGCATTTCCACTTTTTTAACTAAGATCGTGGGTGCTATTGCCGTAACCGGAATACCGCCGGAATCGGCGCCGCAGGTCCCGGTGAATACCTGGGACTGACCGCCGGCACACAGAATGTTGGAAAACATGGAGAGAGGGGTTCCGATGAGATCGACTCCTCTGACCAGGCGATCCGGTCTGCCGTCGACATAAATTTCATATACTTCTACGGGTATGACGTTAAAAGAGTTTGCCATCATACGGCCGGTCATGGTAAAGCCGCCAGTTACTTCCTTGAAAAAATAACCGAATTCTTTGCCTTGGGCTTTCGCTTCTTTGATCAGCATTTCCCGCAATTCTTGCTCGGTATACGGTTTTTTGGTTTCCACGATCAAATTGGATTGACGGGAGGTGGGGTCGTATCCCAAATCGGCCCGGGCGTGGCCGTTGCTGTGTGGATGTTCTTCCAGAGGAGTACGCGTCATCAGGAAATCGTGCATTTTTCCATCGATTACTACATCTACCCGTCTGGCTTTTACACCCTGATCATCGAACAGATAGTGTCCGTTCAAACGTTCTCCGGCATAAAGGGTGAGAGTGGGGTCGGCATATACCTGCATATCGGCAGGAAGTACGTCTTTCCCGATCATTTTGGTGAAGGTTTGGGCATCGTCTTCTTCTTTCATCCGTTGTCCCTCGATCCGGTGACCGAAGATTTCGTGAAAGAATACGCCAGCCGCTCCGCCTGATAGTATTGCCGGGCCTGTATAAGGTTCGACGATGGGAGCTTCCCTCAATTCCAGGAGCTTCTCTACCATCTGCCGGGTTTCGGCAATGATTTTTTCGTTGGAGGGCAGGTCTGCCGGATCGTAGGCAAAATAAGAAAGAGAAAGAGGCAATTCCATACCGTCGTCCGCTTTGGTGGTGCCGCTCACAAAAATACGGGCCCGGGTCTGGTTCTGTACGACTTCCGTTCCTTCAGAATTAATGAAATATTTTCTTTGTACGATGTATTGCAGATAGGCTTCTCCTTCCAGTATGGTCGGTTGGTTCCGGAACACGGCCGAGATTTCTTTCAACCGTTTGATCCAGGCTTCCTGGTCTATTTTCAGTTTGCTTTCAGGCAGAGGAGCCTCGTAATATTTTTCTACGGGCGCTTCGCTGAAGCAGGGGGATTTGTCTTCCGCTTGTACTTTCACGGATTGTTCCGCTTTGGCTTGCTGATACATTTCTACGGCAAATTTGTAACGGGTGTTTACTTCATTCCGGATCGCTTGGCGGATAGCGGCTTCGTTGTTTTTTTCATCCAGGGGCAAAACCGCATAGGAAGGTCCGTTCCAGAAGGTTATTTTACAACCCATAGCCCTTTTTTTAAAATTATCGAATTCGGGACTTCCGATGCGTACCTGAGGAACCAGCGTTCTTTCGTGGGTGAATTTATTTTCCGTCAATACTCCGAAGCAGGTTGTAATCCGGGTTGCATATTCGTCTACCATCCGATAGTTCATATGGTAAGGAGGGAATTCGGCTTGTTTCAGCTGGGTCATTTCATGCCGGAGTTCGTTTTTCAACAGGCCGAGCAACCGGTCTTGTCCCCGTAGGGCGGGACAACAGAGGACCGTTAATAGTATTCCTGTAATTAAATTGCGCATTTTGTTATTTTTTGGAGTTTGTACTGTAAATCTCTGGGAGAGTTTTATTCCAACGAATGAAAACTCATCCCGGGAAGAAATTCTGGGAGTTGTTTCTATTGTCGTTTAAAAGTGAATACCAAGGGATAAAAATCTTTCATGGGGTAATTCAGCCATTCTTCGTCGAGGCTGGATAGCATGTCTTCATAGCTCAGGACGAGAAAATCCGTGGGGAGATAATCGACAATTCTGACTTCCAGCAGGTCTTTCGATTCATCCGGGAATCTGAAGCCGATCATTGCTTTTTTCTCCGTGGTATGAGAAGGAGAGAAGTTTACATTGGCTTTGGTAGCCATTACCCAGGTAATTTTCCCGTCTATCATATCTTGTTCCATCAGTGTCTCCTCGGTTTCGTTGAGGTAATTCAGGCTGCAATTCCGGAAATAGTTGGCCAGGTCTCCGGTGAGATTGACGATCAGGGAATCGGCTTCTTCGGAAAGGATCCGAATGCTCCCGGAAGAGGTGTTGTTATCCGGAAGATTAACCATATCTTCGGGATAGCTTACCCACCAACTGAAATAATCCATGCTGAGGAATTCATTGTTATAGATCCAATCGCCTCTCATATCCGAAAGAATATTCGGGGCTACGATTTGTACGCTTATGCTTCCGTAATTACCGGCATGGACCCCACTGTTTTCGGTTACGGCAATTTGGATGTTATCACATCCTTCTTCCAATGCGATATAATCCAGTATGATACTGCCTTCGTCCTGACCGGCCGGGACTATAAATTCTCCGGCATTGTCTTTTACGGCATAATGCGTTCCGGCAGCGGCCGTTCCGGCAAGCGTGAACGGAAGGTGTAAATCCGTGGCCGAAGACCAGGGATTTCCCTCGCTGTCCGTCACTTTGATTCTTATCAGCCGGGAATCGTATAAGTCCGTATTTTCCCGGGTGAAACTGTAAATAACGGATTGACGCGCTTCAACCGAGATGGTTGCAGAGGTATTTTCTGTCATTTCGAAACCGTTCGCCGGAATAAGTGAAAGTTGAATGGAACGATCTTTCACATAGTTTTCTTTAGGGGTAATTTGTATCCGGGCTGTCCGGGTCGCCGGAAGAAAAACGAACTGATGATCGGAAATGATATAATCTTCGTTTTCTATGGCCGTTCCCGATAGCCGAAAATCTATGGCAGTGAGTCCACGCATGTTTTCCGAGGCATTCAATGTAATTTCCAGAGGCGCATCGGCTTTTAACGTGTAGGTAGGATTACCGAGAGATAAAGTGACCGGACCGTCGTCGTCGTCGTCACAAGCTGCAAACAGCCAAAGGCTGGCCAGCAAGAAGAAATAAATTTTTTTCATAGTCGCACATTTTAGTAGTTATTACACCCTGAATTTTTCTTAGGTAGAAAAAGGGTTCTTTATTGTATAGACAAGTGAAGAACTGAAAACTTGCGCTAATAAGTGTAATTTTAGATCAAAATTATTCCAATCTATATGCAAATGAGACGATTGCAGCGTTTTTTTATTTTACTATCCTGCATCTAGGAGGAGAAAAGGCGAAATTTGTATAGATTTGTGAGATCAAAGTTTACTTTAGGGTGGAAAAAGAAAAGATATGTCAGCATCCCGTATTACTCAGGAAAAAGAAACTGTCGAACGAATGATTCGTTTGTATTGCCGAAAAAAAGAAGGGCGGGAGTCGCTTTACGCAGATTGTCGGTCTTTGTTGGCCTATGCGTGGGAGCGTTTGGAAAAATGTCCTTTCGGAGAACGGAAATCGGCTTGCAAACGTTGTTCGGTGCATTGTTATCGGTCCGACATGCGGGAGCGAATGCGCCGGATTATGCGTTTCTCCGGACCGCGGCTTTTGTTTTATCACCCCGGAGACCTCTGGCGTCACTGGTTTCGCCATTAAAGAAGACCGATTTTTAAAGGCCCGTATTATAGAAATTATACAGCCTCTTTTACGAAAAGTTCGTGCCTCCAATCTTGATAACTTCTGGGAAAGGGTGTTTCAGGAAGATGCAAGGGAGAAAGGGTAAGTTTTCGATGGAAATTTCCCTTTAAGGAAACAGGAATGGAAAATTTAATCGTTTATTTTCTATTTTATGAGAAAAAATTCTTCGTAATGCTTTTTCTTTATCTTTTTTCTATTTAAATTAAAAATATTGATTTTCAGTTGAGTACGTTATTTTAAAGAGAATTTGTAGGTATATAAAATTGTTATAATGCAAATTTGAATGAATGTTATAAATAAATTTCTTGAAAATAATTTGGATAATTAACAAATATGTTTTTACTTTGCTAAGCAAAACAAATAATTAGCACAGTTATTTTGAAATTTTGATTTGCAAAATAACAGTTATAGTTTGAAAATGGTATGTTTTAGATGTTTTGTATGTTTGCAGGCTCTTTTGGATGTGGTTAGAGAGGAAAATTCTTAAAGAGCCTGCTTTGACAGGGATGAATTTTGATTAAAATCAATTTTTTTTGGGACAAGTCATGTTACTTGGTGTTAACCGACGGCTCTTGGGGACATTTATGTAGCCGTCGGCTTTTTTTTGAGTAGAACCGATTTCTTTTTCGGGTATGCTTCCTCCTTCCGGCTCTCTCTTCTTGGAGTCGCTTCGAATCACCTCTGTTTTTCCGGTTTCCCGACCGGTTTTGGGTTTAGATAAACGGAAGCGTTTATATTGGAAATATTTCCGGTATTTCACAGCCGGTCCGGAGAGAGCAGGCGGGGAGAGCGGATTTTTTGCTTTTCCGTGGACCGGATGTTTTGAGAAAAGAGGCACGGTAAAGTTTTTTAAAACGGCTTTTCGCTTTATCGGAAAACAGTAATTTTGCAGAATCGGAAGGATTTCCGGAAAGAGGGGATGTAACTTTCCGGTTGTTTGGAAGTATAAGGAGCGGGTGAAGGAAAAAGAGGGTATGTTTTAAAAAGAAACGATATGGAAAATAAGAAGATGAAAGTGACTTTTGAAGAAATCCGAAACCATACAGAGGTGAAATGTTATATTTCCCAGGCCGATAAGGCCTTGGGAGCCATGGGGTATACCGAGCATTCTTTTGCGCATGTGGTAAAGACGGCAGAAACCGCCGAAAATATATTACTTACGTTAGGGTATCCTGCCCGGGAGGCGGAATTAGCGAAAATAGCCGGTTACATTCACGATATCGGAAACATCGTCAACCGGATCGACCATGCGCAGAGCGGGGCGATTCTGGCATTTCATCTGCTGGAGAAGGCAGGGATGGAGCCGGATGAAATTGCTCAGGTCGTCAGTGCAATCGGTAATCACGATGAAAGTACTGCTACAGCGGTCAATCCTATTGCCGCCGCTCTTATCCTGGCTGATAAAACGGATGTGCGTCGTAGTCGGGTAAGAAACCGGGATTTTGCTAATTTCGATATACACGACCGGGTGAATTATGCGGTGGAAGAATCGAAGATTTATTTTAATGCAGACCATTCAGCGGTGATCCTGGAATTAAAGATCGATACGGCCATATCGGCCGTTATGGATTATTTCGAAATTTTTTTAGGACGGATGATGCTGAGCCGGAAAGCTGCCGAATATTTGAATATCCGGTTTGAGTTGATTATTAACGGTCAACGCTTGTTGTAAAAGTGGACTAGCGGAGACCGGAGATGGTTTGAGCCGGGAAAGTGGACGGGAATGGGTGGGGAAAATGAAAATTTATCGATTTATATTGCATAAAAATGCAGGATTCTTATCAATAATTCCGGTCTTTTTTTTCATATTTGCATCTGTTTACCAATGCTGAACACTATGAAAATAAAGACTCTTTTTTTGACTGCCGTTTTGTTTTTTGGTCCGGGTTATTTCCTTTGGGCTTGTACTTCGGCCATTATAACGGGAAAAGCAACCCCGGACGGACGGCCTTTGATGTGGAAACACCGGGATACCGGCACGGATTGGAACCACATCGCTTTTTTCCGGGGAGAGAAGTATGCTTTTTCCGGTTTAATCAATAGTGACGATCATACCGGGGATGTATGGACGGGTATGAACGAAGCCGGTTTTGCTATTATGAATACGGCTTCCTATAATTTAAAAGATGACGATGTAAAAGAGATGGACGGGGAAGGCCGGCTGATGCGTTTGGCTTTGGGGGTATGTAAAGACGTGAAGGATTTTGAACATTTTCTGGATACCTTAAGCCGTCCGATGCGGGTGGAAGCTAATTTTGGAGTGATAGACGCTTTCGGTGGTGCAGCTTATTATGAAACTAACAATACCCGGTATATAAAGAGGGATGCCAATGACCCGGCTTTGGCACCGGAAGGGTATTTGATCTATACGAATTTTTCTTTTCACGGCCGGAAAGACGAAGGATTGGGATATGTGCGTTATCATACGGCGGAGATGCTGTTTCATACCTTTGAGAAGGAAGATTTCACTCCGGCGGTAATTTTGTCCCGTTGTTCGCGTTCTTTTTTGAACTCTCTGTTGGGATATGACTTGAAGGACGATGAATTCAGCCCCAACCGGGCTAACGGTTTTTGTGTGGAACAGGATTATATTCCCCGGAAAGAAAGCTCTGCTTCTTTGGTGATCCAGGGGGTAAAACCGGGGATGAATCCGGAGTTGACTACGATGTGGACGGTTCTGGGTTATCCTCCGGCCTCCGTGGCTTTGCCCGTATGGGTAAAAACGGCTGAAGATATACCGGTTTTATTGGCTGCTTCGAAAGAGACGGGCCATGCTCCTTTGTGTGAGAAGGCTGTCGAACTGGAACAACAAATTTTTCCGGTGAAGCGGGGAAACGGGAAGAAATATATTCATTGGAAATTACTTTATAATGGAGAACAAATTGGAATTATGCAACGTATTCAGGCTGTGGAGGATCGGATATTTACCTTGTTTCAGAAGAAAGAGGCGGAGTGGCAGCGGGAGAATCGTCTGAACCCGAAAGAGGTGCAGGAATTATACCGGGAAGCGACGGCTATAATTGAAAAGGCTTACCAAAAGGATTTTAATTTGAGGTTTTAGTGTTTGCGGAAAAGGAATAAATCGTTTTCGCACAGGAAAGGAAGTGTCTGAAGTAGATCGGTCACTTCCTTTTTGTGTATGTCTTTACCGACAGCTCCCAACAAGTATTTTTTCTACAAAAGGTGGTGTCGCACACTTTTTTATGCATAGCGGCCTTTAGGTTTTTTTTGAAGCAGTTAAAAAAGAAAGGGAGATTCCGCGGATAGGCTGAGTCTGGTTCAACCCGCCTGAAAAGCGAATAAACCGGTTTTCCCCAGCGAATAAATATTTTTAGGGAGAAGGGTGACAAGGTGTCTTTTATCTGCTTATGTTTGTAGCGTTTTTCGATAAAAACCATTTAGAGCAAGGAGAAATCCCGGAAGGGATTGACAAGTTATGAAAACGAGCGGTATTGATGTGTCCCGACCGATCAAAGGGGGACAGGAGTTCTTTACATGGCCGAAAAAAGAAAAGTGTATCCGGATGGAAGGAAAAGGATATGCGATTCGGGAATGGCGTTTTTCGGATTGTGAATCTTTGGCTTTTCAGGCCAATAACGGAAAGATTTGGGAAAATGTTATGGATCATTTTCCTCATCCTTATACCCGTCGGGATGCTATGAATTATATCCGCATGGTGCGTGCCATGCCGGGACCTCCGATGCGTTTTGCCATTGAAATAGACGGAAAAGCGGCGGGAAGTATCGGTTTCAGTTCGGAAGGGGACATCGAAAGAGTGACGGCGGAAATCGGTTATTGGTTGGGAGAAGAATATTGGGGAAGGGGGATTATGTCCGGCGTGGTGGAGCAAACCGCTCGTTACGCTTTTGCCACTTTCCCTTTCGGGAAACTGTTCGCTTATGTGTTCGATTATAATACAGCTTCTATGAAGGTATTGGAACATGCCGGCTTTAAGCTGGAGGCGGTGTTGCACAAAGCCGCCATAAAAAACAATCGGCTGATCGATTTTTATTATTTTAGCAAGATGAGGGAAGATTGACCGGGCCTGTCGTTGTTTTCTGCTCAGACGGTTATTTTACGAATATGTAGTGGTTTTCGTCGGAAAGTTTTTCGCAAAATGCGAAACCGTCCCACTGAAACCGACGGATTTGTTCCGGTTTTTCGAGTCGGTTCATCAAGATGTAGCGGGTCATTTCTCCCCGGGCCATTTTGGCATACGTGCGGATCGTTTCATATTTACCTTTCCGGTATTCTTTAAATTCAGGGGTAAGGATACGCACTTTTTCTTTTATCTTTTCCATTTGAAGTGAGCCGAGTATATCCAGACTGGCCAGGTTTACGAGTATTCCTCCCGCTTTGTGGACGTCCTGTATCAAAGGATCGGTCAGTTTGGGCAACCAATATTCATACAGGTTATTTTCCTGCATTCCTTTGATTTTGATTTTAAATGCGATACGATAAGCTTTGATCAGGTCGAGCGGCCGTAAGATGCCGTATAAGGTCGAGATGATGCGAAGATGTTTCTGGGCATAGCTGAAATCGGCGGAGGTGAAAGTCTGGGGACGAATGTGCTGAAATACACTGCCGGCATAAGCCAAAAGAGCGGGTTTTACCGGAGTAGCCGGGTGGTCGAAATCCCGGTACCTTTCATAGTTAATATCGGTTAGCTTGTTACTGATCTGCAAAAGTATCTGAAGTTGTTCCCGGGAGTATTCCTGGATTTTGGAAGCGATAAATTCGGCATCTTTTTCATAGAAAGGTTTTGTTCCCGCCGGGGTGTTTTCTCCTCCGGTCATATCCATGGTTTTGGCGGGAGAAAGGATGATTAACATAAGGGTTTGTAGTTAGAAAATGTGTTTTCACCAAGGTAAGACAAAGAATGGGAAAGAAGAAAGTGCCGCTTTTACATTTCATGTTTTATGCCGGTTCTGATCAGCAGCCGGTTGACAGGAAAGGAGAAGAAGAACCCGATACCCATTGCTATTTGCATCATAAACCAGAAGGTCCAGGTCGTTTTAGGGAATGAGCTTCCATCCCGGATAAGGAAAATGACGAAAGCCATCCAGGTATACATCCCGATTTGCCAGGCCGTCAGTGAAAAAAAATCGGCTTTCAGGGCTTTGGAAAAAGCTTTGGCGGGAGATATACGTTCCATTCCGCGAATGGCGGAATACTGAAAATAGACTCCCAAAAGAAGAGCCAGTACAAAATCCAGTACCCATTGTCCGGCCAGAAAACTTCCTCCTATGGAAAGGGGTACGAAAAAAGTGAACCACTCCCCCAAGATGTCGGCCAGCGTACAGCCGGCACCGCAATGCAGGGTGGAAAGGGCTACGGATCGCCAGGCCGGCCGGGACGACCGATGCATAGCCATCGAACCGGACCCTGTTCCGGAAGCCATCCTGGATTTTGACATCGAATCGGACATCGGTCCGGACGTAGATTTACCGAAGATCCGGTAGGAGGCCCATGCGAACCAATGGGCCCACAACCCGGTCAGAGGCCATACGGCTTCCATAATCTTCATCGGTTGTCGGTGACGGCGGATATTCAGGGCGATGAGGAGGGCAACCAGAATACCGGATAGGACGAAAAATGCCGATAAAATTTCCAAAAGCTCTGCTATGTACATGATTCTTAATTTAATGATAGGGATTTAAACGCTAAAAGACAGAAAAAGTTCAGGGGGAAATGCGTAAAATCGATATTAACTGTTAATTTTGCATCCGTTTGTAAAACAGAAAAAGAGCAATGCGGCGGATGATCGGGCGGGTCGGAAGTTAAAAAAGAATAATTTAAATGTATTTATGGAAATAAAAAGGAACCCGGAATTTTCGGGTAGAATTGACGTGGCTGATGTATTAAGGGGGTTTGCGGTCTTAGGGATTGTCGTTTTGCACAGTATAGAGCATTACAATTTCTATTCTTTCCCCGAGGTAAACGCGGAGTGGTTGAAGTTTACGGATAAGGTAATTTGGGACTCCCTGTTTTTTACTTTCGGGGGCAAGGCATATGCCATTTTCGCTTTATTGTTTGGGTTCAGTTTTTTTATTCAGGATGATCGTCAACAACAAAAGGGAAAAGATTTCCGGGGTCGGTTTGCCTGGAGATTGATGTTACTTTTTGTATTGGGGAATATCAATGCTATGTTTTTTACGGCGGAAATTCTGGTACTGTATTCTATCGTCGGTTTTGTTTTGATAGCCGTTTGCCGTTTAAGTAATCGGATTGTGCTGGGTATTGCCGTAATTTTTATGCTACAACCTATGGCCTGGTGGGAAGTCATCTCAGCTTTGAGTGATCCGGCTTATGTTCCTGTGACCGGAAAAGCCGGTTATTATTTTGAAAAAGCTTTTGTCGTACAGCAGCACGGAACGTTTTTAGAGACCGTAAAAATGAATTTATGGGAAGGGCAATTGGCCAGTTTGACCTGGGCCTGGGAACACGGGAGGATGTTCCAGACGGCTTCTTTGTTTATGTTGGGAATGTTGATCGGGCGTACCCGAAAGTTTTTATATTCCCCTCAGAATCTGAAATTTTGGTTCAGGGCTTTATTGATCGCCCTCCTTGCTTTTTTCCCTTTGTCCGGTTTAGTGAAATTATTACCCGAATTCATCCGCCAGACGGCAGTGCTTCCGCCTTTGAATCTGGTTATTCAGTCGCTGGCTAATTTATCGTTTATGGTATTTCTGGTTTCGGCACTCCTTTTGCTTTTTTATACGAGCCGGCTGAAGCATACGATGATGAGAATAACTCCTTACGGGCGGATGAGTCTGACGGATTATATTACGCAATCGATAATGGGATCTTTATTGTTTTACGGTTGGGGTTTCGGTTTACACCGGTATCTGGGAATTACGGCCAGTTTTTGGGTCGGTATCGGTTTATTTTTGTTGCAGTATACTTTTGCTGTGTGGTGGATGAAATCTCATAAACAAGGGCCTTTCGAATGGATATGGAAAAAGGCGACCTGGATCGGGGGGTATAAGTAATTCATTGATCGACATAAGGAGGAGTAATGATGTTCAAATGTATAGGGGTGTTCCTGGGATTATTTTGTTTGCTCGCTCAGACGTCGGCAGAGCAACCTGACGGCAAACGAAGTAAAAGTGTATTTGAGGGATTGAGCGGTATAAAAAAGAAGACCGGTGTTTTCAATTTATACCTGAATACACATGCCAGTTTTAACGCGTATTTCCGGGAGGGTGATCCGGAGGAAGCTGCTTTTAAATTCAATCAGTTGCGTATCGAGGCGACCGGGCAGGTCAACGATTGGATTTCATATCGGTGGAGACAAATGCTGAATGCAAGCAATCAGGCGCAGAGTCTGGATAATTTGCCCCATTCCATCGATTATGCAGGAATCGGATTTCGGTTGACACCGCAATTTTTAATTTTTGCGGGAAAGCAATGTACTGCTTTCGGCGGGTTTGAATTTGATGCGAATCCGATAGAAATTTATGAGTATTCGGATATGGTGAATTATATTAATTGTTTTCTCACGGGAATAGATTTTGCTTACCGGGTCACTCCTACGCAGGAGATTCGGTTTCAGATTGTGGACAGCCGGACCGGTTCTCTGGAAGATATGTTCGGTAAATTGCCGGAGGGGATCGAAAAAAGCAAAGCTCCTTTGGGGTATTCCCTCAACTGGAACGGTATTCTGTGGAAGGGACTGATTAAGACCCGTTGGTCCGTCTCTCTTTTTAACGATGCCAAACGGAAGTACATGTATTATTATGCCGCCGGTACGGAACTGGTGTGGAAACGTTTCAGTATGTATTTCGATTTTATGTATTCCAAGGAAGCTTTGGACCGGGAAGGAATCATTTCCCGTATATTGTATGAAGCGGATGAGGAGACCCGGGCGCTGAATACCCGTTACATTTCGTATGTCGCCAAGTTGAATTACCGTTTTTATCCGAAATGGAATGTTTTTTTGAAAGGTATGTACGAAACGGCGTCCGTATATAAACAGAATGGGAATTTGGCAGCCGGAAAATACCGTACCTCTTACGGTTATTTAGGAGGCATAGAATTTTACCCGTTGGAAGACGATCTGCATTTTTTTCTTACCTGGGTGGGACGTTCTTATGATTTTACCTCAAAGGCCCGGGAATGGGGAGCGGGAAATTACGATACCCAGCGGCTTTCCGTCGGTTTTATTTACAAAATTCCTTTATTTTAGAAAGAAGGTTTTCTGATTCGGCAACGGGGCAGGAAGGCCCGAGGGAAGAAGTTTGGAAAGAAAAAGAGATAGGATTGATGGGGGGAGACGGAAGGGAAATTTCTTAAGGGATTTTTCTCTCTGGATGTAACAAAAGGGAAAAGATCGGGGTATAACTTATCTGTATTCTAAATAAAGTAAGTTATGCGACGGTTTTATTTTTTCCTTACGGCATTATGGGTCTTTTTTGCGGCAGGTTGCAGTGACGATAATCATGCTACTCATGAAGAACCCGGTACGGGACCGGGACGTATCGATCTGGCGGTAACCGGGCGGGTGGGGACACTGGTGGATGAGAATCTGACGGAATATGTGAAATCTCTGGATCTTTTACTTTTCCGGGAAAACGACAATGGAATTTATCTTTTGGCACAGTCGGTTTCATTTACGAAAGATGAAATCGAAGACCTGACCAGTGGAAATACAGAAAGTGAGGCCGGTTTTACGAAATCCAGAACGGTAAATTTTGAAAATCTTCCCTTGGGTTCCTATGAAATCGTAGGGGTAGGTAATATACGGGATTCGGTAGGAGGCGTATTGGGGAATGCCAGTTTATCGGGCGTGAATGTAGGAAATACCATGAAGGAAGTGCTTGCCTCCATCACTGCCGGAGAGGTTTCTCCCCGTTTGTTTTTCGGAACTACTTCTCCGATTGTGCTGGGTACGACAGAGGCTGCCAATCCTTCTTTATTGCTTTTCCGGAAAGTAGCTATGTTTTCTTTGACATTAGAAAAAGTGCCCGTGTCGGTACGGGAAATCGACGTACAGATACAAAATACCTATGGGGCGTTCGATATGACCGGGGATTTTTTAAGTAACCGGATCATTGGAGTAGAACAGCAGAAGTCGTATATTTTTACGGAAAATCAGCCTTCATTGTCTTTGGCTTTGATTACTTTGCCGTCGGCTACTCCGGCGGGGTCCCAGATCACCTTGGTATTTCGTTTGGACAACGGTCAGGTAATAACCATACCTTTGGAAAAACAATATGTTTTAAAGGCCAATACCATCACCAAATTGACGGCGACTATCGATGCCAATCAGTCCGGGGGCGTATGGAGCGTCGAACTGTCGGTTTCCATATCGGCCGATGTGGAATGGAATGTCGATCAGGAACCGAATATTATTATTTAATTCGAGATTGATGAGAAGAGCTGCCTTATTTTTAGGGGTATGCTGTTGGGTAATGGCAGGGTGTTCTGACGACTTCGAAGAGGGATACGAACCTGTGGGGAAGGAAGTAGTCGTCACCCTGTCAGCTTCCAATAAATTACATATCGATAGATCGCTGGTCTTTTTTTTCCGGAAATATACGGGAGGGGATTCACTCTTTTACCAGACGGAAGTAGAAGGTCCTACCGAAGAAAGTCCCACTTTAAAATTCGAATTGCCGGCTGGTTATTACCAGATGGTTTTGATTGGAAACGGAGAAGAGAACCACATTCGTTCCAAGGGCAAGTCTTATACGGACATGTATTTGGATTATGCGGACGGTACGGAACCTCCGGAATTGTACTATAGCGCTAGGGTAATTAATGTGGGAGATATGAAAATTACGACTTCAGGCGTGATTCCTGCTACCGTCCAGGTAACGCTTCAGGTACGTCAGATTCCCTTTCAGGTGAATAAAATCGAGGTCGATTTGAAGAATACGGGGGCCGGTCTTTATTTCAATTTTGAATTTTTGAATATTCCGACAGAGCCTTGTATTACCAAAAGTTTATTTCCGGTGGTTGCAGGAAGTAGTCCCGAAGTGCACTTTAACAGTTTTCTCACCGCTCCTTCAGGGGCTAGGAGCTTTCTGGAAGTGCGGTGTTACGATGCCGAAAATCGACCGGTTTATCGGGGAGCTTCCGAAACATTTAAAATGGGAGGGACCGAAAATATCAGCATAAGTTGCACTTTTGATACAAAAGCCGCTCTTTTCCGGGATAAAGACCGGCAAAAAATGGGTTCTCGGGAAAAAGGGATACCGAATTTTTATTTGGTACCCGAAAATGGACATTAATATAGGAAGGGGATGAAACTGGGAATTTTTATCGGGTGTTTTTGTCTGTTTTTATCTTGTTCCGATGATAAAATAGATATTCCGACGGATGGGGGGCCGGTAAGATTGAGTATGACGGTTTCCGGTTTCAGTGATTTCGAAACCTACATCCGGAGTCTGATCGTGTATGCTTTCAGACAGGAGGAATCGGGAGAGTATTTTTATTATAAGGTCCTGGCGGATTTAGATGCGGCGGGGATCAGGCAATTGGAATCCGCTTCTTCGGGAGGAGGCAACGGGGAGGTAAAATGGCTGAATACGGAGCTCCCCCCCGGAAATTACCGCCTTTTTCTGGCCGGGAATGTCCGCCCGCAAGGGGAGCCGGAGGTAGGGGTAAGTAAACCGGAAGATCTTCGTCTGATCTATCCCCGGGAGGGATTGTTCTGGTCGTATTTTCTGGGACAGGGTGACGTAAAAGCAGAGGGGACGGCCGTTTCGGTATCGATAGAACTGAAGAGGGCTGTGAGCCGTTTATTCGTAAAATTGTCGGGCATCCCCTGGCAGATCGATCGCATCACTTTATCTCTTCGGGGTGTTGCCGGTGAGATCGGATTGGACGGGACCCTTTTTTCAGCATCAGTGGTCGAAGAGACTTTTCAGATGAAAAACGAAGATGTTTATCTTCAGGATACGGTTCTATTCGATGTATTTTCTTTTCCGTCTGTAGGGAAAAGTTCGGCCCTGAACTTTATTTTTTATTCGAAGTCCGGAGAAGAACGGATAAAAACCGTGGAAATTTCGTTGCTACCCGATAAGTATCTTTATCTGACGGGAGAAGTAAATGAGGAAGAGGGAGGATTACTCACCTATTCCATTTCGTTTATTTTTCTGCTGGTTTTAGATTGGGTGGATATACAATTACCGGATTTTTCATTAAAACCTGTGGAGAAATGAAGCGGTGGATGATAAACGGCTGGATAGCGCTCCTTTTGTTTTCCTGTATCCGGGAGAATACTTGTCCTTGTATGGGGCCTCATACCGTAATATTCCGGATGGAGGATGTCCCTTACGCATTTGAAGGGGACGAGGTGGCGGAATACCGGCCTTATTCCGTTTTTACGGATCGTTTGGATATTATGGCCTTCCGCGGGCAAAAACCGGATACGACGGTTACTTATGGATATGAGTTTTGTAAAACCCATACTTTTATACCCTGGGAATTGCTACCAGGAAGTTACGATTTTATTTTTGTGGCCAATATTTTCGATCACAAGGCCGTATCCTGGGACTATGAGGAAGATCGTTTGCGCTTGTATTTTCATATTGTAGACGGACAGGAACCGCCCGTTTACCTGGCAGCCGAACGTTCCCGGAATGTATATGCTTCTTCGGTGTTACCGGTGGAACTGAGAATGTTGGTATCCCGGCTGGAAGTAAAGGTAGTGAATCCTCCCGCCTGGGTAGAGGGGTTTAATTTCAGGGTGAGGCGGGTAGCCCGGGAAATGAGTCTGGAGGGGAGGCTGAAAGATACGGTTTCTATCACGAAGTATATTTCTTTTCAACCTTCCGAGACAGGAGAATATGTTGTAGGAATGAATACGTTTCCTACCTTTCCGGGACAGCCGGCCCTGGTCGATATACAACTCCGGGGAAACGGAAGACAGGCGCAACTGATTGTCGACGACAGCCGGATACATTTTGTAGCCGGTAAAATCGTCCGGGTCAGTATAGAATTCGAATCGGAAAATTCGGTTTCCGTTTCGGTGGAAATTGACGGAGTCTGGGAAATTATAGATGAAGGAAAAATAATTATATAATTATTAAAAATGTAAAAATGGTAAGATTAGCAGAATTATTGAACGGAGATAAATCCGTGTTTATAGAGTTTTATGCAAGTTGGTGTCCGCATTGTCAGCGGATGCGGCCGATTATAGAAAGTCTGTGTAAAAAAGAGGATCGGCTCCGGGTACAGACGTACGATATCGATTCTCCCTCGAACCGGTCTTTGGTCGAGTATTATAAAGTGCAATCGGTTCCTACGATGTTGCTTTTTAAAAACGGCGAGCAGGTATGGCGTCAGAGCGGGGAGATTCCGTTGGAACAACTGGAAGAAATAATTGAACGGTTCGGCTAAGGCGAAATGCTCTGAATCCGTCTTAGCGGTAAGGAGTAAAGGAGCGGAACGAGAATTTGTTACAACTGGAAAAAATCGGTTTATTTCCGGTTCCCGGAGAGCGGGAAATGGGGAAATGAACCGATATTTCGTGTGTGTGTAGGTGAGCTTTTTCTATTTTTCCAGATTCTTTCCTGAATATTTATATAAATTTGTAATTATAAATATCGGGAATATGAAAGTATTGGTCATCGAGGATGAAGAAAGTTTGCGGGATATTATGGTCCGGTCTTTGGAAAAAGAGCGTTTTGTGGTGGAATCCGCTCCGGATTTTTCAACCGCCCGTTTGAAGCTCAACGATTATGACTATGATTGTGTGCTGCTGGATATTATGCTGCCCGGAGGGAGCGGATTGGAGTTGCTCGCGGAACTGAAAGAAATGCATAAAAAGGAAAGTGTAATTATTGTTTCCGCCAAGGATTCGATAGAGGACAAGGTGTTCGGTTTAGATTTGGGCGCCGACGATTATCTGGCGAAACCTTTTCATTTAGCTGAATTAAATGCGCGGGTGAAATCGGTGATCCGCCGGAAGCAAACCCAGGGAGAATTAAAGATCGAACAGGAAAATTTGACGGTATACCCGGATCGTCATGCGGTGTATGTAGACGGCAAAGAACTGATTCTGAATCGGAAAGAATTCGATTTATTGTATTATTTCGTGACGAATCCGGGCCGGATGATTCCCAAAGAAGCTTTGGCGGAGTCGGTTTGGGGGGATTGCATCGATCAGGCTGATAGTCTGGATTTTATTTATTCACAGGTGAAAAATCTGCGAAAGAAAATGAAACTTGCCGGAGCAATTCCGGAGATAAAAGCCGTCTACGGTTTTGGTTATAAGATGAGTGGGGAATAGGGATGATTCGAAAGCGGCTAAATACGGAAAAGGAAAACAGAGCTTATGAAATTGATTCATTATACGACCAGCCGGCTGGGTGTGGTCATATTGCTGACAATGGCTTTTTGGTCGGTTTTTTTCTACATGACTATACTGGATGAAGTGAGGGACGAAACCGATGATAGCTTGAAAAACTACAAATCATTGATTATAAAACAAGTAGTTAAAGATAGCACTCGTTTGAAGAGTCATGTCGATATCCTGACCCGTTATTATATCCGGCAAATTTCGGAGCGGAAAGGCAAGCATTACGAAGAGCGTTTGTACACGACCGAGGTTTTCAATGAATATGAAATGGACGAGGAGCCGGTACGGGTATTGAAAACCGCTTTTCGTACCGATAACGGACGGTATTATGAGTTAACGGTGATGACTTCTACCCTGGAGGAAGACGATATGCTGGAATCTATCTTGTGGTCTATCGTTTATTTGTATCTGGCTACCGTAATTTGTATTTTGTTGGTGACCCGGTTTGTTTTCCGGAAAAGTCTGCGTCCTTTTTATCGTTTGCTCAACTGGTTGGATGTATTTACTTTAGGTAAACGAAATGAACCTTTGGTCAATAAGACCCGGGTGACGGAGTTTAGGCGATTGTATCAAACGATAGAAGAAATGTGTCGGCGGAATGAGGCAGTCTTTCATCAGCAGAAGCAATTTATCGAGAATGCTTCCCATGAATTACAAACCCCTTTGGCAATTTGCAGAAATAAGCTGGAATTATTATCGGAAAATCCCGATTGCACGGAAGAACAGTTACAGGATATCAGTGAAATTCATCACGCTTTGGGGCGGATTATCCGTTTAAATAAGTCCTTGCTGCTTTTATCCCGTATAGAAAACCGTCAATATACCGAGGAGAAGGAAATGGTTTTTAATTCTGTAGTTCAGAAGTTGGCCGAAGACTTTAAGGATATATACGAATTCAGGAACATACGGATCGAAATTCAGGAAGAGGGGCACTTCGTGCACCGGATGAACGAGGTATTGGGCACGGCTCTGGTTACGAACTTGTTGAAAAATGCCGTGGTCCATAGTCCGGAGAATTCTTTAATAGAAGTGAAAATTACGGAACAACGTATTGTGTTTACTAACGAGGGGGGGCCTGGGTTGGACAGGGAAAAAATATTCCAGCGGTTTTACCATGCGAGCAACGGTAAGACGGATTCGACGGGTTTGGGACTGGCTATTGTGGAATCTATAACCGCTTTGTACGGATTAAGAGTAAATTATTTTTACAACGGGCGTCATCATTTCGAAATTGAAGGGGAACCTATAGGGCATTGAGAATGACAGAAGAAAGGTTATTCCGATAGGGACCGGGAAATCACCTTTCCTTTTCGGCTTACATATTCGTAAAAAGTCCGGTAAAAAGGATGGTGTGTCAGGGTGGAGCTATCTCCCAGTACAATTAGTTTCATGCGGGCTCGGGTAATAGCGACGTTCATGCGTCGTAAATCGTTGAGAAATCCGATTTGTCCTTCTGGATTAGCTCTTACCAGGCTGATGAGAATGACGTCTTTTTCCTGTCCCTGGAATCCGTCGACCGTGTGGACGGCGATCCGGGAGCGGAAAGGTTTTAAAAAACGGTTGTATTTGAGTAAGCGGCGGATGTACTGTACCTGAGCTTGGTAGGGAGAGATCAGCCCGAAATCGATTTGTTCGTCCCAGATGCGGGTTTCGCCGATTTTTTCGATGTAATTTTGCAATTGTTCTATCAGGAGCCGGGCTTCTGTCTCATTGAAGCGGCTGAATTTTTCGCTCTGGAGTGCTTCCCGGGATTCATAGCCGGCTGTATCGCACCACACGACCGGGGTATCGTAGGGCAGGATCTCCCGGTGTTTTACTCCCGGAGCCGCTTTTAAGCGGTTGTGGTAAAACCAGCATGAAGGAAAAGTCATAATATCTTCATGCATGCGGTATTGGGTTTCCAAAAGGGAGACGGTTTCCGGTTGGCGTTCGGCTATTTTTTGCATCAGCGTATCAGTAAGGCCGGCTTTAGCGGCTTCGGGACATTTAACCGTAGGGGGTAATTGACAATGATCGCCGGCGAGTATCACCCGATCGGCTTTGGCGATGGCGATCCAGCAAGCGGCTTCCAAGGCCTGGGAGGCTTCGTCTATAAAAAGGGTAGAAAAACGTTTCCGCTCCAGCACACGGTTTGCCGACCCCACCAGCGTGCAGGAAATTACGCGGGCTTCAGCGAAAAGGTCCTGATCGATTTTAATTTCCAATCCGGTAGCCTGTTCCCGGAGCCGACAGAGTTTGTTGCGGAGATTTTCTCCGGTGGAGCTCTGGTTCTTCCGGAGTTTCGTAACCGTTTCCCGTATGATTTTACGGATGCTCCACAATTCGGGATAATCCCCATGGGCTTCAAAACGCCGTTCATAGGTAAAAGACAGCATTTTATCGTTTACCCGGCTGGGATTTCCGATTCGTAACACAGGAATTCCCCGGTCGCTTAGCTTTTCGGCGATCCAGTCGACGGCCGTATTGCTCTGAGCGCAAACCAGAACCTGGTTTTCTTGGTGCAGGGTTTCATATATAGCTTCGACGAGCGTAGTGGTTTTTCCGGTTCCGGGAGGACCGTGGACCACGGCTGTTTCCCGTGCCGACAGCACTCGGTTTACGGCTTCTTCCTGTTGGAGGTTGAGCCAGGGGAAACGTACCGGAAAAAAGGTGCGCTTGCGGGCCGTCTGTTTGCCCAACAGAATATCTCTCAGTTCGGCTAAACGATTCCCTTTGGCCCGCATTACTTCGTTCAGGGCTTTGAACATCGCCTGAAAGGTGGTTTCATCGAAATAAAGCTGGATTCCCAGATCGCTACATCCTCGGAGAGCCGTCACAGCCGACATACCGGGAAGTAGGATCACCATCCGGTTTTCCTGTATATAGCTAACGGTTCCTGTAAAATTGAAATAGTGCTGCCGGCCGTTGGCATCCGGGCTGAAGAAGCAGACCGGTTTACCGTGCTCGAATGCGTGCTCCGTTTCTTCGTCCTGAATGTATTCAATTTCGATTACTTGCAGATTGAGGGAGTTGTAATAATTTCTTCCGGCTCGAACGGGGTAGCAGCAATGCCCTTGCTGTATTTTTTTATAGATCCCTCCGGCCTGCGATTTTAATTGATAACTTTCTTTTTCATATTCGTATTCCAGGAGAAGTAAACGGTAAAGTTCCTGTAATTCGGCGAAAGCGGATAAATGTGAAAAGTCCGGCATAGAAAAAGTGAAGTTTTTAGTGAACTGCAAATTTACGTTTTTCTGCGATAAGCGGAAAATGAATCGGAACATTGTCGTCGGACGGTTCGTTTTTTCCTTTTTTCCTGGAAAGACCGTTTTTTAGGTGGAAAAGCAGGAGAAAAGGACAACTTTCCGTAAAGCGGGACAGTATAATTGTTATTTTTGTACCTCTTAAATTCAAAAACAATGAAACTGGTTATATTCGATTTGGACGGAACCTTATTAGATACGTTGGAGGATCTGTCGGATAGTGTGAATTATGCTTTGAGACGGTTCGGCTATCCGGAACATCCGGTGGACGAGTATCGTTATCTGGTCGGTAACGGAATCACGCGGCTGATCGAGCGGGCTCTCCCCGATTATGCCCGCCTTACGGAAGAGGTTACGCGGGTACGGGCGGAATTCCTGTCTTATTATTCCAAACACAAAACGGATCGGACCCGACCTTATCCGGGTATACAACAATTACTGGAAGAACTTCATCATCAAGGTGTAATTTTGGCGGTGGCTTCCAATAAGTTTCAGGAAGCGACCTGTGAATTGATCCGTAATTATTTCGGAGAAGCTTTGTTTCAGGTGGTGTTGGGGCAACGGGAAGGGATTCCGACCAAGCCCGATCCGGCCATTGTAAATGAAATTCTCGGTATTACGGGTATAGATAAGGAAAATACATTTTATGTAGGCGATTCCAGCGTAGATATGCAAACCGCGGTAAATAGCGGGGTGATTCCCGTGGGGGTATCCTGGGGATTTCGTCCGAGACTGGAATTAAAGGAAAACGGTGCGAAGCATATCCTCGATCAACCGGAGGATCTGCTATCGATGGTAAAACCGGCATAAACTACCGTTTTTTTTTAAAATCAGGTTTTATTCCTGAATCTTTCCCAAATCTTATACTTTTTTTGTATCGTAAATTAAAATGTGATCGATATGAAAAAAGTATTTTTTATGCTGTTATGCGCTTTGCTGTTATCACAGTGGAGTTATGCCGATAAGAAGATCTATACGACGGATACCTTGCAATTGCCGGAAAAAGCCCGGCGGTTTATAGCCGAACATTTTCCCGGAGTGGACGTATCCCATATTAAAATTGAAAAAGAATTTTGGGAGGGAAAACAATACGATGTCATTCTGACGAACGGATTTGATTTGGATTTCGATAGTAAGGGAGAGTGGAAAGAGGTCGATGGACATCGGTCGGTTGTTCCCGTTTCGGTAGTTCCGGTGAAAATAGCAGAATATGTGAATAAAAATTTTCCGCAGCGGCAGATTATCTCTATCGATAGGGATAAATCGAAGTATGAGGTAAAACTGACAGACGGAAAAGAAGTGGAATTCGACCGGAGTCAGCGGTTTATCCGTTTTGACGATTAATAAAAGGTTTAACGATAATTAAAACAAAAGAGTATGAAAACAGGATTAGCTATTTTATGGATGGTGCTGTCTGCACTGGGGATCAGTTGTAATGACGACGACAACAATTATAAGCCGGACGAAGTGGTTACAAGAGCTTTCGAACAGAAATACCCGGAAGCTACCCGGGTTAAATGGGAATCAAAGTACGATTACAAAGTGGTGGAATTTTATGATGGCGGAGTGGAAAAAGAAGCATGGTTCGATAAGAACGGAAATTGGTATATGACCGAGAGCGATATTTCTTTCCAGGCTTTACCGCCGGCCGTGATAAAGGCTTTCCAGGAAGGAGAATACGCTCTGTGGCGTGTGGAAGATGTGGATAAACTGGAACGGGTCGATATGGAAACGGTATATGTGATTGAAGTGGAGCAGGGCAAGCAAGAATTCGATCTGTACTATACCGAAGACGGTACTTTGGTGAAAGCCGTGCCGCACAAGGATAATGTAGAACATCGCCCGCAGACCGGTTTGTCGCAAACGATCCGGGATTATATTGCTACTCATTATGCCGGAGCCCGGATTGTGGAATTCGAAGCGGAAAGCTGGGGAACGGAAGTCGATATTTATCATGACGGTAGATATAAAGAAGTAAAGTTCGATAATAAGGATACCTGGTTTTTGACCGAATGGGACGTTCTGATATCGGAAGTTCCCGCAGAGGTTTTGAGTGTGATCCGGAAAGACTATTCCGATTACCACATCGACGATATCGATTTTCTGGAAAGGGCCGGAAAGGTGTCCGTATATGTTTTTGAACTGGAAAGAGGAAATCAGGAAATCAAAGTTCTGGTGGATGAGGCCGGAAATATTCAGCAATAGTCGGTTTAGCCGCTCTTTCGTCCCGCACGGTTTTAAACCCCGGATGTAACCCTGAGGACTCTCCCGGAGTATAACTGGAAAATTAAAATCAGGAGAAACTATGGGAAAATTTGACGAATTGATAAAAGGAGAAAAACCGGTACTGGTAGATTTTTTTGCAACCTGGTGCGGACCCTGTAAGGCGATGCATCCCATATTGGAAGAGTTGAAACAGGATATGGGAGACAAAATCCATGTGATAACTGTAGATGTGGATGGAGAAGCGAACCGGAAGTTTGTAGCGAATTATCAGATACAGTCGGTTCCGACGCTGATGATTTTTAAAAAAGGGGAAATGGTCTGGCGGCAAAGCGGGGTGATGCAATCCATACAGTTGAAAAACGAGATTGAAAAATACCTGTAAAGGGCGGGACGAACAGATCGGAAAGAAATAATGCGATGGGTAACCGTCGCATTATTTTTTGACTTTCCCTCCTTTTATCCATCGTTGTTTGTAATAACGGTCGTCCAGGGTACTCAGGCGTACTCCGCTGGCGGTAGTGGCATGAATGAATATGTTGTTTTTCAGAAATATGCCGACGTGGCTTACGGATTTGCGTTTTTTGGCCGTATTGAAGAATACCAGATCTCCCGGACGAAGTTTTGCCCGGGAAATTTTCCGGCAATTCTTTTTATACATGCCGTCGGCCGTGCGCTCGAGAGAAATCCGATAGACATTTTTATACATATTGCATACCAAACCCGAACAATCGACCCCTGCAAAATTATTGCCTCCGTAGCGGTAAGGTACCCCCAGCCATTTCGCTGCTTCCTGATATAATTTTAAATCGTCTTTGGGAGTAACCCGGAAACCGAGTTTCTCGGAGAGGTGGTTCAGGGAAACTTTTTTCCCCGCCAATTTCCGGCTGCTGCTGCAGGATGTTGCAGAAACGAAGATCAGGAGTAAAAGATACAGGGCTAGTCTATGCATAAAGTCCGATTTTATCGAACACAAATATAAGAAGTAGAATCCGGTTTAAAAAACATAAATCGTTACATTTGCAAAACGGATCAAATTTTGTAACTATGAAATTGAAAAAAATCGTTGCGGTAGACCCGACCGGGCTTTTGGAATCGGGAAGGCATCAATTGCGGGAATGGGCCGGAGAAGTTGTTTTTTATGACGATTTGCCGCAAAGCGAGGAGGAAGTCATCCGGCGCATCGGGGATGCTGAAGGGGTATTGGTTTCTTACCATACCCGGATTTCCCGGGCGGTGCTTGCCGCTTGCCCCCGTATCCGGTATATCGGAATGTGTTGTACCCTTTACGGGGAATCCAGTGCGAATGTCGATATCCGGGCCGCCGGGGAAAAAGGGATTAAGGTAGCGGGCATAAAGGATTACGGAGATGAAGGAGTGGTGGAATATGTCATCAGTGAATTGGTACGTCTGTTACACGGATTCGGGAGCAAACAGTGGAAACTGGAAGTGTACGAGTTGACCGGTCAGAAGGTGGGGATTATCGGATTGGGAAGGACGGGAAAGATGATAGCAGATGCTTTACGTTTTTTCGGGGCGGAAGTGTATTACTACAGCCGTAGCCGTAAGCCGGAGGCTGAGAGCGAGGGTATCCGCTATTTACCTTTGCACGATTTGCTGAAACAAGCAGATATCGTGGGAACTTGTTTGCCACGGAATACGATTTTACTGGGCGAACCGGAATTCCGGCTTCTGGGTTCCCGGAAGATTGTATTCAATACCTCGGTCGGAATTACGTTTGAAGTGTCTGCCTTGAAGCGGTGGTTAGAAGGAAAAGACAATTACTACCTCTGTGACGGCGTAGGCATAGGCGGATGTGAAAAAGAACTGCAAGAATTGGAAAATGTGTTGTATACCCCACGGGTGGCCGGTCATTCGGTTCAATGTATGAAAAGATTGACGGAAAAGGTGGTGGCCAACATAAGCTTGTTTTTAGACGGAAAGCTGTGAATTATTTGGCTCACATATTACTTTCCGGACCGGATCCTCTCAAGCAATTGGGAAATTTTATCGGAGACGGGGTAAAAGGCCGGACTTATGAAAATTATCCTTCCCGCATTCGGGAGGGGATTTTATTACACCGGGCAATAGACGAATATACCGATCATCATCCTTTGATAAAAGAAATTACGGCTTTGATGAAAGAGCATTTCGGAAGGTATTCGGGAATAGTGGCCGATATGTATTTTGATTATTTTTTGGCTTCGGATTTTCCCTGTTATGCTGAGGTTTCTTTGCAGAAATTTGCCTGGCGGTTTTATGGAACGGCTATCGTCAATTATCGGTATTTGCCCTTACGTTTCCGGAATTTTTTGTGGCATTTCATAGTGACGAACCGTCTTTGTAAATATTCGACAACCGCCGGATTGCGTCGTTCTCTTGAAATCATGCAGCGGTATAAAAATTTCCCCGTAGACAGCCGGGCAGCCATATTCTTTCTGGCAGAACACCGGGCGCAGTTACAGGAAGGGTTCGAACGTTTTTTCCCGGATTTGCAGAAATTTTGCGGCGTTGTATAAACTTTTTACTAATTTTGATATTTATTAGCTAATACAAGAGCTTGCTTATGAATTGGAAAGAAGTATTGAGTGCGTATCCGGAAAATGAGGAAACGCTTCAGTTATATGAAGAATGGGGAGATTCGGTATATCTCAAAGAGTTATTTGAGGTTTTGAGCGATTGGAATCCGGATTGGAATAAAGAAAAAGAGTTGGGAAGCTGGGCGGCGGAATTCCTTTTGGACTTACTGGAAGAGACAGAAGAGGAATCGGGAGAAATTTCTTCGGAAATGCGGAAAGCCCGTTTTCGGGAAATGCTAGAGGAACGTTATGAAGATTTCAGGAACGGGCACCAGTTTGTCCGGGTGAATAATATGGCTCTTCGGGCCGGTTCCGAAGAACGGACGGTGGAAGATATCCGGGCCGCCCTGGCCGAAGAAGGTGAAAAAAATGGATTTCCGGTGTTGTTATAACCCGGTTTACATCGGACTCTTCCGCACCGGTCTGTAGGTTAGGTTCTGTTTTTTACCAGTAAGGCAAAGCGTTTCGGAACCGAAGTTTCGAAATGCATCGTTTTACCGGTGAGAGGGTGTATAAAACAAAGCTTGAAGGCATGCAGAGCCAAACGATGAATCGGATTATGTTGGGCTCCGTATTTTTTGTCTCCGGTAACCGGGTGTCCGAGTTCTTGCATATGTACCCGAATCTGATTTTTCCGGCCGGTTTCCAGTTCCAGTTCCATCAGGGTATAATAGGAATTACTTTTGATTATCCGGTAGCGGGTTACGGCTAGTTTCCCGTTGTCGGAATCTGTTTGATGCACGAGGAAGGCTTTATTTTCCTTGATGTAGGACTTGATGATCCCTTCTTCTTTTTCCGGTTTCCCTTCCACTACCGCCAGGTATTTCCGTTCCGTTACAGTTTCGTTCCAGTTTTTTTGAAGTTGTTCCTGTACGGATTTGGTTTTAGCAAACATCATCAGTCCCGAGGTTTCTCTATCCAGCCGATGCAGTATGAAAATACAGTTGCGGGGATTCGATCTTTTTACGTACTCGCTAAGGATGCGATAGGCTGTTTTTTCTTTTACCTGTTCGGTACCCATAGACAGTAATCCCGCTTTTTTATCGATCACGATCAGGAATTCATCTTCGTAGATGAGATCGAGTTGGGGATGTTCCAAGGGAATCTGATTCTTGTCGAATATAACCCGGACGATGTCCCCGGTGTTCAGGGGGGCGTCGAATTGGGTGACTGCTTTTCCGTTTCGGATAATCTGACGGTGAGCGAGCAGCGACTTTACAGTCGTTTTGCTCTGGTCTTTCAATTGTTCGAATAAAAAATTCAGGAGGGTGTTTTCTCCATTTACTTCGAAAGTCCGGTTCCGGGAGGGGAGAGAGTAAGGAGAAAGGTCGGAAGAGCTTTTCATGGGTTATGATTTCAATGAGGCAAAGGTAATAAAAAAGAAACTGTGACCAAGAATCATTTGACACAGTTTCTTTTCTTTCTTTTTCTCCGCCCGGAGACTTTACCCTCAGGCGTCGATTTCCATTAATTTGGCACCGGCTTGTACGGGGGCCCCTTCTTTAACGAAAATCCGTTTTACTTTTCCGGTATAATCGGAAGCAATGTTGTTTTCCATTTTCATGGCTTCGAGAATAACCACCGATTGTCCTTTGGCGATGTTATCTCCTACTTTCACCTGAATTTTAAAGATACTTCCCGGCATGGGAGCTTCCACTGTTTTTCCGGTGATCGGTTCTTCCTGTTTTTCTTCTTTTACTTCCTTCTTGACGTCTTCGGTTTTATGCTGAGCCTGATAACGGGCTTCTTTTTGTTTGGTCAGGAAGTTTTTAGCTACCTGGGGGAATAATTCGAGCAGCAAGACTTCTTTTTCGTTTTCAGCCAGTTTTACGCCTCCCGCTTCCGGTAGGGTGGGGTTGGGCTGCATCTGGTATTTGGACGTATCATAAGGAGTTTCTTCTCTTACTCCGGCGATTTTAAGACGGAATTCGGGGTCTACCGGAACGGGAGTTTTGCCGTATTCTCCTTTTACTAAAGCCACAAACTGGTTGGAAACATTCGAATACATGGGTTTGCCGGCTTTAATGTCCAAAGCGCAGTTCACAGCCTGGGCTCCTACAATCTGGCTGGTGGGGGTTACCAAAGGAGGCAAACCGGCAGACAGACGAACGGAAGGAATCAATTCCATGGCTTTTTCCAGAATATCCATAGAGTTCAACTGTTTCAACTGGGCGACCATATTGGTGTACATGCCTCCGGGAATTTCAGCTTTCTTAACCAGTTCGTTCGGTTTGGGGAAGTTGAAATAAGCTTCTATGGCATGACAGGCATTTAACAAGGCGTCTTCATCATTGGCTTTTGCCGCTTCGATTGCTTTATCGAACTCTTTGTCGACTTCAGCCGATAAGGTATCGGTGAGCGGGTTGAAAGGCTTCGGGAATTGTTTAACGGCATCATAGGCTTCCAGTTCTTTGCGGATTCCCAACAATTCCTGGTTGATTTGGGCCACCGCCTCCATATTGATATCCAATTCCACGCCCAGTTTTTTACAGAAAATATAGATTAATTCGATAGCCGGCGCTGCGGGCCCTCCGGCAAAATTCCAAATATTGGTGTCTACGATGTCCACTCCTTTGATGATAGCCATTAAAACAGCGCCTAAACCGTAGCCGGGTGTACAATGGGTATGAAAATCTACCGGTACTTTTAAATTCTGTTTGAATAAGGGAATTAATTCTGCAATTCGGGAAGGTTGAATCAGACCGCTCATGTCTTTTATCGTGATCATATCCGCTCCCAGAGCTTCCATCTCTTTGGCTTTATTTAAAAAATACTGGTTCGTAAAGACCGGGGCGGGATTCTTTTTCCCAGCTAATTTTTGGAGGAAAGAAAGTTTGGGGTATTTGGGGTCGATGGTGTAGCAAACGGCGCAATCGGCAATTCCTCCGTATTGTTTTACATATTTTACCGTGGATTTGACATTGTTGACGTCGTTGAGGGCATCGAAAATACGCATAATTCCCAGGCCGGATTCAATGGCGTTTTTACAAAAACCATCGATAATCGTATCGGTATAAGGTGCATAGCCGAACAGGTTTCGGCCTCGGGAAAGGGCGGTAAGCTTAGAAACATCGCCTACGGCAGCTTTGATCTTTTCCAGTCTGTCCCACGGGTTTTCATTCAGATAACGCATTACGGAATCGGGAACGGCCCCGCCCCATACTTCCATTGCATAGAACCCTGCGTTTTTATAAAAAGGTAATACCCGATCCACCTGCTGCTGGTTCATGCGGGTTGCAAAAGCGGACTGCTGTCCGTCCCGCAGGGTAAGATCTCTGATTAAAAGTTTTTTTGCCATAGTTCAAATAGATTAGTTGTGATTTTGGTTAGTACAAACATATTAAATTAAACAATACGACGTATCAATTTCTAAGAAAATTATGGAAAAATTTCGTTAATTGTTTTTTTCAGAGGAGTATTTCTTATAATTTGTTAGTTGGGGTGGAAGTTTTTTGAATTTTTCTTTTCTTTCTAACATTTGTTTGTCTATGTTTGCAATTTATGAATATAAGGAACGGGAAATAGCTGAATAAGGTTTTCAATATACTAGGTTTTAACCAAAAGAAAAATAATCATGGAAAAAATCGCCTTATTTCCGGGCTCCTTCGATCCGTTTACGATAGGTCATGAAGAAATCGTGAGAAGGGGGCTCCGGATCTTTGATAAGATTGTTATTGCAGTGGGGGTAAATGCGTTGAAGAAGGAATTTTTGGATGTGCAAAGCCGGGTAAAATTAATCCGGAAAGTTTTCGCGGATACCGATCGGGTCGTCGTAGCGCCTTATTCCGGCTTGACGGTGGATTTTTGCCGGGAAATGGGTGCGCGGGTGATTATCCGGGGGTTGAGGACGGCGGCGGATTTCGAGTATGAAAGAGCGGTGGGACAGGCCAACCGGGCTATGGACGCTCAAATCGAGACGGTTTTTATTCTGACTTCTACCGAGCATACTTTTATCAGTTCTACGATTGTACGCAATGTGTACATGAATGGGGGAGATGTGGATAAATTCTTACCGACGAATCTGACTACTCAGGACTTGAAGGAAAATGAACAAAAGTAAAAGGCCTATGAGGAAGGGAGGCAGGGGGAAAATTATTGCCGGGGCGCTGGCCGTTTTATTGCTGATTTATCTGCTCATGCCGGTTTATATGCGGCGCGCCCTGATGTATTGGTATCCGGACATTTCGGATACTTACCTGTTCGAGTCGAACCGGGTGGCTAAATCCGATTCCTGCTGGGAATGGCCGAAAGCGAACGGATATAACGATTATCTGGTAGAGGCTGCCGATAGTGCATTTTTGGAAGAATACGGGACGGTTTCTTTTCTGGTCATCCGTAGCGATAGCCTACTTTACGAAGAATACCGGGACGGTTGGACGCCGGCCACCTTATCAAATATTTTTTCGGCTACTAAAAGTGTAGTAGGATTATTGACCGGGATAGCCTATGACGAAGGATATATTAGTAGTTTGGATGATCCGGTATATAAGTATTTACCCGAATTTAAAAACGGGAATAAATCCAAAATAACGGTGCGCAATCTATTGACGATGAGTTCGGGTCTGAATTGGGACGAAGCTTACACGGCCTTGTTTTCCAAAACCACCCAGGCTTATTACGGAGACGATATCCGGAATTTGGTGATGGGTTTGGACGCGACGGAAGAACCGGGAAAAGTATATAGTTATAAAAGCGGGGATACCCAGATTTTGTCGTTTCTGATTGAAGCGGCTACCGGACGTACGATCAGCGATTATGCCCGGGAAAAATTATGGCAACCGATGCAGGCTTGTAACGACGCTTTGTGGAATCTGGACCGGAAGGGAGGAGATGAGAAATCTTATTGTTGTTTTAATTCGACGGCCCGGGATGTCGCCCGTTTTGCCCGTTTGATTTTACATCAGGGGAATTGGAACGGAAAGCAACTGATTTCGCAAGCTTATGTGCAGGAGGCGATTACCCCTGCTTCTTATCTGGAGAATGAATTCCGGGATGGTCCGTTGGACTATTACGGTTTTCAAATATGGATTATGCATTATAAGGGATTGCAATTTCCGGCTTTTCGCGGGTTAGGGGGACAATATATTTTTGCTATTCCGCAGAAAAATGCGATTGTCGTCCGGTTGGGACATAAACGGAGCGATATTTACGATAGAGAGAAGACTGTGGATATCGACCGTTATTTGGATATCGCTTTTAAAATTTTGTCCTGAGAGGGGGAAGCGCCTATGCAAAACGAAGCGGAAGGGCATAAAAAAACCGTTAATGACTTAACGGTTTTTTTATAGTCGGCCTTGCCGGAAGTTACCAGGCAAACATGGGGCGGGAAGACATCATTTCGTTTACTTCCTTTTTCACGGCTGCGATAACGGCTTCATCTTCAGTATTCGACAGAACGCGGTCGATCATATCTACAATTACCGGCATATCCGCTTCTTTTAATCCCCGGGTAGTAATAGCGGGAGTTCCCACACGTAATCCTGAAGTCGAGAAGGGGGTGCGGGTATCGAAAGGTACCATATTTTTGTTGATGGTAATATCGGCACGTACCAGCGTATTTTCGGCTTTCTTTCCGGTCAATTCAGGGAATTTCGTACGCAGGTCGATCAGCATACAGTGGTTGTCCGTACCGCCGGATACCACTTTATATCCTTTATCCATAAAGGCCTGAGCCATTACTTTGGCATTTTTCTGCATTTGTACGGCATATTCGGTATAAGAGTCGGAAAGTGCTTCTTCGAAAGCTACAGCTTTGGAAGCGATGACGTGTTCCAGGGGACCGCCCTGTTGTCCCGGGAAAACGGCGAAGTTGATCACCTGCGACATCATTTTGATTTCCCCTTTGGGCGTTTTCAAACCCCAGGGATTCGGGAAATCTTTAGGTAACAGGATCATACCGCCCCGAGGTCCGCGAAGGGTTTTATGGGTGGTCGTTGTTACGATATGGCAATATTCGAACGGGCTATTCAGTAAGCCTTTAGCGATCAAACCGGCAGGGTGTGACATATCACACATCAGCAATGCTCCTACTTGATCGGCGATTTCCCGCATCCGTTTGTAATCCCAGTCTCTGGAATAAGCGGACGCACCGGCTACGATCATTTTCGGGTGGTGCTCCAAAGCCAGTTTTTCCATTTCATCGTAATCCACCATACCGGTTTCTTCTTTTACGTGATAAGGTACCGGATGATAGTTGATACCGGAAAGGTTCACGGGCGATCCGTGAGAAAGGTGACCACCGTGTGCCAGATCCAGACCTAAAAAGGTATCTCCGGGTTTCATGCAGGCAAAAAATACGGCTGCGTTGGCCTGTGCTCCGGAATGAGGCTGTACGTTGGCGAATTCCGCACCGAACAGCTTACAGGCTCTGTCAATAGCCAATTGTTCAGTTTGGTCTACGATTTGACAGCCTCCGTAATAGCGGGCACCGGGGTAACCTTCGGCATATTTGTTGGTCAGACAAGAACCCATAGCCTGCATAACCTCGTCGCTGACGAAGTTTTCGGAAGCAATCAACTCGATTCCTTCTTTCTGACGCTGGCATTCTTTTTCGATAAGATCGAATATTACTGTATCTCTTTTCATAACTGATATTAATTTATAGAAAAATTCGCCCAAATTTAGGGGATTCCTTTGGACTTAACAAATTTTTTCCGACAATTCTGAAAACGATTGAGATAATCCGGTACAGGCGTGAAGAAAGAGATTTTGCTACCGTAATTTTGTTTTTGCCTTAAACTCTTACCTTTAAATTTTTCAGGTTCCCGGTTTTTGTTTATTTTTGTATTTTCAACTTAAATGATATCTTATTATGGAAAATCCTTTTGAAGAAAATCAAAATCAAAGACCGACTTTTTTGACGGTCATTTGTATCTTAACTTTTATAGGTAGCGGGTGGGGCATACTTTCCGGTCTATTTTCTTTGTTTACTGCCGATATGGCCAGCGTACAGATGGAACAATATTCGGCATTAATGGACGGTGCTCAGGAAAATTCCTCTAATTTTCTGTCCGGACTATTGAGTTCTTCGGGAGAGTTGCTGGAGGCTTCGGTAAAATATGCGAAACCGATAGCTATCGCCGGTTTGATTTTATCCGTGATCAGCCTGCTGGGGGCGATACTGATGTTTCGCTTGAAGCGTATCGGTTTTTATCTTTACACCGCCGCTCAAATTCTGATGTTGTTCGTATTGCCTTTCTTTGCAGGATTTTCTTTACTCGTTTTGAGTAGCTTGGTATTTTCTGCCTTTTTTGCGGCACTCTTCATCATTTTGTATGCGGTCAATCTGAAATATATGAAATAAGACCGGATTAGCGGGAGAGTCTGACGCTTAATTTTAACTGTCCCCGAAATTGCTGATACAATTCGGGGACAGTATATTTTGGAGACCTGCTCCATTTTTCTCTTCGCGTTTTCGATGCCGTCGGAAGGGGAGTCTTCTTATTTGATCCAAACGTGGAGTATTTCCCCGATATACATCTTATGCATGGGTTTGCCCGTCCATTCAGCTTTGACTTTCGGATCGGAAATTGCTTCGGGGATAAGGGACTGGGAAAGCAATTTCCGACATTCAATGATCAGCCAGGCTTCCTGGAAAGCCGGAGCTCCGGAAGGCAGGGACAGGAGGGTGAGGCCTGAAGCCTGTACTTTATCGGTATCCCGTCCGCTATGGTGGCCGCAGTAATTGAGAGCTTCCCGGTAGGCTTCGGTGTAGAAGGTCAGGGTGTAAGTGTCACCGGTTTCCATCAGCTGATAAGTGTACCGGGCCGGATTGATGAAACAGAAAGCTACCGGTTTATTGTAGAGAAAACCCAGTCCGCCCCAACTGGCTGTCATCATGTTGGGCCGGGTTTCGTTTCCGGCCGTAATCAGCATCCAATCCTGCGAAAGCATTTTGATGATGTTTCCGGGGATTTTGTCCGGGTCTATTCTGCGAAAGCCTTGCAGGGTTTCGCCTGAAGCGGAGGCCGGGATGCTTGTGGCATTATGCGGAGTTTCTGCCGTTCGGGCGATTTCCCGGGCAGGAGGAACCGTCGGTTGGGATTCGATGGCATTGAGTCCCAGGGCGTTCTCCAGTTCCGTAAAACGTTTCTCGAAGAGATCGACGGTGCGTATCCTGAATTTGGCAATTTTACGCACAAGCTTATCTTTATCTTTATTCAGAGCATATTTATCGGTAATCAACTCTTCGGCTTTGTATTTTTCCGGTTCGTTTTGAGTGGAAACATTATAACTGTACCGGATGGCGTAGATTTTGGCATCGCATTTCCCCGAGGTGATTTCAAGAACCATCTGGTAGTTGATCAGGGTACGGTCCAGCGACAGAGCCGAACTGGAAAATACCAGGTATTCTTCTCCCCAACAAGCGATTTCCCCTTTTTCTTTATTGGCAAACAAAAGGCGTCCTTTTTGATTTTTGTCTGTGATGAAGGTCTGCTGAGCCCAGGTGAACAGGCGATTGTATATTTGCTCCTGGGAAAGTTGAGGAACTTCGATAGTCCGGGAAAAAATCACTTTTCCGTCGCTTTCGGGTACGGCTCCGGCTAAATATTTGGCATTATTCTGGGCCTGGGAGAGGACCGGAATGCAGAAGAGTAAAAAAAGTAAACGTTTCATGGTTTTATTTTTATGGTGTGGAAGCAAAGATAGATTTCTTATGGGATAATGCAAAAGAATCCGAAAATAAAAAACCTGCCTCGGTGAAGCAGGTTCTTAATCGGTTTATCCTCCGAAATTGTCGTACATTACGTTTTCGTCGGGAACACCCAGATCGTACAGCATTTTGGTTACGGCTGCAATCATCATGGGAGGTCCGCAGAGGTAGTACTCGATATCTTCGGGATTTTCGTGATTTTTGAGATAATTTTCAAAGATTACCTGATGTACAAAGCCCGGTTTATAAGCGACTCCGGCGGCATCAGCTACGGGATCGGGACGGTCGAGCGCCAAGGTCCAGCGGAAGTTCGGATTTTCTTCCTGTATCTTATTGAATTCCTCTACATAAGGAGCTTCCTGTAAGGCGCGGGCACCATACCAGAAGGTTACTTTCCGGTTGGTATGCATGGTGTGGAAGAGATTGAAAATATGGGAACGCATAGGAGCCATACCTGCACCTCCTCCGATAAACATCATTTCGTTATTGGTTTCGCGCAGGAAGAATTCTCCGTAAGGCCCGGAAATCGTTACTTTATCGCCCGGTTTACGGGAGAAAATGAAAGAGGAACAGATTCCCGGATTGACAGGCATAAAGGCTCCGCTGGCCCGGTCGAAGGGTGGGGTGGCAATACGGATGTTCAGCATGATGATATTGCCTTCTGCCGGAGAGTTTGCCATAGAATAAGCCCTGTAAGTCGGTTCCGGATTGTGCATCTTGAGGTCGAACATCTTCATTTTTTCCCAATCTCCCTTGTATTTGTCGTCGATGATCATATCCCTGAAATCGACATCCAAAGCGGGAACATCGATCTGGATATAACCTCCGGATTTAAATTTCAGGTTTTCCCCTTCCGGTAATTTCACGACAAATTCCTTAAGGAAAGTAGAAATATTCCGGTTGGAAACTACGGTACATTCCCATTTTTTGATACCCAAAACCGCTTCCGGGATTTTCATGTCGATGTTTTCCTTTACTTTTACCTGACAAGCCAGACGCCAGTGATCGTGTTGCTGCTTGTAAGAGAAAAATCCGGTTTCTGTGGGCAATATGCTGCCGGCCCCTGAAAATACCTGGCATTTACACATGCCGCAGGAACCTTTTCCCCCGCATGCGGAGGGAAGGAATATTTTCTGATTTCCCAGAACCGAAAGCAGGGAACCTCCCGGTTCTGTGGTGATTACCCGTTCGCCGTTATTGATATCGATTTTCACTTCTCCTTTGGGCGTTAATTTGGCTTTTGCGTACAAAAGCATGCCGACCAGAATGAGGGTGACAATGAGAAAGACAATCACACCGGCTGCAACAATTGTCGTATTTATTGCTAATAGTACCATTTTTTTAGTTTTTAAATTTTAGATCCTTGGGCCGAACCGGACCGATATTCGCAGATCGCCGGATTTCGGATTCACGGACCGAAAACAAGATTATAAATTAATTCCCAGGAAGCTCATAAAGGCGATCCCCATGAGGCCGGTAATGATAAAAGTGATGCCGATTCCTCTCAGCGGTGCCGGAATATTGGAATATTTCAGCTTTTCGCGAATGGCGGCAATACCGACGATAGCCAGCAACCAGCCGATACCGGAACCGAATCCGAATACGGTGGCTTCGGCCACATTGGAATAATCTCTTTCCTGCATGAACAGGGAAGCTCCTAAGATGGCACAGTTCACTGCAATCAGCGGGAGGAAAATTCCCAACTGATTGTACAAGGTCGGTGCAAATTTTTCTACGACCATCTCCACCAGTTGAACCATAGCGGCAATGATGGCGATAAACATGATAAAGCTCAGGAAGCTCAGGTCTATGGTGGCGGCTTCTTCTCCCAACAGCCATTGCAAAGCTCCCGGTTTCAGCACATAATTGTCCAGTAAGTAGTTTACCGGAACGGTAATGAGCATGACGAATATAACGGCTATACCCAAACCGAAAGAGGTCTTAACGGTTTTCGACACGGCCAGATAAGAGCACATACCCAGAAAGTATGCGAATATCATGTTGTCGATGAATATAGAGCGGATAAATATGTTGAATAGATTTTCCATATCTTCTTATCTTTTCCTTATTTCTCAATTAAATCTTTGTTTCTTGCCCGGTGGATCCAGATGATGATTCCGACGAGAATCAACGCCATAGGCGGAAGGATCATCAGACCGTTATTGGTATATCCCCAATCGTAAAATATCTGAGGGATCACGTGGATACCGAATATGCTGCCCGAACCGAACAATTCGCGGAAGAATGCTACGACTACCAGGATAAAACCGTAGCCGAGCCCGTTTCCGATGCCGTCCAGTAAAGAAGGCCAGGGTCTGTTTCCCAGGGCGAAGGCTTCCAGACGTCCCATGATGATGCAATTGGTAATGATAAGTCCGACGAATACCGAGAGTTGTTTGCTGACGTCGTAAGCAAAAGCTTTCAGGATTTGGTCGACTACGATTACCAGAGCAGCCACTACGACCAATTGTACGATGATCCGGATTCGGGTCGGGATGGTATTTCTCAATAAGGAGATGATTACGTTGGAGAAAGCAGTGACGGCAGTTACCGAAAGGGCCATTACGATGGCCGGTTCGAGTTTGGCTGTTACCGCCAGAGCAGAACATATCCCCAGAATCTGTACGATAACCGGGTTATTTTTGCTCAACGGACCGAGCAAAAGTTGTCGGTTCTTAGCTGAAAATAATGATTCTTTTTCGCTCATTACTATTTTTGTTTTAAGAAGGGTTCGTAACAGGTTAAATAACTTCGGATCATCGTTTCCACGCTGCGTGAAGTAATCGTACCGCCGGAAATGGCGTCTACTTCGTGGGGACCGCTGGCATTGCCTCCTTTTTTCACAAGTATGGCTACCAACTGGTCGTGGTCGAAGATGGTCTTTCCGTCGAACTGGTTGTTAAAATGGGGGGTAGTGATTTCGGCACCTAAACCCGGGGTTTCGCTTTTATGATCGAATACAGTCCCATAAATGGTATTTTTGTCTTCATCGAGAGCTACATAGCCCCAGATGGGTCCCCACAATCCTTTCCCGTACAGAGGGAGTATGTATTTAATACCGTCTTTGGTATTGGCCACGAATACGGGCAATTGGCGTTGGTCGCAATTTTTTTTATATTCCTGGGCCATGTTTATTTTGAAAGCGTCGCCTGCTACTTTTTCACCTTTAGAGTTAATGACGAATTGTTCGGTGATGTATTTGTCGTACAGGGCTTTGGATTCGGCTGCCGTGGACTGGATTTTTACCGTGCGCAGAATGTTTTGACGTTTTTCATTTTCGATATTGTCATTTTGTGCCGGTTGTAGCCAGAGAGCAACTACGGCTAGCATGGCGGCTACCACCACCACCAGAATGACGGCATATAGAAATGTGTATGTATTTCCTTGTCTGTTCATAATCTTCGTTTTTTGATTTTGATTTACGATTTTTGATTGGAGGAGTTGGTTAAACTTTTCCGGAATCTAAAATCTCCATCGTCAATCCGCAATTAATTTAGCTCGTTTTAATCTGCGTTTTATATTTCCTTGTACGACAAACCAGTCGATCAGAGGAGCAAAAGTGTTCATCAGCAATATGGCGAGCATCATGCCTTCCGGATAACCGGTATTCAGGGCGCGTATAATAATCGCCATAATACCCAGCAGGAATCCGTAAATCCATTTCCCTTTGTTGGTTTGTGCCGAGGTGACGGGGTCGGTTGCCATGAATACGGCTCCGAATGCGAACCCACCCATGATGATGTGTTCCCAGGGAGACACATGTACATATGCGTTGGTTTCCGGTAAAGTGGCGTTTAAGAGCAGAGCCATCAGGAAACCTCCGGCGAAAGTGGAAAACATGATTCTCCAACTGGCTACGCCGGTTGCCAATAACAATACTGCCCCCAGTAGTATGCAAAAGGTAGAGGTTTCACCGATAGAACCGGGAATAAATCCCCAGAACATCGTACCGAAATCCGGTAGCGGATTTCCTAAAGCGGCTTCTGCCAAAGGGGTCGCCCCGGAAAAAGTATCCGGCTTATCGGCGATCCATACGGCATCACCCGAAATTTTAGAAGGGTAGGAAAAGAAGAAAAAGGCCCGGGCCAACAAAGCCGGATTCCAGATATTCATTCCGGTACCTCCGAAAATCTCTTTCCCGATGATTACAGCGAAAGCCGTAGAAACAGCGACCATCCACAGGGGAGCTTCCACCGGCATGATCATGGGGATCAGCAGTCCGGATACCAGAAAACCTTCGTTGATTTCATGTCCCCGCATTTGAGCTACAGCAAATTCGATACCCAGCCCTACGACATAAGATACGATAATCATCGGAAGCACTTTCCACAGCCCGAAGAAAAACAACTGAAAGAAACCTGTTTCCGCCAGGGTCCCGACTGCTTTGAAGTGCTGATAACCTACATTGTAAATACCGAACAGTAAAGCCGGTATCAAAGCCAGAACGACGATAATCATCGTTCTTTTCAAATCCACAGCATCCCGGATGTGGGCGCCGGACGTCGTTGTGCGGTTAGGCACAAAGAGAAAAGACTCAAACCCGGTAAAAACGGAGTGAAATTTGTGTAATTTCCCCCCCTTTTCGAATTTAGGTTTTTGCTTATCTAATAAATTTCTTAAAAAATTCATGTTTATTAAAGTTTCAATATTATCAAGTTACAGTGCTGCAAAGTCTTACGACTTTTTGCCGGTCTGACTTTTAATTGGTTTCTTTCATCATCAACTCGATTCCCTCGTTCAGTATCTTTTGTACCGGAGTTTTGGATGTACAAACGAATTCGCACAAGGCCATATCTTCGGGTAAGACCTCATAAATGCCCAATTGTTCCATTTTGTCGATATCTCCGGCCAGAATGGCCTTCAGCAAATATACCGGGAAAATGTCCATCGGCAGTACTTTTTCATATTGTCCGGAAACGACAAATGCGCGCCGTTCGCCGTGATAGTTGTCATCCAGGGTATAATGTTTATTCGGACAATGGATGGAAGGAAAGAGCTTGGAAGCGGAAAATTTATTGAAACCGGGGGTCGCCCAGCCTAAAAATTCGTACTGGTCTCCTTCGGGAATCACCGTAATTTGATTGGCGAAAAATCCCAGATACCCTTCCGGTTCCACTTTTTCACCCGTCAGTACGTTGCCGGATATAATGCGCTGGTGTACCTGATTCTTCAGTTTTCCCTCGGTAATATTCTTTATTTTGGCTCCCAGACGGGTCGCATAATAAGTGGGTTTTTCCACTTCCGAACCGCACAGAGCGATCACTTTACGGGGATCGAAATGTCCTTCAGTAAAAAGGCGACCGATGATGGCTACATCCTGGATGTTCACCGTCCATACCTGTTCCCCTTTGTTGATGGGGCTCAGGTGATTGATTTGTATACCGACGTTTCCTGCCGGATGAGGGCCCTGAAAATAAGTGATCTCCGCATTCTTCAACCGCGTAAAAAGCGAACTTGCCGGACTTCCCGCTTTTACTCCCAATTGCACCGGAGCATTAGCGAGTATCTTCAGACAGTCGATACCTGCTTGCAGGTTTCTTTCTTCTCCTTTTAAGGTGAATTCGTAATCCGGGGCCAGAGGGGAAGAGTCGAAAGAAGATACGAAAACCGCTTTAGGAGTAACGGTTTGATCGGCGATAAGCCCGTAAGGCCTTTGCTGTACCATAGGCCAGACGCCGGCTTCCAGCATACGGTCGATGATTTCTTCCCGGCTCAGGGTGTTCACATCGGCTTTCCCGAAATCCTTGTACTCGGTTTTTTCATCAGCTTTGACTACAACTTCTAATAGTTTTCGTCTTTCTCCGCGATTGAGGGCCTCAATGGTACCGCTTACGGGAGCTGTGAATTTGACGGCAGGATGGGCTTTGTCCGTAAACAGAACATCCCCCGCTTTCACTACGTCACCAACCTTAACAGCTAGTTTAGGAGTCAAAGCCCGGAAATCAGTCGGTTTCACTGCAAAGAAATTACTTTCCCTTGCCGGAGTGACGACTTTTTCGGCTTCTCCATTTAGCTTTATATCAAGGCCTTTCTTTAATTTTATTACCTTGGACATATTGTAATTATATTAAATAGTTTAATTGTATAAAAAGCGAAGTTTTTATTTTTCCAAAATTAGGCACAAATATACAAACCTATTACGTAATTTTATCTTTAATCGGATTTTAATTTAGGTACAAGGAGTTTTTTTTTATTTTTCTGTACCTGAGGCGTAAAATAACGGGTGGGGAGAAGCCTCTTTTCTGGCTCTTCTTATTCCGATTCGTTTCAAATGGGCGGTTGGGAAACGGGATTTCCCGAAAATTTCAGCTGTAAAGAAAAGGAGGAGGGAAAAGTTTTCCGGGAAAGCCGGAATATTCTCTGTTTTAAAAAATGTTTTTTGTAAAAGTTTTTTTTACTTGCCATTTTGGCATAGGTTTTGATGAATATCTGACAGAAATTTTACCTGTAAAAAGAAAGAAATGAAAATAATTCTATTCGTTATGTGTCTGCTGTCCGGACTGATGTCTACCTGCGATTCTACCCGAAACAACGAGCAGTTGACGGGAGTAAAGTGGATCATAGAGTCACTGGACGGGAAAAAGCTGGGGAAAACGATCAGTGGAAATGAAATATTCATTCAGTTTAACGATGCTGAAAAAAGAGTAAGCGGTTTGGCCGGTTGCAACCGTTTTTTCGGAGGATATGAACAGGATGGAAAAAAACTGAAATTTTCTCATATGGGAGCTACTCGTATGGCTTGTCCGGACATGAATACGGAGACTTCCTTTTTTCAAATGCTGGAAAATACCGACGGTTATTCGATAAAAGACCATATATTGTCTTTATCAGGAAAAGGAAAGGTGCTGGCTACTTTTAAAAGCAGCGTTTCCGAAGAATAAAATTATAGAATTACTGGCTTCGATTTATTCCGATACAGGGCTCCCGTGTTCAGAACCGGGTCCTGGGTCGGATTTTTTATATACTAACCAATTGTTTTTAAAATCGTAATATAGAAGGAGTAGGCCTCCAATGGATTAACAGATCTGTTTCGATGTTAAGCTTTGCTAATTAAGATTTTATTAATAGATGATTGGCAGAGATATTGCTTAGAAAGGATACAACGGAAAATAGTTGACAGAAAGTTCAGCTTCTGTGCAGAAAGGTGAGAAACGTTGTGAATAATATTAACCCATTAAAAAAGGAAGATTATGAATGTAAGAAAATCAGTGATTAGCCTGATATTAGGCCTGGCAGGCGGTTTTATCGCATTCTTTGTAGCGGATGGATTTACAAAAAAAGAAACAAAGCCGGCTTTTCAGCATGAAATTATAGGTCCCGGGACGGTAAAGTCCGTTGCTTATACCCAGGAACAACACATAGAATCGGGAGACGGAGGACGTATCGATTTACGGGAAGCTGCCAGAAAGGCAGTTCCGGGAGTGGTGCATGTCAAGACCATTCAAATGGGGCGTGAGCATGTGGGGAATCCGTTTTTAGATTATTTTTTCGGAGGCGGCGGCCAGGGCCGGCAAGTACCGATGACTACGGGTTACGGTTCCGGTGTGATTATTTCGGGAGATGGGTATATTATCACCAATAATCATGTTATACGGGATGCCGATCGGGTAATCGTAGTATTGAATGATAAAAAGGAATATGAAGCGAAAGTAATCGGCCAGGATGCCAATACGGATATCGCTCTCCTCCAAATAGAAGGGAAGAATTTCCCCTATGTAGAGTACGGGAATTCGGATGATGTGTCTTTGGGCGAATGGGTATTGGCAGTGGGCAACCCTTACAATCTGACCTCTACGGTGACGGCGGGCATTATCAGTGCTAAAGCCCGGGAGTTAGGTATGCATCGCGGACAGATGAATCTGGAATCTTTTTTACAAACGGATGCGGCCATTAATCCCGGAAACAGCGGTGGTGCCTTGGTAAATGCCCGGGGAGAACTGATCGGCATCAATACGCTGATCCAGTCGCCGACCGGGGCTTATTCGGGCTATGCTTTTGCTATCCCGGTGAATATTGCCCGGAAAGTAGTAAACGATTTGAAGGAATACGGAAGCGTACAACGGGCGGTGCTGGGAATCAGTATGACCGGATTGACCCCTGCTTTGGCTGAAGAGTTAGGAACGAAGGAAATTTCGGGTATATACGTACACGAAGTTTTGGAGGGTGGTGCTGCTCAGAAGGCCGGTATGAAAAAAGGAGACGTGATCCGGGGTGTGAACGGCATAGAGGTGAAAACCGCGCCTGAATTTCAGGAACAATTGGGAAAATATCGTCCCGGAGCTACCGTACAGTTGCTGGTGAAAAGAAAAGGAGATGAGAAAGTAGTGGATGTCACTTTGCAAAATTCATATGGGGATACGGCTCTGGGAAAGGCGCAGGATTTCGGAGTCCTGGGCGTAAAAGTATCTCCTTTGAGCCGGGAAGACCGGGCGCGTTACCGCATCAATAAAGGGGCTAAAATAACGGAGATGAAAAACGGAAAGTTCAAAGCTGCCGGGCTGGAAAAAGGTTATATTATTGTTAAAATCAACGATTATATCGTGTATGATGAAGAAGACCTGGCGAAAGCCGTTGCATCCGTAAGGGACGGAGGAGTTTTTGTGACCGCACTGAGCCCTAAAGGACGGGTTGAATATTTTGCTTTTTCATTGTTAAATTAAAAAATGTTAATATTAAACATCCGCAAATGAGAGACATTGGTATATGAATAAAAAACACTACCTTTGCACAATGTTTGCGGTGGTATAATAAGATAGTATGAGACAGCTTAAAATTACAAAATCAATTACCAACAGGGAAAGTGCTTCCTTAGATAAGTATTTGCAGGAGATCGGTAAAGAGGATTTGATTACCGTGGAAGAGGAGGTGGAATTAGCACAACGCATCCGGAAAGGAGATCAGCGGGCTTTGGAAAAATTGACGCGGGCGAATCTTCGGTTTGTGGTTTCCGTCGCTAAACAATATCAGAATCAAGGATTAAGTCTGCCTGACCTGATCAACGAAGGAAATCTGGGATTGATTAAAGCTGCCGAAAAATTTGATGAAACCCGGGGATTTAAGTTTATTTCCTATGCCGTATGGTGGATTCGTCAGTCCATTTTGCAAGCTTTGGCCGAACAATCGCGTATCGTACGTTTGCCTTTGAACCAGGTGGGTTCTTTGAATAAAATCAACAAAGCCTTTTCCCGGTTCGAACAGGAGAACGAACGTCGCCCTTCTCCCGAAGAACTGGCGGACAGTTTGGATTTGCCTGCAGAGAAAGTAGCCGATACATTAAGGGTATCCGGTCGTCATATTTCTGTGGACGCTCCTTTTGTAGAAGGGGAGGACAATAGTTTGCTGGACGTATTGGTTAACGACGATTCTCCGGTAGCCGACCGGACTTTGATCAACGAGTCACTCTCTACGGAAGTTGAAAGGGCTTTATCTACCTTGACGGAACGGGAACGGGACATTATCAAATTGTTTTTCGGTATCAATACTCAGGAAATGACGCTGGAAGAGATCGGTGAAAAATTTGGTTTAACCCGCGAACGGGTACGGCAGATCAAGGAAAAAGCGATCCGGAGGTTGCGTCATTCTTCCCGAAGCAAATTATTAAAAACTTATCTCGGATAAGCGAATTAAAAAAGATCCTTATATAAAAGCGCCTATAAGGCGCTTTTTTTGTATATTGGCCTCATCAACCGGGAGGAAAAAGACGGGAAAAGCCTCAGGTGAAAAAATGAACGGTTTTATAGAGTGATGAATATGAATGTTATGTCTATAAAAAACTGGGCAGGGATGCTGATGGTGGGTGTATGCCTGGCCTGGTCCTGTGCCGGAAACCGGGAAGACCGGCTGATGGAGAAAACCGGCGAATGTCTGGACTTTTCGGTAACTCAAGCTATGCGGATGGCTGAATCTTTGAAAGACCGGCCCGATCGTTTGCCTTTAACTTTCGAAGAAGGAAAACTGAAGACCTGTTCTCCTTCCTGGTGGACCAGCGGCTTTTTTCCCGGTTCTTTGTGGTATTTGTATGAATATTCTAAACATCCGGAATTGAAAGAATGGGCTGAGCACTATACCCGTCGTCTTTTGGGACAGCAATACAATATGACTACCCATGATTTGGGATTTATGATTTTTTGTAGTTTCGGTAACGCTTACCGGCTTACCAAAGATTCGGTTTACCGGAGTGTCTTGTACCAGGCTACGGTTTCTTTGTCGGGTCGTTTTGAACCGTCCGTCGGATGTATCCGGTCCTGGGAAGGGGCCGCATGGAATAAACAATGGTCCTATCCCGTTATCATCGATAATATGATGAATCTGGAAATGCTGATGTGGAGTGCCCGATTGTTCGTTAATTCCACTTTTTCGGATATAGCCCGGTCCCATGCGGAAGCTACTTTAAAAAATCATTTTCGGGAAGACGGCAGTAGTTATCAGGTGGTGTCGTACGATACGCTTACGGGGAGTCCGCAAGTGAAACAGACTTTTCAGGGAGATAGTGACGAATCAGCCTGGGCCCGGGGGCAAGCGTGGGGATTGTATGGTTACACCATGATGTACCGGGAGACGAAGGAAAAGACTTTTTTACAGCAGGCAGAACGTATTGCTGATTTTATTATTCACCATCAGAATTTACCGGAAGATAAAATTCCTTACTGGGATTTTAATGCGCCGGATATTCCTCATTCTTTGCGGGATGTTTCTGCCGGGGCGATTATTTGTTCCGCTTTATTGGAGTTGTGCACGTATACTGCTCCGGGAAAATCTCTGCTTTATAAGGATATTGCCGAAACACAACTGGAGGCGCTTTGTTCAGATACTTACCGGGCCTGCACTCCCGGAGAAAACGGAAATTTTATACTCCGGCACAGTGTCGGCAACCTTCCCGCAAAAACAGAAGTGGATGTGCCTTTACCCTATGCCGATTATTATTTTATAGAAGCGATGTTGAGATTCAGAGAACTGTACCGGAAGGATCGGTAAGGACGTCTCCCGGGAAAGAATGCAAATAGGGTAGCAGAAAATTACGGTATTCATGAACGAAATTAGGGGTTAAATGGTGGTGCACTATTCCCGTTTCAATTTCCGGCAGCGTCCAGAATTTGCCTTCGTCTACCTCTTCTGGCTGAATGTGAACCGGAGTATAGTGGTTGCTTATAAATACGAAAACCAATTCTTTTTCCCTTTCGCTTTCCCATACATAGGAAGCTATAAAACGGGCTTTGAAATCGGTAAGTCCCAGCTCTTCCCTGCTTTCCCGTTTCAGTGCATCTTCGACTTTTTCATTCCAACTCACATGTCCGCCTACGGCTGTATCCCATTTACCCGGCAGGAATTCTTTTTTCATGCTTCTTTTTTGCAGAAATATCTCCGACCGATCGTTCAGGAGGTGGAGATGAACGACAGGGTGAAGTAAACGAGAACCGGCATGGCAAAGACTGCGGGGAGATTTTCCTATAATTTCTCCTGTTTCATTGACTACAGGCAACCATTCTTCCCGTTTGTATTTAAGGATCAGGAGGCGTTTACGTACGATTAAAATCAGAAATAGCAAACCTATCGCCGTATATAACAGTGGGCCGGAAATAAAGGAAGCCGTCCCGGGTGACAGGTAGAGCGAAGCATAGAAAACCACTAAAGTATGGAGACACAGCCCATAAAACAGGATTCGGACCGTTTTTCTCATTTCCGTTTGTTGTTCGGAGGTAAGGCAGATCGTTTTCCGGTAGGAAGCCGGCAGAGTAGCGCTCATGTCTTTCCCCGAATATGCAAAATAACCGAGTAAAATACAAAAAGCCGTTTCGGCGATTCCGCTTTGAAATTTTTCGAGGGCGGGAATCCGGTTTTCCAATATACCCGGAACCCAGATGGCCAGAGTGACGAACAATATCGTCCAATCGTATCTTTTTTCTACCCCCCGGACGTATATGAATTCGCCGAAACCGAGGACGGCAATGCAACCCAGTCCGATTTCTTTTCCAAAAAATTCATCCGCCAAAACATAAAGTCCGACGATCAGCAAAGAAGGAATTAATTTTTTCAAAGCTATCATGAGATTTCACGGAATATTTTTTCAAAGGTAAAAATAATTTATTTACTTCTACACTTCCGGAAAATATTTTTGTTTTAGCGGGTAAGAGCATACTCGTCTCCTAAGCAGGTAAATTTATTTTAACGAAACACAAAAAGGGAGGGCATCTATTTAACTCCGTTTAAATGAAGTTGTTAGAAATAAAGAGATAACGTATCGGTTTTTCATTATCTTTGTTTCAGATTTAAGGTGCTGAAAATACGGTATTTTTTGCGGAGATTGTTTTGAAAGAAGACAGGTTTATAAGCGGTTGGAAGCTGGGGATACCTGCTTAGGAGGCAGGTACCTTTTTTTCTCAAAGTATTGGTTACAAGAAATTAAAGTCTGTGGTATGTGGTTTTTTTTACAAATGTGGATAAGTATTGCCTGTGTGATCCAGGGGGGAGCCGAAAAGAAAGAAACGGATGTGGAAAAGGAAGTGCGGGAATATATCGAACTGGCTAATCAGAGTATTTATACGGATCCATCGAAAGCGGTGTCGTATTCGCATAATGCCATACTGAAAGCCGAACGTTCGACTAATAAAAATCTTCTGTGTAATGCATTGGTATCGTTAGGGCGTTCCTATGTTAATCTGGGTTCATTCGACATGGGATTCGAAGCCTATTATAATGCCTGGGATAACTGTCCTCCCGAGGATAAAGCCTTACAAGCTTATATCAGTGTTTTCATCGGGAATTTGTACCGGAGTTTGGGTGATGTGAAAAAAGCATTTCAGTTCATCGACCGGGCGACTGAAATTTACACGGAATTGAACGATACGGCCGGAATGGCCAATTGCTATAATACGTTGGGACTGGTTTACGAACGTATCGAAGCGGATGATAAAGCCGAGCGATACCTTAAAAAAGCCCTGGCCTTGAACCGGTTGCTGGGAGATCAGAAGAACATTGCGAAAAATTTGAATAATCTGGCCATGCTGGAAGGCAATCCGGATGAAAAAATCGCGTGGGCGGAAGAAGCTATCCGGATTAATAAATTGCACGGGGCCAACTGGTCGCTGGCTGAAAATTACAACAATCTGGCTACTCAATATTTTTATAAAAAGGATTATAAAACGGCTCTGGAATGGCTGAAAACATCTATGATTATGGCGAATAGTTTGAGTGCCAAAGAACTGATTTGCGATAATTACCGGTATCAGACCTGGGTATATTGTGGGATGGGCGATTATAAAACGGCTTATGAATGTATGTTGAATTTGTATGAACTGGAGAAGGATATGCTTTCTGAAAAGAAAATCCGGGAAATGGAATTAAATGCCGCCGACCGGCGGTTCCGGATGCAGCAGCGGGAAATGAACCTCAAGCAAAAGGAATTGAAAATCGCCAGCCTCCAAAAAGACATGATTATGGTGACGGTAATATTTTTCGCTCTGTTTCTGTGCCTGGCCTTTATTACTTTCCGCATCCGTCAGCGTCGGAAGATTTCTATGCTGGAATCCGAACAGAAAATAGAAGAACAGAATAAGGAAATGATGGAGCTGAAATTATTGCGGACGGAGAATGACCGGAAGAATATGGAATTGGAGTTGGAGCATTCCCGGAAAGAACTGACGAATTTTGCCTGTTATTTGAGGAGTAAAAACGATCTGATCGAAAAA
>CAJMSX010000008.1 GCA_905216195.1 uncultured bacterium
GCGTACTTTTCTACCAATTTTGCACGCTTCACCTCACGGGCTTTCATTGATTCTTTTGCCATTACTTCTGGTTTTAGTTCTTTTTAAATGGTAATCCAAATTCTCTCAGGAGAGCAAAACCTTCTTCGTCGGTATTAGCCGAAGTCACAAATGTTATATTCATACCCATAATTTTGTGTACGTTATCCAACACAATTTCCGGAAATATGATTTGCTCTTCCAAGCCTAATGTATAATTGCCTCTTCCGTCCAGCTTACTATTAATCCCTTTAAAATCGCGGATACGCGGCAGAGCAGAAGTAATCAACCTTTCCAGGAATTCATACATGCGCTCTTTCCGTAAGGTAACCCGTACGCCGATCGGCATACCTTTACGCAATTTAAAGTTAGATACGTCTTTTACTGATTTGGAGGTAACAGGTTTCTGACCTGTGATCGCCGCAATCTCGTTCACTGAAAATTCAAGGATTTTTTTATCCTGAATCGAGGAACCCACGCCCTGGTTGATTACTATCTTCTCCAACCGAGGAGCCTGCATAACTGACTTGTATCCGAACTCTTTCATCAAAGTCGGTACAATTTCTTCGTTATACTTTGTCTTTAAATTTGGTACGTATTTCATTTATTACAATTAGTTTTTGCTGTGACGCACAGCCTTTTTAATTTGTGGCTGCAAAGCTACAAATTTAAATTATAAATTGCAAGCCGCTTCCCAGCGACCTGCCATTCATTTTCACTTAATAATCGCCCCGGATTTTCTGGCGAATCTGACTAATTTCCCTTTATCGTCCAATTTCCGTCCGATTTTGGTCGGTTTATTGGTAGAAGGATCTATCACATTCAGGTTCGAAATATGAATCGGAGCTTCTTTTTTGATAATTCCCCCCTGCGGATTTGCCGCATTGGGCTTGGTGTGTTTACTGATCATATTGATGCCTTCCACGATAGCTCTTTCTTCCGAGGGGAAAACTTCAAGTACTTTTCCTTGTTTTCCTTTATCGACACCGGCATTTACGTAAACTAAATCACCTTTTTTTATGTGGAACTTTCTGTTCATTACTTTTAATTTTTATCGTGATAAAAATTGTTACAGTCTGCTTTTCCGTACAGCGTTTGCCTGAGGTTCACAGGATCAGGCATACCCGCCGGAAAGAAAATCTGCAACGCAGTCTGGACTGCTTACAATACTTCAGGGGCCAACGAAACAATTTTCGTATAACCTTCACGAACTTCACGGGCTACCGGTCCGAAGATACGGGTACCTCTCATTTCTCCGGCATTGTTCAACAATACACAGGCATTGTCGTCAAAGCGGATGTAAGAACCGTCGGGACGGCGGTATTCCTTGTTCGTACGCACAACTACAGCCTTACTTACGGTTCCTTTTTTCAATTCCCCGCCAGGGATGGCGTTCTTTACAGAAACAACGATCTTATCGCCTACGCGTGCATATCTTTTCCGGGTGCCGCCGAGGACACGAATACACAGCACTTCTTTGGCTCCGCTGTTATCTGCCACTGTTAATCTGGTTTCCTGCTGTATCATGATTACTTCGCTCTTTCAATGATTTCAACTAATCTCCATCTCTTCATTTTACTCAAAGGACGGGTTTCCATAATTCTCACTGTATCTCCGATGTTACATTCGTTTTTTTCATCGTGAGCCGTGAACTTCTTGGTCTTCTTTACGAATTTACCGTAAATCGGGTGTTTTTCTTTAAAATGAACGGCAACCGTGATGGATTTTTCCATCTTATTGCTCACCACGAGACCGATACGTTCTTTTCTAAGATTTCTTTGTTCCATTACTTTACTTCTTTACCGTTAATTCTCTCTTACGTAATTCCGTTAACATACGAGCGATATCCTTTCTTTTAGCACGAATCTGCATCGTGTTTTCAAGAGGAGTTACCGTATGATTCATGGACATCTTATTGAGGGCAGCCTTTTCTGTAGCTACTCTCTCTTTAAGATCGTCTGTGGTCATTTCTCTAACTTCTGAATTTTTCATCTTTCTGACAATTAATTGGTTTCACAAAAGTCTCACGACTATTCTGCGTAATCACGTCTAACCACAAACTTCGTCGTAATAGGTAATTTCTGGGCAGCAAGACGTAAAGCTTCTTTCGCTACTGCATACGGAACACCGTCGGCCTCGAACAGAATCCGGCCCGGGGTTACCGGAGCCACGAATCCTTCAGGAGAGCCTTTACCTTTACCCATACGTACTTCTGCAGGCTTTTTAGTAATCGGTTTATCCGGAAATATACGTATCCATATCTGACCCTGACGTTGCATATACCTGGTAACTGCTACACGGGCTGCTTCTATCTGGCGTCCTTCAATCCATTTGTATTCCAACGCCTTAATGCCAAAAGATCCGAATGCCAGTTCATGTCCTCTCTGGGCATTCCCCTTCATTCTTCCTTTTTGCTGTCTTCTGAATTTAGTCCTTTTTGGCTGTAACATAACTCACTACTTTTTTCTTTTTTTGAAATTCTTCTTTCCTGCGGCACTGGCATTGGCAGCGTTTCTGGTCTCACGGGAAGCGAGTACAGAATTCGGCACCAATTCACGTTTTCCGTAAACCTCGCCTTTACAAATCCACACTTTAATACCCAGCAAACCGTAAGTCGTCAAAGCTTCCGACTGGGCGTAATCGATATCTGCACGGAAAGTATGCAGCGGAATTCTGCCTTCCTTGAAAATTTCGGCACGGGCCATTTCAGCACCGTTCAAACGGCCTGAAATCAAAACCTTGATGCCTTCAGCACCCATTCTCATGGTAGACTGAATAGCCATTTTGATCGCCCGGCGGTAAGCTACACGTCCTTCCAACTGACGAGCTATGTTATTACCCACGATCACAGCATCCAACTCAGGACGTTTGATTTCGAAGATATTTATCTGTACTTCTTTATCGGTGATTTTCTTAAGCTCTTCCTTCAATTTATCCACTTCCTGTCCGCCTTTTCCAATAATGATTCCCGGACGGGCGGTATTGATGGTAATGGTAATCAGCTTAAGGGTCCTCTCGATAACAATCTTTGCGATTCCGGCTTTGGCCAAACGAGCGTTCAGGTATTTTCTGATTTTAAAGTCTTCTACCAGTTTATCGCCGTAATTCTTGCCACCGAACCAGTTAGAATCCCATCCACGGATGATTCCTAATCTATTGCTTATTGGATTAACTTTTTGTCCCATGCTAATTATTCTTTTACTACGTTTTCAACAGCTGTCTTGCTACCCAAGACGATGGTCACGTGATTGGACCGTTTACGAATCCGGTGAGCCCGTCCCTGGGGAGCCGGTCTCAGTCTTTTCAGGATACCGGCACCGTCGACGAAAATCTCTTTGACAAACAAAGAAGCATCTTCAATCCGCTTGCCTTCATTCTTGGCACTCCAGTTGGCAATTGCCGAAAGTAAAAGTTTTTCCACTTTACGGGCAGCTTCACGAGGACAAAATTTCAGTATATCCAAAGCTCTCTGTACGTCTTTTCCACGTACCAGGTCTGCCACCAATCTCATTTTCTGAGGTGACGAAGGACAACCCCGGAGGATAGCAAAAGCCTTCTCCTTTTTGGCTTCCTTTATCTGATTTGCTCTTATTCTTTTTCTTGCACCCATTTTAATACATCTTCATTGGTTCAACTTTATCACGCTTATTTTTTATTGGCGTGACCTCTAAAGGTACGTGTCGGTGCAAATTCTCCCAATTTATGCCCCACCATATTTTCGGTGATGTAAACCGGGATAAATTTATTACCGTTATGTACAGCTACTGTATGGCCTACGAAGTCCGGAGAAATCATAGAATAGCGAGCCCAGGTTTTAACAACCGATTTTTTATTGGACTCATTCATCGCCAACACTCTCTTCTCCAACTTGACATCTATAAAAGGGCCTTTTTTTAACGAACGACTCATAACATTAAACTATTAATCGGTTATTATTTCCTTCTTTCTACTATATACTTGCTGGAAGCCTTTTTCGGAGCTCTGGTCTTATAACCTTTAGCCAACAGTCCGCGGCGGGATCTCGGGTGTCCTCCCGAAGCCCGGCCTTCACCACCACCCATCGGGTGATCTACCGGGTTCATCACAACACCTCTCACTCTCGGACGACGGCCCAGCCAACGGCTACGACCGGCTTTACCGGAACGTTCCAGGGCGTGGTCGGTATTGGACACGGTACCTACCGTGGCTTTACAGGTGACGAGCACCATACGGATTTCTCCGGAAGGCAACTTAATAGAAGCATATTTTCCTTCTCTGGCAACCAATTGAGCATAAGATCCGGCGCTACGAGCCATCACGGCTCCCTGACCCGGTCTCAGTTCAATATTATGTACAATTGTACCCAATGGGATCTCTGACAGAAACAGAGCATTACCGACTTCGGGAGCGATACCTTTACCGCTTTCCACTTTCTGACCTACCGTCAGTCCGATCGGAGCGATCATGTAACGTTTTTCCCCGTCTGCATACACCAACAGAGCAATACGGGCGGTTCTGTTCGGATCGTACTCGATCGTAGCGACTTTTGCCGGAATATTATCCTTGTCCCGCTTAAAATCAATTACTCTGTATTTTTGTTTATGACCCCCACCTATATATCTCATTGTCATTTTACCGGCATTATTACGGCCGCCGTTTTTTTTCATAGGTCTTAACAATGATTTCTCAGGTCTATCTGTAGTCACCTGTTCAAAGGTATTAGCTACCTTATGTCTTTGACCAGGAGTTACAGGATTTAATTTTCTTACAGCCATGTTCTTTAAATATTGCTAAAAAAATCAATACTATCACCTTCTGCTAAAGTCACAATCGCTTTTTTGAATGAAGCGGTCCGTCCGGTAATCACGCCGGACTTGGTGTAACGGGATTTTACCGTCCCCTGGTAACGCTGTGTATTTACAGCTTTCACCTTCACTCCATACATTTCTTCAACTGCCTTCTTTATCTCTATCTTATTCGCATCTTTCGCTACGACAAAAGCCACCTTGTGTTCCTTGTCGGTCAGCGCTGACATCTTCTCTGTCAAAACGGGCTTGATAATAATCTCCATCTCTTCTCGAATTAGTTAAGATTGAACATTTCATTCAGGCCCTGCACCGAACTTTCAACCAACACCAGGTTTCTGGCCCTCATAATGTTGTAAGTTGACAAATCGCTGACTCTCTTAATTTCCACGTTCTGTAAGTTGCGAGCCGATAACAATATATTTTCGTTTGACTCACTCAAAACCAACAATAACTTACCGTTGTTCACTTTCAGGTTGTTTACCAACGCTACAAACTGTTTGGTTTTCGGAGTTTCAAAGCTGAAATCTTCTACTACCGTCACGGCATTGGCACTGGCTTTTACAGCCAAAGCCGACCTACGTGCCAGTCTTTTCAGTTTTTTATTCAATTTAAAACGGTAATCCCGGGGCACAGGACCGAATACACGGCCACCGCCTCTGAACAGAGGATTTTTAATACCGCCAGCACGGGCACCTCCGGTACCTTTTTGCTTTTTCAGCTTTACAGTACTACCTGACACTTCATTTCTCTGCTTTGACTTATGAGTTCCCTGCCGTTGATTGGCGAGATACTGTTTTACGTCAAGGTAGATGGCGTGTTCATTAGGCTGAATTCCAAAGATAGCGTCATTTAACTCTATCTTTCTGCCTGTTTCTTTTCCGGCAATGTTTAATACACTTAACTCCATTACTTCTCAATAATTACGTATGAACCTTTCGTTCCGGGTATAGATCCCTTCACCAACAACAAATTATTCTCAGGAATTACTTTTAAAACCTGCAAGTTTGCAACAGTAACCCTGTCTCCGCCCATTCTTCCGGCCATTCTCATACCCTTGAAAACACGGGAGGGGGTGGAGCAAGCTCCAATAGAACCCGGTGCTCTCTGACGGTCGTCCTGACCGTGGGTCGCTTCGCCGACACCGCCGAATCCATGACGTTTTACAACGCCCTGAAATCCTTTCCCTTTACTGGTTCCTACTACATCGACAAAATTAACCCCTTCGAATAATGTAACGTCGATTACGTCACCTAACTTGTGCTCGGTCTCAAATCCTGAAAACTCTACGAGCTTCCTTTTCGGAGTTGTGCCTGCCTTCTTAAAGTGTCCACTTAGCTGCTTGGTCGTGTGTTTTTCCTTTTTTTCGTCAAAACCCAACTGAAGCGCTTCATAACCGTCGGTCTCTTTTGTTTTAACCTGGGTTACGACACATGGACCGCACTCAATCACAGTGCATGGGATACTTTTCCCCTCGGCACTGAATACGGAAGTCATTCCGACTTTTTTTCCAATTAAACCTGGCATTTTTCTTTTACTTTTTTAATAGGTTTGTGTTCATTAATAACGACATAAGGTTTTCGCCGTTATCATACCTTAATCTCTACTTCCACACCACTCGGCAGTTCAAGTTTCATCAGCGCATCGATAGTTCCGGCCGTAGAGCTGTAAATATCGATCAGCCTTTTGAACGTGCATACCAAAAATTGTTCCCGGCTCTTTTTGTTTACAAACGTGGAGCGGTTAACAGTAAAAATTCCTTTGTGAGTCGGAAGCGGTATCGGACCGCTCACCACAGCACCCGTAGCCTTTACTGTCTTGACAATCTTTTCTGCAGATTTGTCCACCAAGTTGTGATCGTAAGATTTCAACTTAATTCTGATTTTTTGGCTCATGTTTTTAGTTATGATTAATGATTTCAGACTTGGGGTTTCCCGGAATTTACCGGAAAACCCCAGCTTAATAATCTAAAATTCTTATAATAAATCTGTCCTTCCGTTGTTTTTCTCTATCACTTCCTTGGCGATGTTCTTCGGCACTTCCGCATAATGATCGAATTCCATAGAAGAACTTGCACGTCCGGAAGAAAGCGTTCTCAATACGGTAACGTACCCGAACTGTTCCGACAGAGGTACTTTGGCCTCGATGACACGGGCTCCCGTACGGGACTCCATACCTTCCACCTGTCCGCGACGACGGTTGAGATCGGCAATAATATCTCCCATATAATCTTCCGGAGTTACCACTTCCAGTTTCATAATCGGTTCCAACAACACCGGTCTTGCTTTCTGAGCGGCTTCTTTGTAACCGATTTTGGCAGCCATCTCGAAGGACAAGGCATCGGAATCCACGGGATGGAAAGAGCCGTCGATCAGGGTGATCTTCAGACTTTCGAGCGGATAACCGGCCAATACTCCGTTTGACATCGCTTCTTTGAACCCTTTCTCTACAGAAGGAATAAATTCTTTCGGAATATTCCCGCCTTTCACTTCATTGACGAAGGTCAAACCTTCTTTCCCTTCTTCGGCCGGTTCCATACGGAAGATGATATCGGCAAATTTACCGCGGCCACCGGTTTGTTTCTTGAATACATGACGATGTTCCACAGTAGCGGTGATAGCTTCTTTATAGGCCACCTGAGGCGCACCGTGATTACATTCCACCTTAAATTCTCTTCTCAGACGATCCAGAATAATATCCAGGTGGAGTTCCCCCATACCGCTGATGACGGTCTGTCCGGAATCTTCATCTGTTTTTACCCGGAAAGTCGGGTCTTCTTCAGCCAATTTAGCCAAAGCCATACCCAGTTTATCCGTGTCTTTCTGAGTCAGGGGCTCTACAGCAATACCGATTACCGGTTCCGGGAAGGTCATACTTTCCAGTACAATCGGTTTTTCCTCGGAGCAAAGGGTATCTCCGGTACGAATATCTTTAAATCCTACGCAAGCGCAAATATCTCCGGCTTCCAAAACCTCTTTCGGCATCTGCTTATTGGAGTGCATCTGGAACAAGCGGGAAATACGTTCCTTTTTATCGGTACGCGGATTATAAACATAGGATCCGGCTTCGATTTTTCCGGAATAAATACGGGTATAACACAAACGGCCTACAAACGGATCGGTAGCGATCTTGAATGCCAAAGCCGACAGAGGAGCTTCCGGATCCACCGGGAAAAGAATTTCTTCTCCGGTACGGGGATCGGTTCCCTTACTGTTCGGAATATCCAAAGGATTCGGCAGATAAGCGATGACAGCATCCAACAGATTCTGCACACCTTTATTCTTAAAAGAGGAACCGCACATCACCGGACAGAAGTCCATGGCTATTACCGCTTTCCGGACTACAGCCTTTAAATCTTCCACGGTAATGGAATCCGGGTCTTCGAAAAAGCGTTCCATCAAAGCTTCGTCCTGAACAGCCGCCGCCTCCACCAATTTTTCTCTCCACTCCTGAGCCTCAGCCAGCATATTTTCCGGAATCTCTTTCACCGTAGCTTCCAAAGCTCCGTTTTCCCAAATATAGGCTTTCATTTCCACCAGGTCGATTACTCCCTGATAGCTCTCTTCCGCACCGATCGGCAAAACGAGGGGCACCGGATTAGCACCCAGCTTTTCTTTAATCTCCCGAACCGCCTTGAAGAAGTCGGCACCGGAACGGTCCATTTTATTCACGAATGCAATTCTCGGAACACCGTATTTATTGGCCTGACGCCATACGGTCTCGGATTGAGCTTCTACTCCTCCTACGGCACAGAACAATGCAACAGCACCATCCAACACACGCAGGGAACGCTCAACCTCTACAGTAAAATCCACGTGTCCCGGAGTATCGATAATGTTGATTTTATATTCATTATCCTGATATTTCCAGTAACAGGTCGTAGCAGCGGAAGTAATCGTGATCCCCCTTTCCTGCTCCTGTACCATCCAGTCCATCGTAGCGGTACCGTCATGGGTTTCACCGATTTTATGGTTTACTCCGGTAAAATACAGGATACGTTCAGTTGTTGTCGTTTTACCGGCATCGATGTGGGCCATGATACCGATGTTTCTCGTATAATGTAAATCTCTCTTTGCCATTTATTCTATCTCTCCTCGTTAAAATCTGAAATGTGCAAAAGCCCGGTTGGCTTCCGCCATACGATGTGTATCTTCTTTCTTTTTGAAGGCAGCACCTTCTTCTTTGTAAGCAGCCATAATTTCGGCAGCTAATTTTTCAGACATACTATGTCCGCTTCTCTTGCGGGAAAAGAGGATCATATTTTTTACAGAAATCGCTCTTTTCCGATTCGGATTGATTTCCATCGGTACCTGGAAAGTCGCACCACCTACGCGGCGACTCTTTACTTCCACCTGGGGAGTAATGTTCTCCAATGCTTGTTTCCAGATTTCCAGAGCGGTTTTCTCTTCTTTTTTAGCCAGTTTTTCATCCACAATGTCTAACGCATCATAAAAGATTTTGAAGGCAATCGTTTTTTTACCGTCTACCATCAAGTCATTTACAAATCGGGTCACCAGTACATCGTGAAATTTCGGATCCGGCAACAGGATTCTTTTCTTGGGTTTTGTTTTTCTCATTTCCTTTAGTTTACGAATTGGTTCGATCAGCTGTTCTTTAGGTCTTCAACGGTTTCCCAACCATTTACTCAACTTTCGGGGAACGCTTCATAAACAATTCCTGTTAATTACTTTTTTACTTTTTGCCTTTTGCAGCTGCAGCCTGGCCGGGCTTCGGTCTCTTCGTACCGTACTTAGAACGTCCTTGTTTCCGCTCAGCAACACCGGCAGCATCCAGAGTCCCGCGCACAAGGTGATAACGCACCCCCGGAAGGTCTTTTACACGACCGCCGCGGATCATCACGATAGAGTGTTCCTGCAGGTTGTGTCCTTCACCCGGAATGTAAGCGTTCACTTCTTTTCCGTTGGTCAATCTAACCCTGGCTACCTTTCTCATGGCCGAGTTCGGCTTTTTCGGAGTCGTTGTGTAAACACGTACACAAACCCCACGTCTTTGCGGACAGGAATCCAAAGCCGGAGCCTTGCTCTTATCCACAATTTTCGTTCTTCCTTTTCTTACTAACTGTTGAATAGTAGGCATTACAATAGTTTTAATTAGTATACTTTTATTCAAAATGGAGTGCAAATGTACGGAGCTTTTTCTTAACTACCAAACAATTAAATCTTTTTTTTGCAAAAAAGTAAAGATTGTCAATGCGTTAAAGAGATACGGAAGTCTGTTTTACACTTCCCTCCATACTACCCAATAAAAAGAGTGTCTGCAAACGCACAGACACTCTCGGAAAAAATTCATTTCTTACCTCAGTTCTTCAATTTTCCCCACACGATCACATTGTTGTCATTCTCATCCAACTGTTTCAATATATCTTCCGCCTGTTTCCGTACGGCAGGAGCTACATCATCCCGCTTCAGCATTTTCTCCAGATTATCGATCAGCGTAATAGCCGGGAAATCCTGCACATACATAGAATTCTTCAAGGACCACGGCCACACTTCCCCTCCCTCCACAAACAAATCGTCCACAATCTTACCCCAAGTCACTTTTTTATTATTTTTATCTATGATCAGGGAATGCCGGTTGGTCACCCCGCTACGTCCATCGAATTCCATAATTTCCGCATAGAAATGATTAGGCAACTCATAATAAGCATGCATGGGTACCTTACCCGGATACACCATTGTAAAACGAGGGATTAACCGACCGGTATTTCCATCGTAACGGTAAAGACTGTCCTGAATCGCTTCCCAGCGGAAAACATATACATCGGGCAAATCCGTATTGAACAAAGAATAGATCTCATTGCTGAAATAGCCCGTGGGTACGATATATTTTTCAGAAGGAACCGCATGTTTCACATTCCCTTCCATATCTTCATACCAGGCAAAATACCGGCTTCCCGGAAAAGGCAAAGAAAAAGCGGTAACCTTATCGTTTTTTACCTGAAAATTTCCTTTCGGCATCATATCCGCCATGGGAATCGTACCCAAAGCTTCCCCTTCCAGATTATAACACAATAAATTTCCGCTTTGCCAGGGCAACAAATAAATTTTGTTGTTCTTTTCATCGATCTGAGAACAATAGATGTTCAGGTATTCTCCCGGACCTTTACCTACCGCTCCGATATTCCTCAAAAATTTTCCGTTTTTGCTGAACAATTTATAGGGCTGTTGACTGCTGGCGATTCCGATATAATTATCACTTATGGCACACTGTCCCCATTTGAACAAGGCTTCCCGGGCCGTGTCCAGCTTTACGATATGAATGGATTCGACCAGACTGCTTAAGGGCAGATTCACCGAATCTTTTACCTGGGAAATATCACAAACGTATACATCTTCCCCGTTTAAACTGACAACTTCCACAGTTGCCTCTTTGGAACCACAACTTACGCATAACAGCATAGCGACCGCCGCTATTATGCCATTAGACAAAATTCGTATCATATCGCTCTAGGTTTAAATTAGTCAGACAAATATAAGAAATAATTTGCAAAGAACTACAAATATAGTTATTTTTATCTTTCGCTATAGAGCGACTTTGCCGGGCGTTTTTTCAGATTATCGGCCCCCTTCCGGAAAATTTACCCTTTCCCGCTCCCCTTGTTCAACCGAACAAAGATTGTATCTCTTCATCACATATTCATAATTGGAAGGAGGAGGGCAAAGATACTGGTATAAGCATTCCGCACAAGGGGCTTCCGATCGTATATCTCTCCAGGAGGCGTGGGTCAATATTTCATGGTATATGATCTCTAAAAGATCGTTGCGGTACACATTTCCGATTACTCCTTTATGGAGATTAGCCCACACATTTCCATCAGACATAATATTCAGAATCCCGAAATAATTGGAATTCAATTTTTGATTACAAAATATAACCCTTTGTTCTATCGGTCCGTTGAGAATATCTTCTTTGGAAAGAGCTACCTGATCTTCAAAAAAGCTCCGGTTGGAACCGTTGAAAAACGGCAGGATATCCGCCTGAGCAATCTTATATTGCCGGATTATTTCTTCTGCCCTTTCATACTGCTTTTCATTTTCCACCACAAAATGGAAAATCCGGTCCTCCTCCTGTTCCAGGGAAGAGATCCAGGGACCGAAAACTTTCTCCTCCAGCGGAAAACTCACCAGAACATCCAATACACAATCCCTTCTTTTTTCAGCCCATTCTTTCGCCAAAGACAGATTGGTATAAGCGACCCAGACGTGGTATTCATAATTATAGGCTTCCATCACCCGGGACAACTCTTCCCAATAGGGATAACGGGTAACGTCCCCTCCCAGCAGATTCACTTTTTTCATGACCGATCTCTTTGCCCTTTCCAACATCGATGCAATGATTTCCGGCCGGAGCTCTGTCTGCCTGAGTGGAGAATCGCCACAGCTGCAAAAGGGTAATTGTTTGTAGTAATCTTTACAATATTTGCACGTTTGGATACAGCTATTATTAATATATATATTGAGTTGATTCAAATACCGGATCAGGTCCTGACCGATGAAATTGAACTTTTCATTTTTCATTTTATCTACTTCCGACTGAAGATTCAGCACCGGCCTGAAAATAACGGGTGCCGGCTGCCCGGCTATGATTTCAGTCACTCCCGCTATTTCCTTTTCCAAAGCTGATTCTATAAACCGGATACATTCCTCTTCCATCCGATATTCTTTTTTTAACTCCGTCACTCCCAAACGATCCTTCTGCTGTACCTCTTCCACCAAGGAAATACAGATCGAAGAGCCGGTTTCGATATTCCTTCCGTTCCGGGTATTGAAAGCCAATAACTTCCCTTTTCGCACGGTAAGGTATACATAGGGATAAATATAAAACCAATATCTTTTATCTTTATCAATCATCGCTTTACATTTTCAGTAGTTCACTCTTTTTTTCTCTCCGGCAGTCCAGGAAAACCATCCGGATATTTTGAAAAGGTACTATTCCAATTCAATCGGATTATAAGGTAATTCTTTCTTGGAATTCGAAAACTCCTCCGTACTTCCATCCTCGTTCACCTGCAGGTTAATCATGCCGATCCGGTTATTAAAGGCAGCTTCGTCCTGATGAAACCGCTGATAGAGTTTAGCCAGATTTTTCCTCGTGATTTTAGAGAAAGGAATGCGATAAAACCGGATAGGTTCCTGTTCTTCCGATTGTTCCATTCCGATACATTCCCAAACATATTCCCGCCGGGCATCCGCTATTTTCAGTATTAATCCGGGCAATCCCCCGAATTTCCAGGGACCGTTGCTGATCGGAATCTGCATGGTAAACCAAGCCGTATAATTCCGTCCCCGGAAACGGGTCGTCGCCTTCCTGCACACATAACCGAGAACCGTATCCTGTCCGGGTTCCATTTTCCAGTTAAAAACCGGCAGTTCTTCCTCATACGTATAATTGAATTGCACGAAACAGCCGATATCGTTATAAGTCAGTATTCCTGGCCGGGGATAATTTTTAAAAATCTCGTATCCGTAACAGCCACTGTAGGGATTGGCTTCTATCCCTTGTTTAATTTTTCCGTTTTTGATATCCCGGGCGACTTTTTCCGAATAATCCACCAGATACTGACTGAAATATTTGGAATATTTCTTTCCGATCTGTAAAACCTGCCTGTCCTCACAAGTAAGTTGAGGCTGGGCCGTATCTTTTACGGAAATAAGCCTGTATGTAAATTGAAGATAAGCGGAATCAGGAGCTTCGTAATCTTCCACCCCTTTAATCTCCAGAGGCCGGTAATATTGTCCCCACCCCACAGCAACACAACTAAAGAGAAATAAACTACTAAAAATGATCTTTTTCATACGGTTACATCTTATTTTAAAATTTCCCCGGAACGATAAAAATTCAGGAATGTCTTTGCAAAATTCTACTCTGGAGGAAAGGGGAAAAAACTTCCCCCTTCGTAAAAGTGGAGGCTCAATCAGCCTAGCATTTATACGTTGACGAATCACCAGGAGAATGCATACCTTCGCTTCCTATATAATAATTGGCCCGGCAATTATCATGCATATTGGAGCCGCCGCCCCCTTCATAAGCACAGGAACAATAACAGGTTTTTACGCCATCATTACCCCTGTCACCTCCATCACCACCCGGAATTCCCGGACCTCCGGCTTTCATTTTATACATTTGTCTGTTTGAAAGTTGTCCCTGAGAAATACTGTTCAATTTTAACTTACTGATCTTTTTCATAACCGCAGAATTTAAAAAGTTATTAACCTTTTAGAGGCCCAGATTGCTGCCGGAAATTTTTTCCGGCAGCTCTCGGAAGCCCTACACCGCCCTTCAAACTGCCTGTCAACGTATCTCTTTCTCCGCTTCTCTGCAGTAAATAAGTTTACAGGCAAACACCGGATTTCAGGCGATGAAATTATTCCTTATTGCCAAAGCCGAGAAAAACGTCTCCGTTTCTCATAAAATTCATTACGAAGGAGTCGCCTTGCATTTATAAACATTGGCATTCGGATCTTTGCTACCACCCGGAACAGAGTGGCCTCCATTCGGACCTATGTAATAATTGGCCCGGCAATTGTCGTGTATACCGGAACCGCCGTCCCCTTCATAAGCACAGGAACAGTAACAAGTTCTCTCACCGCTATCACCCGGAACTCCCGGGCCTCCGGCTTTAATCTTATACATTTGTCTGTTTGAAAGTTGTTCCTGAGAAATACTGTTCAATTTTAATTTACTGATCTTTTTCATAACAAAAATTTTAATTTAAACATGAAAATAGGACACTTTCGTACTTCTTTCCGAAGCAGATTACCGCTCCTGTCCGGAAAGTGATATACACCGGCAGGAACTAAACCTGCTGAATTTGTTTATGCAAGAAATAAAAATCAGTTTTTTCATGTCAAACCAATTTAAAAGTTAAACAACAACGATATCCTCCATAATCCGGTAATATTCTCCCGGATTATCGGCCAGGAATTTAATTTGGGCGTTTTTATAATTTTCAAACTGAACCGCATTCAAATGTCCCTGACACACCGACTGTTTGCTGGGATCCGGCAATTGAAAGACACATTGGATACAGGATTTTTTCCGATAACAGGTTGCACACTGTTTTTCTATCTTTGCATAATAAGAGTTGTATCTTTCCGCAATATCCCGGAAGTCCAGTTCCACCCCCCGATCCGTCACCTTCCCCAACGCATATTTATGTCCGACCCGTTCGCAGGGCAACAATTTTCCGTTCACGGTCATGTATATCTTTTTGGAGAAGGGCATACAAGTCCCCGTCGGTACCACGACCGCATTTTCCCGTTTACCGAATAAAAGCTCATTGTAATCTTTATACACAAAATCGTTGTATCTTAACACATAGGTCATAACGGTTTGGTAACTTCCCAATTGCAACCTCATGTCTTTCATGATTCCATCATAGTGCTCCGACTGATGCAAGCTTTCTTCGGCATTCCGGTACGCTTTTTCAAAATCCTCCTTTTTATCCGTCCGGATTCCCGAATCACTGAGTTCCCCGATACGGGGCATTTTCTCATACCGCTTTTTAAAAAAGTCATGTATACTTTCTACCGAATTCCGGTTATGCAAAACAGCATTGAAATTAACCGAGCGTTTAAAATATTCCGGATACTTCTCCCGGACCAGATCTATATTTTCAATCACCCGGTCGAAACTGGGCTTTCCGTTCTTATCCACCCGGTAAGCCGAATTTTCCCTGTTTCCATCCAAACTGATCAGTAATTTAAAATCGTGCTCCCGGAAAAAATCGATATATTGATGAAGCAAAATAGCATTCGTCGTCAAAGAAAAGGTAAACGTACGGGAAGCACATTTCATTCCTTTCATATAACTGACGATTTCTTTTATAAAATTCATATTCAGCAAAGGTTCACCCCCGTAAAAACTGATATACAGATTTTTTTGATGAGATACGTTCAGAGAAGAATCCCACATCCTGCTGACGTAATCTATAAGCCGGCGTGCCCGTTCCGGATCGAGCAGGACTTCGTTACGCTGATCGTAATTATCGTAAAATTCTCCGTACCCGCAGTATTTACATTTTAAATTACATAAATCCGTCACTTCAAAGGTGATCTGCGGTGTATTGGCGATGCCATAGCGTACATCTTCCGCTGTTAGATATCTTTTCATAACTTTTCTTTTTTACAGGAACCAGCCCGTTTATTTTACTCTGAACTTTACCGACAACATTACACTGGCCGGCCGTATGTCATAGCTATACTGATATTTATTTATACTATTGTAATAAGAAGACACAAAGCGATCCGTATTAAATACATTCTGACACATCAGCGAAATGTGCACATTTTTTACTTTGTAATTTAAACCGATATCTCCGAAGGAGATGTTTTTCCGGCCGATGGCCGCACTGTTATAATAAGTCTCGAAACCCAGATTCACATTCAATTCCGGAAACAAACTAAAATCCAGAACGACGGTATTCACCAGTGAGTTGATGGGCTTAAACGTTTCGCCTCCGGATATTTTACTATAGTTGCGCCCCCAATTGCAACCGTATTTGAAACTGAAAAAAGAAAAAGGTTTCATGTGAAAGTCGGCATTCAGTACCAATAACTCATTGTCAAAATCTGCCAGCACATTCTGTCTCAATAATTGAGAAGAAAAAGAATGATAAGAAATTTCAAAACCAATTAACGTTTTAGCAAAATCAAACCCTTTACTGAGATGAAGTTTAGCATTTTTCCCCTTATTCGTATTTTGCATCGGTATCCTCGACGTAATAGACAGGATATCTTCAAAATACTGATCGGTAATCGTATTGTTTTTACTTTCGAAATAGGAAAAAACAAGGTTTCCGAACAGCATGCCGACCAGGTTTTTATATTCTAAAGACGCTACGGCATAATTTTGCCGGGTTTTCGGCAAAAGTCCGTCGTACCTCTGAATCGTTCGGTAATCCTGTAAAATATATCCTGTATAAACCGATTTTACGTTTGCCGTCGAATTGTTCAACTGGTAACTGGCACCGAAATTCAAAGAAGGGGAAATCTTATAGTTCAAGTTGACAGCCGGTTCAAACCAAAATAACTGATGGCCGTTCCGGTGATCCGTCTGACGATTATCGATAAAGATCCCGTTATAACTCAACGGGAGCTCCGCTCCTATACTTAAACGGCCGTAATCGTATCTTAAACCGATTCCCGCCCAGAGGGTATACTTATGCCAATGCAAATGATTCTCCATTTCTCCTTTATCAACTGCCGTAGAAAAATGATCGTTATCAAAAACGGAAATTCCGGATTCCAAAGAACTGTACTCCACATTTAATTTCATTTTGGGATCGACCTTTATGCCGGCCACAGAAAAAAGGGTAAGGAAAGAAAAATCCGCCCTGGCAAAAGCTGAAGTCATCGTTACGTTCTGCCTCACCGCTTGATATTCTTTGCCCTCATTCAATAAATCGGGATAAATCCCATCGTAAATCATCAAATTTTGAGGCGTTCTCTTAAATCCCATCGACATTCGGGCATCATATCCTCTTTCCTCCTTCGTTTTTACCAAACGGAAAACGTCGGAAATCTCTATAGAAGGTACCTTCACCCGTTGCACAACCGGCTCTCCGTTATTTATATTCCCCAAATGAGTCACCCATTCTTTGTGGAGATGAAAACCGTTGCTCATGTATTCGTGAAGTTTATTTTTTTCAAAACGGATATCCGTTTCCAGACGATTTATATTCTGAGCGGAACTGATATTTTCATCTATTACGGTTGACGGTTGATCGGAGAAGAAATAAACGGAACGGGACCGGCTCTTTCGGTTGATATGATCATTCAAATAGATGAGATTCGTCGTCCAGTCATTTCCTTTTTTACTTCTTATCAGATTATTGAAAGCAATGGCATGTGCATTATTAAACAAATACCTGTTCTGTTTGATGGAAGGGGGAGCAGGCATTGTTACGCGAAGCATTTCATCGGAATCGAAATAGACGTCAGTGGAATGAGATTCCAATTCCTGATAAACATCGTAACCGGAATTGTTTCCTTTGTAGATAGACATCTGCTGCATTTTACGGGTGAAAAGCATTCCCAAAAGAGTATTGTTCCACAATACCGGTTGTTTTTTCAGATCGGGAGCGGTCCCCAATCCCAAACGCGCCGTAATGACGAATACGCCTTTTACCCCCTCTTTCAATTTCAGATTGACCGCCGCTCGCTCCGACGGAGAAATGTTTCCCAAGGCTTTGATGGGTTGGTGATTTTCATAGATTTGAACCGTGGAAATATCTTTTGCCGATATATTCCTCGTCGCCAAGCTATACCGTCCTTGCAACAAATCCATGTTTTCGATGTAAAACTTATTGATCGTTTTCCCTTGATACTTTATTTCTCCTTCCGCCGAAACCGTTATTCCCGGCAGTTTTTTCAATACGTCTTCAATCACATCGTCGTTTTTATCGGAAAAAGCACCTACCGAGTAATTGACCGTATCCTGGTTCCCGTAGATTTTCGGTGCCCGCACGATCACATCTTTTATTTTTACCGCTTCCTCCTTCACCGTAAAATCCACCCGCTGACTCTCGTTCGGGACCTTCTTTTCGTGCATGCCTATATTAAAACCCGATATCATCACCAGTAAAGAATCCGTCTGTACGTTCAGCGTAAACGTATAACATCCTCTTGCATCACTAAAACCATAATCCAAAATAACCTGATCCGCTAAACGTTGAACGGTCACGGAGATATTTTCTAAAGGCTTATTATGAAGGTTCTTAATGCATACCTCAATTACCTCCTGAGCAAAACTTCCGCTATATAAAAAGCCTGCCAGCAAAATTCCCAGCATATAACGGAGCTCTCCTTTAAACATTCTCATTTTAAATTTTTATAAAAAATACTTTATATCTTCCAATACATAAAAATCAGGTAACCTGTACTGATCGAAATAAATTAAAGGCGTACCTTCTTTTTTAGCCTCCATACTCCAGAAATGCTGGGCCTTATAAATACGGCCTGTTCGTTCGTCCTCCGCTTCCACCGGATATTTTTCTTTTATTTTATCCCGGAGGATAAACCATTCCGAATAAATTTTTTCGGCTTTTTCGCTTCCATATTTTAAAAAAATCGCTATCAGATACCGGATGGTAGGCTCCAAAGCCTCATCGCCTGCAAACAGCAACTCTACCCGGACCCTATCCCGGTACTTCCCCAATAGTCTCTCCAGAGTTTCGAACATCGCAGCACAATGCCAGCAATAAGGGTCGCTGATTATCGAAACAGTGGCCGTAGCGGAAGGATTTCCTAAAACCAGGGTCCGGGCCTCTGCCTCCGCATCAAAATATTTTTCCCGGTACAATAAAACCTGAAAAACGGATTCATCGGACTTTATTTCCGTTAACCGCCTCTCCAAAAACAGGCTCTGCCGGGCTTTCCCGCACAAGGGTAGCAGCCACCACATACCTACCGTAACTACCATACACACCAATCCGAAAGAAACGATTTCACTCCAGGACACAGAAAATAGCGAAGAATGTCCGGAAATGAAAACGAAAAACAGCAGCCAAAACAGAAGTTGCACCGCCAGACAGAAAGGACACCATTTTTCAGCTACCTTCCACTGATACGCCACACTCCATACGGTATAGGGAAGCGATAAAAGATTAAGTAAAAAAAGAATTCCTAAATGGCCGGGAAATAAAACCAGAAACAAAAAACAGGCGGTGAAATACCCCAATCCGATTTCACTCCATTTCAGAATACCCCAGAATTGAGCCGCTTTGCTTTGCAATACGGTCGCACAACTTCTTTTTTTAGGAGATTCGCAGAGTCTCCGGATCAGGGGATTGTTCATATCCAAGCCTTCCCTCACCAAAATCAAAGAAGCTATAATTCCCAGGAAATAGAGAATCAAAAGAAGGATAACCTGGCCCGACAAAGGCTGGCCGCTTGTATGCAACAGAAAACAAAAGACGACTAAAACGGCTATTCCGCCAAACGGGACCTTCCCCGCATTCGCCAGACCGAGTACGTAATGTTTTAAAAAATCATCCTCTTCACTTTCCTCTCTCACTTCCGGCAACAGAATACTACCGCACCACAATTTTTTGAAGTCAGCCAAGGGCAACGTAGCGGACTCATTACTTTCATCCATACATCTACATCCCTGCTCTGTCATTTCCTCCACTACAACAAACCGTTTTCCGATAAGAGTAATAAAAGGTTCATTCAAGCGGAAAAGTTCTTCCACCTCCATTTTTATACCCAGAGACCGGATGTGGTAATCCAATAAAATATCCTGTATTCCGGCAAATGTCCGGGCAAAAGGATGTTTAAAAATTTTCTCTCTCAAAAATGAAGGGGTATATCTTATGCCCACATATTTCAGATAGATTTCGACAATATGTTTTCGCGCCTTTAATTTCATGATATGATCCATCTTGTTTGAAACAAATACCCTTTCACTTTACCGAAGGGGAATTTCGGGTGATCATTCCTATTTTTAATTGCACTATTGGTTACTACTCCCTACATAAAATTGAGGGTAATGTAATTACATTTTTTACAAAATGCAAGACAAATAAACAATTATTTATTAACATTATTTTATGTCACTTATTCCAGCCTCATTTATTTACCATTACACCATGAAAAGACTTCCACAGATCGCTGTTTCCCTACTTATCTTTCTCTTCCTTTAACCGTTCTCTTTTATTTAGTGAAAAACATGGACCGCCTCTCCTTTTAAAATTTTTGAAGAAGGAAGAAATTGATCGCGGTTAATGTCCCTTTGTCAGGGAAAACTGCTATTTTTGCAGTATTCGGAAATTTTATACGTGTATGGAAAATTTACAGGCAATCAAACAACGTTTCGAAATTATCGGAAACAATGAAGGTTTAAACCGGGCTATCGATATTGCGCGACAAGTGGCTCCTACCGATTTATCCGTTCTGATTACAGGGGAAAGCGGGGTCGGGAAAGAAATATTCCCCCGGATTATTCACAGTTTCAGTGCGCGGAAACACGCTCCTTATATTGCGGTCAATTGCGGAGCTATTCCCGAAGGCACTATCGATTCCGAATTATTCGGACATGAAAAAGGCGCCTTTACGGGAGCTCTCTCCGACCGGAAGGGATATTTTGAAGTGACGGACGGAGGTACGATTTTTCTGGACGAAGTGGGGGAATTGCCTTTATCGACCCAAGCACGGCTGCTGCGTATTCTGGAAACGGGAGAATTCATCCGGGTCGGTTCCTCTAAAGTACAAAAAACCAACGTCCGGGTAATTGCAGCAACGAATTTGAATATTCCCGATGCCGTAAAAAACGGAAAATTCCGGGAAGATCTCTTCTATCGCCTTAACGCTATACCGATTTATATACCTCCTTTACGGGAAAGAAAAGAGGATATTCCTTTACTGTTCCGCAAATTCGCCGCGGATTTTGCAGAAAAATACCGCATGCCGGCTGTCCGGCTGACCGAAGATGCTGTGCAGATTCTGGAGAATTTCCGTTTTCCCGGCAACATCCGCCAGCTAAAAAATATTACAGAACAAATTTCCATCATAGAACAGGAACGGCTGGTCGACGGACCTACCCTCAAAAAATACCTCCCGCCCGAACACAACGCTCTCCCTGTTCTGACTGCAAATCCGGAGAAAAACGAAGGCGGATTCGCCTCGGAAAGGGAAATCCTGTACAAAATATTGTTTGACATGAAAAAAGATATGCACGACCTGAAACAACTGGTTTACGGCATGATGCAAAAAGAGGAAAGCGTTCCCCCTTCCGAACCGACCACCTCCCTGGTTTTAAGAGACCCGTATACGGCTCCGGAACCCGATTTCTTCAAACCTGCTCCTGTCACCAATCTCCGTCCCCGGGACGAAGAGCAAATTCAGGACACCGAAGCAGTGGTAGAAGAATCTTTTTCCATAGAGGAAAAAGAAAAAGAACTGATTGTAAAAGCACTCGAAAAAAATCATGGCAAACGGAAACTGGCAGCAAAGGATCTGGGAATCTCGGAAAGAACGTTATACCGCAAGTTAAAAGAATATCATCTGGCGGATAATTAACCCCGCCGAAACGGAAAGGTTTCGCTTTTTTATACGAAGTTAACAGGCAAACCGTTATCTTTGCCGAACAGAAATATTTAGATCAGAATGGGAAAAACCAAAATTATTTTAACTGTACTGCTGGTGGCCCTAGGTTGCAATTCCTGCAAACTGGCCAGCATAAAGTACTCCATGACCGGTGCTTCAATTTCTCCGGAGGTCAAAACATATTCCGTAGATTATTTCCCCAACAAAGCTTTGTTGGTGGTTCCTTACCTCAGTACACTCTTTACGGAGAAACTGAATACGTATATGAGAACCAAAACCAGCCTGAAAGAAGTGACCGATAACAACGGGGATATCCGGTTTGAAGGACAGATCGTCGGGTATTATCAAAAACCCATCGATATCCAAAGGGACGAAGTCGCCACCTCGAATCGTCTGACCATCGAAATACAGGTAAAATATACAAATACGAAAGACGATAAAGAATTTAATACCCGCTTTTCCAATTATGCCGATTACAGCATCGATGCCGATTTTGACTCCATCGAAGAGGAATTGATTATTAAAATCCTGGACAAAATTATAGATGACATCTATAATAAAGCCTTGGTTGACTGGTAAAATACAGTTGGAAGAATACCCGCAGCATGAAAACCGACCGACTCATAGACTATATACAACAACCACAGAAAATACAAGCCAGTGACCTGAAAGAGCTGGAAGCTCTCCTTCACTCTTACCCGTATTTTCAGGTGGCCCATGTTCTCTATTTGAAAGGTTTGCTGTTGCTCGCGGATCCTGCTTATAGAACACAACTCCAAATCCATACGGTTCATATATCGGATCACAAACAACTGTATAAATATTTAAACACACCGGCGGTCTCCTTTTCCTCTGCTGACAGCCTGTTGCAGGAAGAATGCGTATTCGATCTTCATTTGGAATCCGAAACCGAATTTTCTCCTGCGTATACGGTCCCCCATCCGGACAGGGCGGGAGCCGGACCGCTTTCCACAGCAGAAATTGCCGGCTCTGATCATTCCCTTAACCCACCGGAAAAAACTTCCGGGCCAGCACCTCATTCCCCGACATTAGAAGCGGGACCTAAAATCCAAAAAACGGAAAGTCTCCGGGAATTTCCCGACATCAGCGGAAATTATCGTTTAGAAGATCTTTTCCCCGAAGAAAATACCGAATTATCTCTGGAGGAGTTAGCCGGACAAATCAAGAAAAAAAAGACCTCCGAAGAATTTTCCGGAGGGGAAACTTCCAACAGAAAACAAGAGTTGATCGAAAAATTCATTCAGGAAGAACCTTCACTCTCCAAGATAAGCCCGGAGACGGCCGAGGAACGGGATTTATCAGAAGAAAGCAGCACCGAAAAAGAGGATTTATTCTCCGAAACTTTAGCTAAAATATACATCAAACAAAAGCTATACGAAAAAGCCATAGCAACTTATATAAAATTAAGCTTGAAATATCCGGAAAAAAGTGTTTACTTTGCAAACCGAATCGAGAAAATAAAAGAAGAAATCAATAACAATAAATAATTATGTATACTGCAATCTCAGTTTTAATCGTGATAGTCTGCATTTTACTAATCCTGATTGTATTAGTACAGAATTCCAAAGGCGGTGGTTTAGCCTCTTCTTTCGCCTCTTCCAACCAAATTATGGGAGTTAGAAAAACGACGGATTTCCTGGAAAAAGCTACCTGGACTCTAGCCGGAGCGATGCTGGTTCTTTGTGTTATTGCCGCATTAGCTATTCCGAGAGGAGAAATAGGAGGGAAATCAGCTATTCAGGATCAGGTGGAAAAAGCACCCTCCAATCAGGTCATTCCTTCTTTTACTACGGATCCCCAAAGTACTCCCGCAACGACGACGCCGGCTGAAGAGCCTCAACAATAAATGTCACCTTTCACTAAAAAAATGTCAGTATGTCAGACATACTGACATTTTTTTATGGTTTCTGACAGCCTCTCTTCCTTTTTCATACTTTTTCCATAGGCCTTTTTTAAAACTAATATACAATAACTTACGTTATAAGGTCTTCTAACGGTATTTTTTCGATTTATTTTTGGCACGAAATATGTAAAAACGGAGGAGTGTAGAGCCCACTATAACAAAAATGGGAATAAAACGTAAAGGAAAAAATCAATTATAAACTTTAAAAAAAACAAAATCATGGCACTAAAAACCGTACTTAACAAAGTAATTGTTGAGCCTGTGGAGGCAGAAACAAAAACTGCAAGTGGGATTATTATTCCGGATTCTGCAAAAGAAAAACCTCAGAAAGGAATAATTATTGCAACCGGTCAAGGCAAAAACGATGAACCGATGGAAGTAAAAGTCGGCGATACCGTATTGTTCGGTAAATATTCGGGAACCGAAGTGAATATCGACGACAAAAAGTATTTAGTGATGAATCAATCCGATATTTTAGTTGTTCTGTAACACAGTAAAAATCAAATTAAAGATCAACGGTATCAACACATTAAAAAACAAAAATCATGGCAAAAGAAATAAAATTCAATATTGAAGCCCGCGACTTACTGAAAAAAGGGGTAGACGAACTGGCAAATGCAGTAAAAGTAACACTGGGTCCGAAAGGCCGTAATGTAGTTATCGAAAAAAAATTCGGTGCTCCTCAGATTACGAAGGATGGGGTAACAGTTGCTAAAGAAATCGAACTGGCCGATCCTTATGCCAATATCGGTGCACAAATGGTAAAAGAAGTAGCTTCTAAAACCGGTGACGATGCCGGTGACGGTACCACGACAGCTACCGTATTGGCCCAATCCATCATTACAGTCGGTTTGAAGAACGTAACCGCAGGGGCCAACCCGATGGAGCTGAAAAGAGGGATTGACAAAGCGGTTGCCGCCGTTGTGAAAAGCCTGGAAGAACAGAAAGAAGACGTAGGAGACAATTATGAAAAAATCCGTCAGGTAGGCCGTATTTCGGCGAATGGAGACGATACGATCGGTTCCCTGATCGCTGAAGCGATGGAAAAAGTAAAGAAAGAAGGAGTGATCACGGTGGAAGAAGCGAAGGGAATGGAAACCGAAGTGAAAGTGGTAGAAGGGATGCAGTTCGACCGCGGCTATATCTCCCCCTATTTCGTAACCGATAGCGATAAGATGGTGGCTGAATTCGAGAATCCGTTCATCTTGTTGTATGACAAGAAAATTTCTACCATGAAAGAATTGATGCCGATTCTGGAACCCATCGCTCAAAACGGTCGTTCTCTCGTCATCGTCGCTGAAGATGTGGAAAACGAAGCTTTAGCTACTTTAGTGGTAAACCGCCTGAGAGGTTCTCTGAAAATTGCAGCCGTAAAAGCTCCCGGTTTCGGTGACAGACGGAAAGAAATGCTGGAAGATATTGCCATTTTGACAGGTGGGGTGGTAATTTCCGAAGATAAGGGATTGAAACTGGATGCCGCCACCATGGATATGTTAGGTAAAGCGGAAAAAGTAACCATCGACAAAGAAAATACGACTATCGTACACGGCTTAGGTGAAAAACAAGCCATTAGCGACCGCATTTCTCAGATTAAAAAATTAATCGAAAAATCCACTTCCGATTACGATAAGGAAAAATTGCAGGAAAGACTGGCTAAATTGGCCGGTGGAGTAGCTGTTCTTTATGTGGGAGCCGCTTCGGAAGTAGAAATGAAAGAAAAGAAAGACCGGGTAGACGATGCGTTAAGTGCCACCCGTGCCGCTATTGAAGAAGGGATCGTAGCGGGAGGCGGCGTAGCCTATATCCGGGCACAGGCTGCTTTAGAAGGCTTAAAAGGTGAAACCGAAGACGAAACGACCGGTATTGAAATTATCAAGCGTGCCATTGAAGAACCGCTGCGTCAGATTGCCCATAATGCAGGCGTGGAAGGAGCAGTGGTTGTCAACAGAGTACGGGAAGGGAAAGGAGATTTCGGTTACAATGCCCGGAAAGATATTTACGAAGATTTAAAGAAAGCCGGAGTCATCGACCCGAAAAAGGTAGCCCGTGTGGCCCTGGAGAATGCAGCTTCTATCGCAGGTATGTTCCTGACCACGGAATGCGTACTGGCGGAAGAGAAAAAAGACGAACCTGCTGCAGCTCCCGCAATGGGAGGCGGTATGCCCGGAATGATGTAATTTTCCCCCTTTATATCAAAGCCCCCTCGAGGGGCTTTTTTTTATATCTTACCTTTTCTATCCATATCCCCCCATGGATTTAAACAATTTTTTTTATTTTTGTATGTCCGAACTCGCTGCACAGCTGGAAGTACACTAAAAATGAAAGTGATGAAAATCTGTCTATTTTTTCTCTTTTTGCTTTTCGGCACCTACCCCTCCTGCCTTTGCGCCCAGGAGGATTCAGCGGCATACTATCCATTCGATGAGAACCATGCCGTCCGGGTTCACCTACCGGCCGACTATGCGACCAGTGAATTAAGCTACCCTACCATCTACGTGTTTGACGGACAAGTTCTTTTCGATGTATTGGTTGCCTTTTACCGATATAATCAGGACGAATATCCACCCGCCATCCTGGTAGGAATCGAACAGCTCGACCGGGGTAAAGAGTTTCTGGAAAAAGGAGAAACCAATCCGGAAGGCAACAGCGTCTTCTCCACGGCAATCGCAGAAAAATTAATCCCGGCTATCGACCGGAAGTACCGGACCAATTCCATCCGGGTCGGTATCGGTCATTCACATGGAGGTACATTTGTTTTGAATGCCGCACTCGGACAGGGAATATTCAATGCCGTCATCAGCATTAGTCCCACCCTCTGGGTCAACCGAAAAGCTTTTTTTCAAAAATATCCGCCATCTTCTTCTGCCTGGAAGAACCTGAAAAAATTCTATTGCGGCTATGGAGAAAACGATTTCCCCGCCATACAGGAAGATGTGGACCGCTTGTTTGCCGATCTGATTCCTACGCCGATATCCAAACAAAAAAAAGTATTCCGGGACGAAGATCATAATTTTTCCATTTTATGCGGAATGCGCAAAGGTATCGAATACATTTTCCAAGATTTTCGTCTGTCAGAAGAAGAATGGGAAACCCTGGAAGATTCGGGCAATGATTCGCTGTTCATCCGCCATTTTCAACAATTGTCGGACTTTTGGAACGAAAAAATCATTCCCGGAGAAGACGATTTCAATCAACTGGGCTATTTCTACTCGGAAAGGGAAGAAATCGGGAAAGCGGAGCAAACCTTCCAAGAAGCCTTACGGTATTATCCTTATTCAGCCAATTTATACGATAGCCTGGGAGAATTATATGAAAAAAAGGGGGATGCCGATAATGCCCGGACTTGTTACCGGAAAGCTTTGGAAATCGCTGAAAAAAACAAAGATTATTACCTGATGATCGGAACCTTTACCGAGCATCTGCGACGTCTTGAATAAAAAGCGGAAAATGAAATCATAAAAAAAATTAAAAAGCAGGGATTCATCTTGTTCCGTATTCCGCTCCTGGACCATCTTTTCCTTCTCCTTATCTTCCAGTGCTACAGGAAAAAATTTCCGGACCTCCTTCCGAAGTTTATAATTATCCTTACAATTTTGCTACGTAATATTTTCGTTTTTACATCTAGTTTTTTACTTTTACGCTCGCAAATTTTAATTCGTTAACAAATAGAAAATGGATTATGGAATCTTTGAATTGCTGAAGTTGATCGGATCATTGGCTTTATTCCTGTACGGAATGAAGTTGATGAGTGAATCCTTGCAAAAACTAGCCGGCAATAAAATGCGTCAGATCCTGACCGCCATGACCTCCAACCGCATCACGGGCGTTCTTACGGGATTGTTTATTACCGCTTTAATTCAAAGTTCCTCAGCCACTACCGTCATGGTAGTGAGTTTCGTCAATGCCGGTTTACTGGATTTAGTCGGCTCCATCGGGGTGATTTTAGGAGCGAATGTAGGAACGACCATTACCAGTTGGATGGTTGCCATACTCGGCTTCGGAAAATTCAGCATCAGTGATCTGGCATTACCGATCATCGGCTGCACCTTGCCTTTGTTATTTTCCAAAAAACGGTCCCGCAAAAACTGGGGGGAAATGTTCGTGGGTTTCGGTCTGTTATTTTTGTCGTTGCGCTTTTTACAGGAGAGTATGCCGACCAATTTACACGATTATCCCGGTGTCGGCGAATTCATTCAACAAATCAGCTTTTTAGGTTTTCGTTCCTGGATGATTTTCCTTTTGATCGGGGCCGCATTAACCACCCTCTTTCAATCTTCTTCGGCAACCGTCGCCTTGACCCTGGTTATTTGTTCCAAAGGCTGGATCGGTTACGAAGACGCCGCCGCCATGATTATGGGGGAAAACATCGGTACAACGATAACAGCTAATCTGGCGGCAGCCGTGGCAAACGTTCAGGCTAAACGGGCGGCCCTCGCCCATTTCATCATCAATGTCTTCGGTGTCGTCTGGCTTTTCGCCATTTTTTCTCCTTTTCTTCATTTTATCGGCGATTTATGCGTTTCTCTCCATCTTTCCAGATACAACCCCATTTATTCCGACCCGCAGTTATTGGAGCAAACTTTTGCGCCCGAAGCCCGAGCCGGTGTGATCGCTTCGATCAATACCGCCATGCCTCTGGTTTTATCCCTCTTCAATACCCTGGCGAAAGGAATGAATGTCGCTATTCTCATCTGGTTTACCAAATTTCTGGCCAAACTGGTCAGCCGTATCATTCCGCCTAAAACCGGGGAAGATACCTTTAAGTTAAAACACATCAAAATCGGTTTGCTCTCTACTCCCGATGCTTCTTTGTTCCAGGCGAAACAGGAAATCACCCATTACGGACAAAATACCCTGGAAATGTTTCGTAAAATGGTACGGGGATACAATCTCTCCAAAGGAGAATATGAAAAGGAATTCGATCAGTTACAACAATTGGAAGACGAAAGCGATCAAGTAGAAGTAGAGATCGCCGATTACCTGACGAAAGTGTCGGAATCAAAATTATCTACCGAAAATTCTCAACGGGTAAGAGCCATGTTCAAAATCGTATCGGAGATTGAAAGCGTAGCCGATTCCGTTCTCAACGTATCGAAAGCCGTAGACCGGCGGAACGAACAAGGAGTGGTTTTCCCGGAAGAACTGAATAACAAAATCAAACACATGTTTGTTTTGGTCGACGAATCGATTGTCATCATGTGCAATAACCTGAACATCGAATACACGGCCGTGAGTGCCAAAAAAGCATATGAGCTGGAACACGCGATCAATGAATACCGGACGGTGTTGAAACAAGAACACCTGCAAGCGATAGAAGAAAAAAAATACGACTATTCTATCGGAATATTATACAACGATATATTTTCCGAATGTGAAAAAATAGGCGATTATACGATTAATGTTACACAAGCAATTAAAGAGATCGGGCATGAAGACTGAAAAATTATTTCATGGCGCTGTCTCCAATTAAACGATTATGGATTACGGAATTTTCGACTTTTTAAAATTAATCGGTTCCCTGGGCGTATTCCTTTATGGAATGAAATTGATGAGCGAAGCGCTTCAGAAAGTAGCCGGAACCAAAATGAGGCAAATTTTATCTGCCATGACTTCCAACCGGGTGAAAGGGGTGATCACCGGTTTGTTAATTACGGCCATCATTCAAAGTAGTTCGGCGACTACGGTTATGGTGGTCAGTTTTGTGAATGCGGGCTTACTCAGCCTGATCGAATCCATCGGAGTCATCATGGGGGCTAATGTCGGAACCACCGTCACTGCCTGGTTAATTTCTATTTTAGGATTCAAAATCAGCATGGCCGAAGTTTCTTTACCGCTGATCGGTCTCTGTTTACCCCTGCTATTTTCGAATAAGCGCTATCGCAAAAGCTGGGGCGAACTGATCATCGGATTCGGTTTGCTGTTTATCGGACTCGAATTTTTAAAAGCTTCCATGCCGACCCTGGATTCCAATTCGGAAATCCTCACGTATTTGAAGAACTATACGGATATGGGCTATGCTTCCTATATTCTTTTCATGTTAATCGGGACCATTCTCACCATTTTGATCCAATCTTCTTCCGCTACTATGGCACTGACGCTGGTCATGTGCGCTAACGGCTGGATAAACTTCGATATGGCGGCTTCCATGGTATTGGGAGAAAATATAGGTACGACGGTCACCGCCAACCTAGCGGCCACTGTCGCTAACACAACCGCAAAACGGGCAGCGCTGGCGCACTTCCTTTTCAATGTATTCGGAGTGGCCTGGGTAATGGCTATTTTCCCGATTTTTCTGGACTGGATCGAACAGTTATGCGTATTTTTAAGTATCGGCAATCCGGTCGACCCCGATCATCAAAAAGCAATACAGGCTATACCGATGGCCCTCTCCTTATTTCACACCGTATTTAATATTACCAATGTCTTCCTGTTGATCTGGTTTACCAAACTGATCGCCCGGCTTGTCAGCAAAATGATACCGGTACGGGAAACCACCGACAACGCCTTTACGCTGAAACACATTAAAATCGGCCTGCTTTCCACTCCGGATGCTTCGCTTTTCCAAGCCAAAGAAGAAATTACGCTGTATGGTAGAAATACGGCCGACATGTTTCATAAAGTAACGGAATGTCTGGACCTTCCGGCAAAAGATTTTATCAAACCTTTCGAAGCCTTGATAAAAATGGAAGACGAAAGTGACAATATCGAAGTGGAAATCGCCAATTACCTGACCAAAGTTTCGGAATCCAAATTATCCACTGAAAACTCCCAACGCATCCGGGCCATGTTCAAAATCGTATCGGAAATCGAAAGCATAGCCGATTCTTCTCTGAATATCGCCAAAGCCATCAACCGCCGCAACGAACAAAAAGTCGTATTTTCAGAAGAAATAACCAATAAGCTCAAACATATGTTCGCTTTGGTGGAAGATACCCTGAACGTGATGTGTGCCAACCTGGCTATGGAATATAAAGAGGTGAACGCTAAAAAAGCTTACGAAATGGAAAAAGCCATTAACGCTTACCGTACCATATTGAAGCAGGAACATTTGATCGCTATCGAAGAAAAACGGTACGACTATCCTACTGGTATCCTTTATAACGACCTCTTTTCCGAATGCGAAAAAGTAGGGGACTACGCCATCAATGTCACTGAAGCCATAAAAGAAATCGGACATGAGTAACCTGCAGAAACTCCTAGGGGTATATTCGGGGTAAATTTTCCCCGAAATCAATTTAAAGCAGGAGAAAGTTATTTCGGTTAAATAATTATTAATTTTGCAACCTCATTTATATGTAAAAATATGGCACAAGAAGATATTTTCAAGAAATTAGTAGGGCATTGCAAGGAATACGGTTATGTATTTCCTTCCTCAGACATTTACGACGGTTTAGGAGCAGTATATGACTACGGACAATACGGGGTAGAGCTGAAAAACAACATTAAAAAATATTGGTGGGATTCGATGGTACGCTTGCATGAAAATATCGTCGGCATCGATTCTGCTATTTTTATGCACCCCACCATTTGGAAAGCCTCCGGGCATGTCGATGCTTTCAATGATCCGCTTATCGATAACAAAGATTCTAAAAAAAGATACCGGGCTGACGTTCTGATTGAAGATCAAATCGCCAAATACGACGAAAAAATCGAAAAAGACGTCGAGAAAGCAAGAAAACGTTTCGGAGACAAATTCGACGAAACCTTATTTCGTCAGACCAATCCGCAAATTCAGGAGCATACCGGAAAAAGGGAAATGCTGAAAAAAAGAATGGCAGCGGCCTTGAATGAAAATGACCTGACCGAACTGCGGCAGATTATTCTGGATTATAACATCGTATGTCCCATTTCAGGAACGGCTAACTGGACCGAAGTACGTCAGTTCAACCTGATGTTCGCAACCGAAATGGGTTCTACCGCCGAAGGAACTAGTAAGATTTATCTTCGTCCGGAAACTGCGCAGGGAATCTTTGTAAACTTCCTGAACGTCCAAAAAACGGGCCGTATGAAAATCCCTTTCGGCATCGCCCAGATCGGGAAAGCTTTCCGCAATGAAATCGTTGCCCGCCAGTTTATTTTCCGAATGCGCGAGTTCGAACAGATGGAAATGCAGTTCTTCGTTCGCCCCGGCTCGGAATTGGAATGGTTTAAAAAATGGAAAGAAACCCGAATGAAATGGCATCAACTTTTAGGTTTCGGAGAAGAAAAATACCGGTTCCACGATCACGAAAAATTAGCTCATTATGCCAATGCAGCCAGCGATATCGAATATAAATTCCCCTTCGGATTCAAGGAAGTGGAAGGTATCCATTCCCGGACCGATTTTGACCTTTCTCAACACCAAAAGTTTTCCGGTAAAAAAATTCAATATTTCGATACCGAGCTGAACGAATCCTATGTGCCTTATGTCATCGAGACCTCTATCGGTGTAGACCGGATGTTCCTTCAGGTCATAGCCGCTTCTTATTGCGAAGAAGATTTAAGCAAAGACGGTAAACAAGATTCGCGGGTCGTTCTACGTCTCCCGGCAGCTTTGGCTCCGGTAAAAATGGCCGTTATGCCGTTGGTAAAAAAAGACGGACTGCCTGAAAAGGCCCAGGAGATTATGGATGTATTGAAATACGATTTCAATTGCCAGTACGATGAAAAAGATTCCATCGGAAAACGCTACCGCCGCCAGGACGCCATAGGTACTCCCTTTTGTATCACTATCGACCACCAGACTCTGGAAGATCATGCCGTCACCATCCGTTACCGGGACACTATGCAACAAGAACGCGTAGCCATCGACCGGCTTTTCGGCATTTTGAAAGAGAAAACCGATATGAAAAATCTATTAAAACAATTGTAAAAGGACCGTTTTTTTCAGAAACGAACACGCGGGAGCCGGAAGGTCTCCCGTTTCCTTTTTCCTACCCCTGGCCAATTTTCCAGTGAGCAGGCTATAAAAACAGCGGAAAGATACAAGATTCAAAGAAAATACGTATCTTTGCAACACTTAATATTAACTATTTATGGCACCTGTATCCTTTCCTCTTTTTTCTGCGGTTTTGCTGGGAATGAGCCTTCTTTTTACCGGTTGTGACAAAAAAGAAGTGTATCAAACACCTCCGGAAAAAAATAAAGAAGATTATTTCGATTTTAAAACCATTCAAAGCGTTCCGGTACAGATCAACTATAATTTCAAAGGACTAAAAGATTACCGTATCCTCTTTGAAATCTATGATGAAAATCCTTGGATCAGGTCGACGGACGGTACAGTATCCAAGAAAGAACTGGAACCTGTTTTTCGCGCTGCAACCGATTCGGAAGGGAAATATTCCGGAAATATTGATATTCCCGCCGATATCGAAACAGTATATATTACCTCCGATTATCCCGGAACCTTTCCTTGCGTAGAAGCGGATATTTCGCAAGGAGGCATAAAACTCGCCCCGTCGACCTTATCTTTACCGGCTTCCTCCGGCAGAGCTACGACTCCCGTTCAAAAAAGAGTTTATCCTGACGATATGTTAGTACTTGGAGACTGGGACGAATGGGGATTACCGGACTATTTGCTTCCGGAAAAAGGAACCCCTCCCGCCGGATTGCTTTATGGAATTAAGGATGTTTTGTGCGGATGGAAAGACATACGGGAAAGTTATCCGGATCTGGTCCGGCAAAATGTGCGAATCCACACTTCCCTCAAGAAGAATACGAAAATCAAGCTTGTATTTTTGAACAGTACTGCATCGAAAAGAAATGTTATCGGCTATTATACTTATCCGACCGACACTCCTCCGACGGATCCCTCACAAATTCAACAAAAAATAGTAGCCTTCCCCCAGGCCGCTCTTTATAGCAATGACGGCAAAACCCGTTTCGGGGCATTGGGTTTCGGGGATCAGATCCAACTGAAATACTGGGACGGAACGCAGTTTACTGACGAATTCCCTGCCGGAATAAGTATAGGTTGGTTCATCATCGAGTCAGGCTTTAATGCAGGCGACATCGATCCCAAACGGGCAGCAAGTAATATCCGTTATTCCGACCCTGCCTTGAATTCGGATCACTATCAGCGCGCCATAGCGCTTTACGATCCCCGGCAGGAAGGAGATATGATCGCTCTCGGATTTGAAGATGCCTGGAAAACAGCAAGCGGCGGAAATTTCGGGGATGCGTTGTTTTACCTGGATTTTGACAAACACGACGTAATAGATTCGGATCTTCCTCCGCTGGAAAATAATGACGGTCCTCAGGACGAAGAAAATGTTACGACTTATAAAGGCAGTCTCGTTTTCGAAGATATGTGGCCCAGACAGGGAGATTACGATATGAACGATGCCGTGATAGCCTATGAATGCAAAATATACAAACGGGTGATCGGCAACCAGGTTTATAAGATCGTAGACGCTTTCACTCCCTATCACAACGGAGCCGTGTTCGCCAACGGATTCGGATATCAATTGACGAATATAGACCCGGCCAGCATAAAAAAAGTCACCATAACCGGACCTTCCGTTTCTTCCCATATGCAAGGCCAGCCGATGGAACCGGGCCAGGAACACCCCACTTTCGTCCTGTTCGACAATATGAAAGAATCCGCCAATAAGGGGACGTATACCGTTACAACGGAGTTCGCTTACGATTTAAACCCCGGTATTTTCAGTTCTTACCAGAATAACCTTTACAATCTCCCTCCTTATAATCCTTTTTTGATTATCGAATCGTATGCGGGAAGAGGAAAAGAAGTGCATCCGGTAAATTATCCACCCACTTCCCTGGCCGATCTTTCCCTGCTCGGTACGGAAGACGATAAAAGCCAGCCCGATAAAGGTTTATACTATGTATCGGATAATTCTTTCCCGTTCGTCCTGAACCTTTCGGGAGTCAATCCGTTCGATTATCCCACCGAAGGGGTGCGCATAGATGAAGAATATCCGCAATACACGGGATGGGTAAACTCTAACGGGGCTCAAAACAAACAATGGTATAAGAATAAGAGAAAATAAGTTACCCGGCGGATTCCGCCGGGCCTCTCTTTTTCTCCCGGGAGCATCCGACTTTCAAAGGGTGGAGACCATTTTACGTGCGGGCGGCTATTCAGAAATTTTCAACCGTAGTGCTCCATTCTGCCCCGCTGATATCCGTTAAAATAAGGGCGTATTTTCCTTTAGGTAAATCTTTCAACAGCGGTTCCTGCAGCGTAAGTTGCGCCTTTGCTCCCAGAGGAATCACCAAGCTGTATTTTCCGGGGTGCACTTTCGCGATATACTGATTCCGGATTTCCTGCACCGGGAAATGAGCCAGGTCGCTTCCGTTCAGTTCCAGTACATTCCGTCCATCCGCATCCCTTAAATGTATACCGATCAAAAACGAACCGTAAACATCCGCTCCCTCTACCCGGTACACCATAAAAGAAAGCCTTTCCGGAGATAGGAAAGCATCCGATATTTCGATTTTAGGCTTCACGGATTTATTGTGCAAAGGTCCCCATACTCCCTGGTGAAAAGCCTGATTTGTGAAAAGTGCCAGCACTAAAATAAGAAAAGCCCCTGAAATCGTGAAAGACCGCAGAGAACGGGGCTTCCCCGGCAAAATACCCGAAGTAAGGAACGACACCCATCTCCGGTTCCGGACAAAAGCCAGACGGGATAACATCCAGGCATCCAGCGAAAATCTTCCTCCTCCGCTTAAAAACACGGAAAACCCTCCTGCCACACCTAAAATACCGATCTGCCACTCGTCCAAACAAGTAGTTCCCAGCCAACCCGAACCTAAAAGAATTCCTGCCGCCAAACTTATAACCCCTATACTCATCAAACGGGTAAAAAAGCCTAACATAAAAAGCAAGCCCACCACGCCTTCAATCAGGGTAAAAATCACCATGGCCCACCAAAGTGTATCCGGATTAGAAACCAGATACTCGATCAGCGGTTTTATGCCCAAAGAATTCGGTAAAAAATGATTAAACTTTTCTCCGATATAACCCGGAGCATCCGGAATCAACTTATTCTCCAGCACCAACCGTCTCCAGAAAGCTGAAAAGTAAGTCCATCCGACCACCAAACGTAAGGATAAAGTGAATAGACCCGCCCAGGAATAAATCTCGAATTCATGCTGCTTGCTTTGAAATGTTTTCATGATCGTAAATTTTATATTTTTAAATTTTCATCCGTCAAGGTATTATCTCCCTCTTTCCCATCATTTCCGCTCCGGTTTCGCCAGTCCCTCTTCTTCTTTTAAAAGTAGCTTCAACAATTCCGGAATCTCTATCTCACTACACGCTATTTCTTTCAATTGTTCTCTTCCTTTTTCCGTCAAAGAAAAATACATTTGACGCTTATCGTCATTTCCCAGGATCCGTCTTACCCATCCCTTTTTCTCTACGGATTTGATCACTTTCGACGCATTGGAAGGAGTTAATCCCAATTGCCCGGCAATATCTCCGGAAGAAAGTTTCTCTACCTCGGAAAGGGTACACAGGAGCATGCCTTCGTTGAACCCTAAATGATGCATCTTTTCGAACCGCACTTCAAATTCGGCTATCGTACGATAAATCGTTCTGATTCTGCAAAATGTTTCCATAATTATTAACGCTGACTAAACTTTCCTCACCCTCTCCTCTTTTTCTCACCCCTTTCGCTTCCTCACTTCCCGGAAAACCCGGTTTTCTACCCTCTCCCTTCCCCGGCAACTTCCGGTTTCTGCAACCGCCTGGCGAAAACCAGACCGTTGCCCGGCATTTTTTAAAAAACCTATTCCTGTTCTCTATTCTTTTCCGTCCTATCCTTGCTCTGCCGAAATAAACTAAAAAACAAGCCTCCCATAGCAGCTCCCCATAAAGTACTGATAAAAGGAGAAGAAGTTATCGGACAACTCCCTGTACTGCATCCTACAAATTTCCAATAGAAAAAACCAAACAGGGCTCCTATGACAACGCCCGACACAATAAAACCGTATTTTTTCCAGATTCTTTTACGCATATTCATCTTTTATTTATCAAAATGTTTTTCTTCCCTTTCTCTATTTAATCATTTTCCGGTAAAAATATTTTCCACAGGAAATCATTGACAAATATACGATATATTTTTAAATAAAATAGATTTTCCAATGAAAATTAATTTTTTTCTATTTCTAAAACAGAAAAAGAGGTGATTGTTCCCCCCCCAAGGAAGATTGTTTTTTAAAATTTACTCACAACCTTTAACTTTATATTTTTTACCTTTTAGGTTTACCTCCGTATATAGCTTACAATCTATTATTTGAATACAATCTCTAAACGATCAGCTATGAAAAAACTCACTACTTTTTTCTTTCTTTGTGTAATGAGCGGTTCGTTGATGGCACAAAAGGTGAACGTCGTCTCCGTCTCCGAAAAAAAAGACCTTCACAATTTTTATACCATGATGAAAGAGGCTTTCCCGTTAAAATATAACGATCCGACCTCTCCTCGCTTTATTTTTTTCGATGAGGACAGAAGATTTATTTTCGGGGTCGGCGGTTATGTACAGGTAACCGGAGTATACGATTTTAACGGTATGGACGACTATAATTATTTTACCACTGCCGACATCGCCCCTAAAGGTCATCAGGACGGAAGCAGTTACGGTATTACGGTAGGACAATCCCGCTTATTTTTCAAGTTATTGGGAGATACGGATTTAGGCCGTTTGGTTTCCTATATTGAAATGGAATTTGAAGGTCCCTCTCAAACGCCCCGCCTGAATCAGGCTTTCATTCAATTCAAAGGATTTACGGTCGGAAAAACCTGGAGTACTTTCTGCGATATGCCGGCTTTACCCACGACCATTGACGAAGAAGGGCCCAGCAGCGCTGTCGCTGTCCGGCAACCTCAAATCCGGTACACCTATAAATTCAATCCTCAATGGCAAGCCTCTTTGGCATTGGAATATGCAGATGCCGATTACACCAACCAACAGGACTATTATACCCAGACCATCCGCCAAAGAATTCCCGATATCCCTCTGGCCATCAAATATTCTTTTAAACAGGGAGGTCATATTCAGGCTGCGGCCATTTTAAGAAACATCTATTACCAGGATAATATTCAAGACAAAGATAAGTTGGTCACAGGCTGGGGGACTATGCTCAGCGGTGTACTTCCTTTGGGAAAAACCACCAAATTCATGTTCCAGGGGGTGTATGGAAAAGCGATAGCTAATTATATACAGGATATTGCCAACCTGGGATACGATCTGGTTCCCAATCCGAATATAAACGGACGTCTGAAAGCTTCGGCCATGTGGGGTGCTTTCGGAGCCATTCAACAAAACTGGTCGGAAAAACTTTATTCTTCCATCGTTTACAGTTATGCCCGCATGGAAAATATCGGAAGTCTGGATAGTACCAACTACAAATTCGCCCAATATGCAGGCATCAATCTGATGTGGAATTTTACGGAATACGGTACGACCGGAATCGAATATCTTTACGGGAGACGGAACGATTTCAATAAAGATTACGGAAACGGAAACCGCATCAATGTTATGATACAATACAGATTTTAAACTGTACAGGTTGCGTCTGGAGGCGCAACCTTATTTTTTATTTCTCCCAGCCGCCGAATCCATTTACACTCATTTATTTTCAATGGCTCTTCCTCTTTCTTAATTATTTATATTATTTTCGCACAAAATATGAGACATGAGGGTTCATTACGGAACGGAAAATATTACGATCAGGTATCCGGTGGTTACGATGGGAAGTTTCGACGGCGTACATTTGGGACATGCCTGTGTGATCCGTCATTTAAAAGAAAAAGCTGCCAGCATCGGGGGAGAATCCGTCATTATCAGTTTCGAACCTCACCCGCGGGAAGTATTGTATCCTTTGGAAAAGAAACCCGGCATTTTGACCACCTTGGAAGAAAAGATTGCCATGCTGGAACAATACGGTGTAGATCACCTCATCATTCTTCGTTTTACACCTGAATTTGCTCAGCAGTCTTATAACGAATTTGTAAAGGGAATTCTAATCGATAAGCTGCAGATCAAGGGCCTGGTGGTTGGATACGACCATCGATTCGGCAAGAACCGGGCCGGAGATTTCCACAGTTTACAACAATTATCGGAAAAATACGGCTTTTTTTTAGAAAGAGAATCCGTTTTCGAAGCGGATCATGTCAACATCAGCTCTACAAAAATCAGGAATGCTTTACTCATAGGGGATATTGCCACCGTAAACCGTTATTTAGGATATCCTTATTCCCTTTCCGGAACAGTAGTTCACGGCCAAAAGCTCGGTCGCAAAATCGGCTTTCCCACAGCCAATATCCGGGTAGCTGAGGAAAGGAAACTTCTTCCGGCTTTAGGAGTTTATGCTGTACGGGCCTTTCTCCAGGAGAAAATATACGACGGAATGCTCAATATCGGTGTTCGCCCTACCATCAGCCGGGAGGGTATTATTTCCTGCGAAGTTCATCTTTTTGATTTCAACCGGGATATTTACGAGGAAAATATCCGGATTCATTTTTATTCCCGACTGAGAGGAGAGCAGAAATTCAACGATATAGACGAACTACAAAAACAGATGGAAAAGGACAGGAGAAATGCCTTACGCCTGCTTCGTCCTTCCGCATAAACGAAAGCTCTTTTTGTTGCTCCGTCTCCCGCCTCCCGGCCGTTCCTCCGGCGAAATTCTTCCCCTGGTTTAAAAATCGTAAAAACGGGCCGAAAGTTCGTCTACGCCTGCCCGGACCTTTTTCATCCCTTGCAGGACATAATCGGAGGGAGAAACGTATTCTCCCTGTAGAATTTCCTCCACAATCCGTTTTATAGCCCATTCCCGCTCCCATTCGATTCCGGCTTCCCTATTGCGGCTTTGCCACAATTTCCAAACCGGGTCCGGTACTTGCTGCCACAAATCCGTATTAGTAATACGTTTCCCGTTTTTCACCACAGCATTGATACAACTACCCCAATCATATTTCCGAAGAAGCGTCCCGAAATCCATCTCTTTGGCATCATCATCGATAGCGAATCCCAAAGTTGCATAACTCTTTATAAGGGTAGGACCGGTCAGCGGCCGGTCAATATCGATAGTATTCGTACCTATGGTACGGCTATAGGAACAATAAAGAGGTTCACCTTTTTTACCCATGGCATAATTGGCCTCCAAAGCATCCAATGCTCCTCTCAAAGGAGTCACCCGAAATACGAAAAGTACATGGGGAGTGATGGTTTCTCCCCAAGGAGTGACCATTTGTTCTTTTTCAACGTCAAGCAATTCGATCTGTACATAGGTATCCAACGCATTCTCTTTCAGAAAATCTTTCCACTGATCACTGATAGCTTCCACCCGTGCCAGATAAGGTCCGTACTTACCGACCCATTCCTGACGGAGAGTTTCCTCGTGAGAGCGGATAAACTCCTCATCGTTAATCGTACGGTAAAATTTATAATAACGCTGATAAGTCAGATCGGCCCATTCCGCTCTTGGAAGCATGGTCCGGAGGTAATTTCTCCGGATTTTCACCTGAGCATAACAGGCACGGAAAGATTCTTCCTTTTTCGAAATCTTACTCAATTCTTCCGGAGTAAGCTCCTCCCCAACGGATTTATGAAGAGGATTACTACAGGCCGTCATCCATACGACCCCCAGTAATCCCCACAGTAAATTTATTTTCATCTGGTATATGCGTTTTCCAAAAATATTTCCCGGCCAAAATCAACCACATTTAGAAGTCCCGCACGTTTTACAAATCAAACATCCCTCCTGGTACACCACGGGCGATCCGCAATTCTCACACACCTCCCCCGTCGCTTCGGTCCCATCCGGGACATATTTCTTCAAAGCCCTTTCCACACCGTTTTTCCAGGTATTAATATTTTCACTATCGAACTCCATGGTTCCGATTAAACCGATGATTTGATGAATAGGCATTCCGTAACGCAATACTCCGGAAATTAATTTGGCATAGTTCCAATATTCTTTGTTAAACTTATAAGAAAGTCCTTCTACGGTGGTTTTAAATCCCCTTTTGTTAGAAAACTGAAAGTCGTAACGGGAATTTCCGTCTTCGTCGTAATGCTTGACAATTTTTCCGGTCGTCACCGATTTCGGCAGCATAATTCCTTCTTCATCATCTGCAATACCGGTAAATATTTCATAAGGACGCCCCTCATACAACCCGACGAAGGCGATCCATTTTTCTTTATTATTTTGAAATCTTACAACCTCGGCATCCAGCTCCAAAGGCCTTTTGGAAGGCATACGGAATTCAGTAGCCTCCTTTTTTTCTTTAGCGGAAACCAACACCCCCGCTCGTGAACCGTCCCGGTATACCGTACATCCTTTACATCCGCTTTTCCAGGCTTCTATATACAATTTCCCCACCAATTCCTCGGTCACGTCCGAAGGTAAATTGACGGTTACACTAATGGAATGATCCACCCATTTCTGTACCATTCCCTGCATGCGGACTTTGGCTACCCAATCGATATCATTGGAAGTCGCTTTATAATAAGGCGATTCCGCCACCAGGCGATCAATCTCCGTATCGGAATAACGCTTGTGAACATCGTAACCGTTGACTTTCATCCATTCGGCAAACTTATGATGGAAAACGATAAATTCTTCATAACTGTCCCCCGATTCATCCACAAAATCTACCCGAACATTCTGGTCTCCGGGATTCACTTTCCTTCTTCTCTTATACACCGGCATAAATACGGGCTCTATCCCCGAGGTCGTCTGCGTCATCAGACTGGTTGTACCGGTAGGAGCGATGGTCAGACAAGCGATATTCCGTCGTCCGTATTTCAGCATTTCTTCATACATTCCCGGGTCAGCTTCTTTTAAACGAAGAATATAAGGATTCTTTTCTTCCCGCTTGGGGTCGAAAATCTTGAAGCTGCCTCTTTCTCTGGCCAAATACACGGAAGAACGGTATGCTTCTACAGCTAAAATTTTCTGTATGTTCACGGCAAAATCGGTAGCTTCCTCACTTCCGTAACGCAATCCCAAAGCCGCCAGCATATCTCCTTCTGCCGTAATTCCCACGCCGGTACGACGTCCTTCTTTCGCTTTTCTCCGGATTTTTTGCCATAAACGGATCTCTACTCCTTTTACTTCTTCATCTTCCGGATCTGAATCGATCTTATCCAGAATCGTATCGATCTTTTCCAATTCCAAATCAATGATGTCATCCATAATCCGCTGAGCCATGGACACGTGCTTTTTGAACAATTCAAAATCAAAAAAAGCATCTTTGGTAAAAGGATTTACCACATACGAATATAAATTGATCGCCAGCAAACGACAGGAATCGTAAGGGCATAAAGGTATTTCGCCGCAGGGATTCGTAGACACGGTCCGGTACCCCAGGTCTGCATAGCAATCGGGCACACTCTCCCGAATGATCGTATCCCAGAACAATATTCCGGGTTCAGCCGATTTCCAGGCATTATGAACAATTTTATTCCAAAGCTGAGAAGCATTGATTTTCTTTACATTCTTCGGATTTTCCGAATATACCGGATATTTTTGCTCGTATTCCCGGTTTTCGATCACCGCCTGCATAAAATCATCGTCGATTTTAACCGAAACATTCGCCCCCGTCACTTTCCCTTCCGTCATTTTTGCATCGATAAAACTTTCTGAATCCGGATGGTTGATAGACACACTCAACATCAAGGCGCCGCGCCGACCGTCCTGAGCCACTTCCCGGGTCGAGTTGGAATAACGTTCCATAAAAGGAACGATTCCGGTAGAAGTAAGAGCCGAATTCTTAACCGGAGAACCCTTCGGACGAATATGCGACAAATCGTGTCCGACTCCTCCCCGTCTTTTCATCAACTGCACTTGTTCCTGATCCACCTTCATCACTCCTCCGTAAGAATCCGAAGGTCCGTCATGGCCGATAACAAAACAATTGGACAGGGAAGCAATTTGATAATCATTTCCGATACCCGTCATAGGCCCTCCCTGAGGAACAATATACTTAAAGTCTTTCAATACGTCGAAAATCTCCTCTTCCGGCATGGGGTTCTCATATATCTTCTCGATACGAGCAATTTCCCGAGCCAATCTCCGGTGCATATCGTCGGGATTTTTCTCGTAAATATTTCCAAAAGAATCTTTCAACGCATACTTATTGACCCAAACGCGAGCCGCCAATTCATCTCCTTTAAAATACTTCAGAGAACTGCTGAACGCTTCTTCCTGAGTATAAGTTCTGTCCTTTATTGCAACCTGTACATTCATTGATTTATGTTTTTATCGTGTTCTGATTCAATCGACATCGACAAATGTATGAAAAAAAATATCAGCCACGAACAACTTCAACCATATTTTTTTCAGGAAAGTTTTCCAAACAAAAATAACAAATAATTGATTATCAATATATTATATTTTTTTGTAAATAAAAAAGTTTTCCGAAATATTTTTTTAAAATAAATCAAACTAAAAAATTAAAGTATTTCTCCTAAAACAGAAAAGACCTTATTACTCCCAGTAGATCAAAAGGATCAGAGAAAGAATCGGTAACTGACAGCGTACAATAAAATGGATTTTTAATAAAGATCGACAATATCCTGAGGGATATCGGCCAGGATTTCCTGTTGTTCGAAATCGATCCCCCGGATGTATTTTTCTGCAAGGGGCAGAAGAATTTCTTTTCCAAAAATAACCACCGACAGCACTACATTCCCGGAATAGTCAGCCACATCGGTAATTTTTCCGCTTTCTCCGGAATTTTCATCTATAAGCGTAAAACCGTTTAAATCGAATATATCGTATTCTTTTTCCTCTTGGGGTAAATTCTCGGATAAGATTTTTTTTTCCGCTAAGACTTCGCAACCCACTAAGCGTTCTGCCCGATGAAGAGAATCGATAAAATCGAATTTTACAATATAAGAATTGTGATTGCGGGGCGAAAGGCCCTCTTCGGCAATAAAAAAAGGAACCGGAACTCCATCCAGTAAAATGAAGACCGGTTCCTCGGCATATTTTTCCAGTAGATTGTCTTCGGATAAAATCACCACCTGCCCTTGCAAATGATGGGTTTTAATTACCTTTCCTATCTCAATACAATCTTCCCGGCTTATCATACTACGTTTTATTCTGCGGCGGGAGTTTCGGCGGCAGGAGCGGCTTCTTCAGCAACAGGCGCAGCAGCAGCGGCAGCAGCTTCTTCCTCTGCTTTTTTAGCGGCGGCGGCAGCTTCGGCTTCGGCACGTTTTTTCGCGATCACTTCGGCTTTAGCGGCTCTTATTTTTGCTTCAGCTTCCAATCTTTCCTGGACAACGGAATTTCCGGCCTGAGCTATTTTGTTGATTCTTTACTTTTTAACCAGGCTTCAAACTTCGTGTCTGCTGCAGCCTCGTCAAAAGCACCCTTCTTTACTCCTTCCAATAAATGTTTCTTCATTAAAACACCTTTGTAGGATAAAATTCTTTTCGCCGTATCGGTCGGTTGTGCACCCACCATCAACCAATACAAAGCTCTGTCAAAATTGAGATTGATAGTAGCCGGATTCGTATTCGGATCATAAGTTCCTACTTTCTCAATGTATTTGCCATCACGTGGCGCTCTACTATCTGCTATCACTACATGATAAAATGGACGACCTTTCCGTCCGTGTCTCGCTAATCTGATTTTAGTTGACATTTGTTTAATTGTTTAATTAATACTTACCTATACCCGATAGGAGTCGCAAAGATAATGCAAAAAACAGAACCCGGAAAGTAATTCGATAAAATTATTTTACTCCCGGCAGCGAATTACTAAAATAGAAAAATACGTAAAAGAACGGGATAAAATTTCTTCCGGATCGGAAGAATAATATTCGGCCGGAGTTCCCACCCGTTCGAAATAATGGTATTGTAACTCCTTATGCCGGGCAATAAACGGCCGAAGTTCCGCTTCCCCCAAGGGGACTTTCATAATCACCAAGGTTCGTTTTGCCACGATAGCCTCCAATAATTCCTCTACCTTTACATCTCCCGGAATCACCAGCATACGTTCTTGTTGTTTCACAAGATGAATACCCCGGGAAGCACCGGCAGCGATAAAAGCCGGAACCCCAGCAACCATTTCTACCGGATAACCGGATTTTTGCAACTGATCGTACATATAATGAGCCGACGCATAAAAACAAGCATCCCCTTCCGCTGTGATCGCTACTTTTTTATCCTCGGACAAGCAACTCAATATTTCTTCACACACCTGATCGTATACGGTTAAAGCCTCTTCGCGCTTACGGGACATCGGCAGAGAAAATATACGGATCTTATTCTGTTCGACGGGAAGACAGCGAAGAATATCCCTGGCATGCGATTGGATTTGTCCGTTTTTATCCCGGGTACCCGGACAATAGATTACATCCGCTTCTTCCAATACTTTCAAAGCTTTCCAGGTAATGAGCTCCGGTTCCCCCGGGCCCAGGGAGACCCCTATTATTTCTTCTTTCATACCACAACAAATAAAAATTATACATTCTCCTCCTCTGAATATACCCTTGCACCCTTTAAGAATAACAACTTTATATCCATATACCCTCTCCTTCTGTAAAACATCTCTCCGGCAAAAGTCATAAAAAAATAGAAGCTCTCAAAATTTAAATATTATCTTTGTGCAGATATCGGTCTAAGGGAATCCGGTGAAATTCCGGAGCTGTCCCCGCAGCTGTAATGTCATTACTGTGGTTCACAGGTCCTTTTCATACAATCCACTGAAATCGCCGTATTTTGGGAAGGAGAAAAGGCGACAAGCCAGAAAACCTGCCGATCCCTCATTCTCAGTTGATTTTATCTTTCGGAGGAAAAGAGTATGAAAAAATGGTACTTTCTATGTGTTTTTACATTTCTGGCCGGAGGTGTTTTTCTAACGTCCTGCCGTTCGGAAGCTTCCCGCAAACTATCGTCCGGGTCCGGAGGTCAAACCGGGGCGGATATCCGTTACGCCAAAGGATTTTGGGTAGAATCCCGCACAAATTATCAGGTACTACACATTAAAGATCCTCAAAGCGAGCAAGCTACGGAATATACGTTCGCTCTGCGCCCAAGGGGATCGAAACCCCCGATTCCAGCCGGAATGACCGTCATCGATCTGCCTGCAAACCGCCTGATTTGTATGACCTCCCTTCAACTTTCCAATTTTATCAAACTCGAAGCTACGGAAAAAGTCGTGGGAATCAGCAGCACCCGTTTCCTGGCCAATGCCGCTATCCGGCGTCAGTTAGGAGAAGGGAGTACGCAAAAAATCGGAATTGAAGGTAATTTCGACCCGGAAATCATCCTGAATCTGGCGCCGGACCTGATTCTGATCTCCCCTTTTAAACAAGGGGGATACGATGCCATGAAAGAGGTAGATATTCCTTTGGTTCCCCACCTGGGGTACAAAGAAATGACTCCTCTCGGACAAGCGGAATGGATTAAACTGGCAGGCCTGCTAATCGGACAAAAAAAGAAAGCAGACGCTCTATTCAACGGCATTGAACAAAGGTATAACCGGCTGAAAGAACTGACGGCCCAGGTATCCAAGCGTCCGGTAGTTTTAAGTGGAGAACTACACGGAGGAAGCTGGTACGCCGTAGGAGGAAAAAGTTTTCTGGCCCAAGTGTTTAAAGATGCAGGAGCCGACTATTTCCTGAAAGACGATCCCCGTTCGGGAGGCATCAATCTGGATTTCGAAACGGTTTACAACCAGGCCGACCGGGCCGACTACTGGCGGATCCTGAATAGTTTTCCGGGAACGTATTCCTACGAGGCATTGGAAGCCCAGGATGAACGGTATACCGATTTTAAAGCTTTTAAGCAAAAAGGGGTAATTTATTGCAACATGCGTGAAAAACCGTATTACGAAAATATGCCGATGGAACCGGAATTACTTTTATCGGATTTTATTAAAGTTTTCCATCCGCATCTATTACCTGATTATAAACCGGTATATTATCACTTATTAACGGAATGAAAAATACGGGCAAAAATACGGTTCTGCTGGGTATCCTTCTTTTATTGATTTTTATCCTTTTCTTCCTGAATATGGTGTTGGGCTCGGTGAATATTCCCCTGCGTTCGGTCTGGAACATCCTCACCGGGAGCGGAAACGAACCCCTCACCTGGCAAAACATCCTCTGGAAATCCCGCTATCCGCAGGCTTTAACCGCCCTGGTTGCCGGAGCGGGACTGTCTATCAGCGGATTACAGATGCAAACCGTTTTTCGCAATCCGCTGGCCGGGCCCTCTGTACTGGGAATCAGTTCCGGGGCCAGCCTGGGTGTAGCCTTTGTCGTCCTTTTTTCCGGTAGTATCGGGGGGGTGGCCCTAAGCCATCTCGGATTTATCGGGGAAGTAGCTCTATCTATAGCCGCTATAGCAGGTTCACTTTCGGTTATGGCACTGATTGTCTACGCTTCACACAAAGTGAAGGGAAATGTCACCTTACTGATTATAGGAGTTATGATCGGCTATCTGGCCACCGCTATTATCGGCATTTTAAAGTTTTTTAGTGTAGAAGAAGATATCAAAGCATACGTGATCTGGGGACTGGGAAGTTTTTCCCGGGTATCCGGCAATCAAATGATGCTGTTTGTCACTATCATGGTGATACTGATACCGCTTTCCTTTTTATTGGTTAAAACACTGAATTTGTTGATGTTGGGCGACGAATATGCCCGGAATCTGGGTCTGAATTTCAAAGGGGCGAGGATTCTGGTCATCAGCTGTTCCGGTGTTTTGACTGCCCTGGTAACTGCTTATTGCGGACCGATTATTTTCCTGGGATTAGCTGTTCCTCATCTCTGCCGGACCCTTTTTCAGACTTCCGATCATCGGATTCTCATGCCCGCTACCTTAGTTATGGGGGCGGCTTTAGCTCTGGCTTGTAATTTGATTGCCCGTATGCCTGGATTTGAAGGAGCCTTACCCGTCAATTCGGTCACCGCACTCATCGGGGCACCCGTGGTAGCCTCCGTTCTATTCCGCAAACGTAAAAGCGAACTGAATGAATAAGCAGCCCACCATACAATTAGAAAACCTCAGCATCGGTTACCGGGATAAACTACACCGCAAAATAGTAGCAGAAAATATCTGCTCTACCATTTACAGCGGGGAATTAACTTGTCTGTTGGGAACCAACGGGGTCGGGAAATCCACCCTCCTCCGTACTCTATCGGCCTTTCAGCCGGCTCTGGGTGGAGAAATACGCATACAAGGCAAAAAATTAGGCCGATATACGGAAAAAGAACTATCGACACTCCTCAGCGTAGTACTTACGGAAAAGTGCGATATCCGCAATATGAGCGTAAGGGAACTGATCGGCCTGGGCCGTAGCCCCTATACCGGTTTCTGGGGAAAGCTCCGGACTGAAGACCGGATAATTGTGGAAAAATGCATCGAATGGGTCAATATTTCGAACCTGGCTCCCCGCATGTTACAAACCCTGAGTGACGGTGAACGTCAAAAAGCCATGATCACCAAAGCTCTGGCACAGGAAACGCCGGTTATTTTTCTGGACGAACCCACCGCTTTTCTGGATTTTCCCAGCAAAGTCGAGATTATGCAATTGCTCCACCGCCTGACCCGGAAGACCGATAAAACCATTTTTCTCTCTACCCATGATTTGGAATTGGCCCTGCAAATTGCCGACAAAATCTGGCTGATGGACCAAACCAACGGCATCACTGTCGGCACACCCGAAGATTTGGCTCTCAGCGGACATCTGAGTCATTTCTTCGCTCGCAAAGGCATCACTTTCGACCCGGAGTCAGGATTATTCCGCATCACCAACCAGTACAAAAAGGAAATAAAACTTTCCGGGCACGGACAGAAATACGCCATGGTTTGCAAAGCCCTTCAACGAAACGAAATCTTCGCCAGCCGGAAAGTCGAGTCGGACATTCTTATAGAAACGGGCAATCTGCATAGCGAAGGCTTTACCATCCACCTTCCGGACGGATCTTCGCATAAAACTGATACCATCGAAGCATTATTAGAAAAAATCGAAACCTATTTTTAAGCTTAAAATCGCACAGGGGGACGGGGGTAATGCGTTGTCAATACTTCCCTCTTCCTTAAATTTTATGGTATTTCAGGGATCAAAATAATTTCTAATTTGCACGATTTCAATAAATTGCCACACACTTCTTCACATTTCCGCAAGAGCAATCCGAAAAAAGAATGTTTTGCGGGTAATAACGACCATAATTCCCGGGCCAGGGAAATCCGAGTAATCCGCTCACACACTTCCGGGGAGCAGCCGGCTTGCCGGGCCAGGGCTACTAGGAAATCCCGGTTCATCACCACATTCCGGCTGTGCGTATCTACATTTCCTTCCGCCAATTTTACCGCTTTACCGATCATAATTCCCATAGTTATCCGCTCAATTCCTTCCTTTTCAGCGATTTTTAAAGTTTCTCCGATGTAGTTCCCGTAATGTATAAAAGCCTGAGGAGGTCTATCGGGAAAATGACGTATTAAAATTTTTTCGCTTTTCGCTCCGGAATTGATGACGAGATGCAAACATCCCATAGCTTTTGCAACCTGTATTTCTTTACGGATCGTCTGAATAAAAGCTTCAGATGAAAACGGACGTACCACACCGGAAGTTCCGATGATGGAAATACCACCGACAATCCCTAATTTCGGATTGAAGGTTTTTGAAGCGAGCTCTTCTCCTCCCGGAACCGATATCTCTATAACCACTCCCCCTTTTACCCGGTAATCCTGCAATAACCTTTCCGTTTCGGCCCTCATCATCTGACGAGGCACCGGATTAATGGCAGGCTCTCCCACAGCCAAACCCAAACCGGGTAAAGTCACGGTTCCCACCCCCGGTCCGGATTTAAAAAACACCCCGTGGACACGGCACAATTCCACCTTCGCCCGGATTTCCCGTCCGTGAGTGATGTCAGGATCGTCTCCCGCATCCTTAATGACCGAACAAATCACCGCCTGTCCTGATTTTTCAGTCTTCGCTAAAGGAAATTCTACTTCCTCCCCATCCGGTAAGGTGATTCGTATCTCCGACAAAACCGTTCCCGTTAATAAAGTCGTCAAAGCCGCTTTGGCCGCTGCGCAAGCACAACTCCCGGTAGTAAACCCGGTACGCAATTCGTAAAATCCCGGCAGCAGCCGTTCTATCCGATGCCGTAAGCCTTTCTCTCCGGTAACAACATAAAAACGATCGGATAAAACAGGCCGTTTTATCACTAAAACCGGAATACTTCGTTCCCGGGCCGCCTCTAATTTTTCCCTAAAAAAACCCGATTCTCCGCTCTCTTTGGTCAATAGGGCATCCGGCCGTAAACGGTCCAACAACTCCGTCTCCTCCATCCCTTCCTGCCAAAATACCAAACGATGGGAAGGGAAACCGTATTTCTTAGCCAAAGCGACCGATTCCTGCCGCTTAAGAATCCGGAACCAGGAAGGATACTGTCTCCAATAGGGTTTCAACCGGAGTATAGTCTGAACACCCGATAAAGCCAACAAATTCCGGATGCGGTGTTTTTTTAGCCAATCCATAGCTTCCTCATACGTATCGCACCAAATACAATCAGGGTCTCTGGGCGGATACACCCGCTCGTAACGGACAACCGGAACATTCAATTCCTCCGAGGTTTCCGCTACATGCCGGTGCAATTGTTCTGCAAAAGGATGAGCAGCATCCACCAACAAGCGAATTCCTTTTTCCCGGCAGAAACCAATCATTCCTTCCTTATCCATTTCACCGCTTAACCGGATGCCGTGCCGACATTCCAATCGTTGTCCCTTCCCCCTTGTGGAATAATAATAAGTTTGTCCCGCACCATCCAGTACTTCCGCCGCCCTCCGGCCTTCCGTCGTGCCTCCGAATATCAGGATCATATTTTATAGTTAAGAAAACAAGGATTCATCCTATTTAAAAATGAAGACTACGTGTCACTTTGAAAATCCAGGCAAATCGTTATCCAGTGATGTCTGTCAAAATCTTTTGTATTACCCTTCCTGACCCCTGTCTCATAGATAGGAGCCGATGTCATAAGTAGGGTCCCGGGCATCATCCGGTTCATCAATAAATATTTCACTTCCTTTACTAGTTAAGGCCGGAACCTATGTTGGAAATGGCTGGAATAGAGTTTGGACAAACCTTCCCGGTTCCCGATAGCTTCCCCCACCACAATCAGGGTCGTCAGGGTCAATTGATTCTCCTGCATAATAGCGGCCAGATTCCGGAGTTCTCCCCGGAAAATTTTTTCGTCTTTCCAGGTCAGATGATAACAAAGGGCTACAGGAGTTTCCGGGGGATAACACTCCAGCAATTCTTTTTGCACCTCCTCAGCTAACGAAGCACTTAAAAAAATACACATGGTACTTTGAGAACGGGCCAATACATGCAATTTTTCTTTTTCAGGCATGGGCGTACGTCCTTCCCCCCGGGTCAGAATAATACTCTGTACCTTTTCGGGAATGGTAAACTGCGATCGTAAAGCTGCCGCTGCCGCCAGAAAGGATGAAATACCGGGCGTGATACGATAACGCATACCGTATTGATCGAAAAAAGCCATCTGCTCCTGGATCGCTCCATAAATACAAGGGTCTCCCGTATGCAAACGCACAATAAACCGGCCCCGGTCGTAAAACTCCTTCATCAAGGCAAACTGTTCCTCCAACGTCATAGACGCAGAACTGCGCACCGTAGCCCCGGCTTTCGCATAAGAAGTCAATTCTATCGGGACCAGGCTCCCGGCATATAAAATCAGATCGGCCTTTTCAAGCAAGCGCTTACCGCGTACCGAAATCAATTCGGGATCTCCGGGACCCGCTCCTACAATTTCAATAAAGCCTCCCCGCTCCGCTTCCCTATCCAAGGCTACGGCAAACGTAAAATCATTACCGGAAATTAACCGGCCTTTCTGTTTTTCCAAAACCAGAGAAGTATTTCCGGCACTTTTTAAAGCTGCAGCTTCCGAAACACCATACGCTCCCGTCACTTCGAACACTTTCTCTGAAGGAGTGGGAACTTCGATCTCTCTGAGTTCTTGTGCACTATAAACTACCGTCGGTATTCCCCACTGTGTTGACAAATCGGCTATCAAAGGTTCATCCTCTTTTAATCCGATCGTAGACAAACGACCTATAGCCCCAGGTGAAATCCCTTTCCTCTTCAGTTCTTCACAAAGGTAAGCCCAAATGCCGTCGGGCCTGCAACCCTTCCGGCATCCCACCCCCAAATGAAGCACGGGAGGGCGATAATACAACACGGGAATAGCCGAAGTATGTAAAAAAGGAGTTACCGCCAGTATCAACCCGTAACGGTCTGCGCAAATATCGTTAAAATGATAATAAACATCCACATGGTCCGGCAGGGTATTTTCCAGGAAATCCGTTCCTTTATCCCGCACCTCCAACAGTAAGGCCGTAGGCCGTTTATTGACGAACAATGCGATCAATTCGTTTAAAGGCAGACCATAATCCATTTTCCAGCCGAACTCTTGGCCCAAAGTATCCAAAGCCCATAATCCGGTCGTATCGCTCCGGGTGGTTATCACCGCCTCTGCCCCCAGGATCCGCGCCAAGCGGGCCGTCAAAGCATTTGCTCCGCCGATATGACCCGATAATACGGAAATTACATAACGTCCGGCAGAATCGATATTCACTACCGCCGGATCGGCATATTTGGAAGCCACACAGGGAGCTATAGCCCGCACACATATTCCCATCGCTCCGATAAAAACAAAAGCATCAAAATCTCCGAAATGCGCGGCCGTAAACTTCACAATCGAATCTATAGAGGTACATTCTTTTCGCGGACTCACCGAAAACAAAGAAATCCGGTCCGTCCATTCTTTCCGGATCCGCTCTGCCGTTTCAGCCCCGCTGTCCGAAGCTATAATAATTGCCAGTTTCATATGTAATAATTTGGAGGACTATGCCTCTCCCCCGGACCGGTTCTCCTGTGAATAAAACCTATCGGGAAAAAGCTTCATCCGAAGGCTATAACAAATCTATAATTTCTTCTTCGCACCTGGTCATTTTTTCTACTCCGCCCGGAGTTACCAAAAAGGTATTTTCTATTCCCACGGCTCCCACACCCCGGATAACAAATTTCGGTTCAAAAGCAAAGGTCATCCCCGGCTGTAATACCTCCCGGGAACGAGGAGTCAATACCGGAAGCTCATTGATTTCCAATCCCACCCCATGCCCCACAAATTTCGCTTGAAAACGGCTGCCCATAAAACAAGCCTCCAGACCTTCACGTTCCACTATCATCCGGGCTTGCCGATACATATCGGCACAAGCCGTCCCGGGCCCGGATCCGGCCTCCATAGACGCTTGTATTTCCAGAGCTACCTGATGCGCCCGGTAAGCTTCTTCCGGTAATTGACCGATAGAAAACACCCGGGTCATATCCGTTTGATAAGCCGTATAATTTCCGGACATATCGGCCATTACCGACATCCCTTCTTTCAACAGACTACCGTTTGCACCCAAAGGACCCGAAGGATCTATACCGGCTCCCCCTAATGCAAAATCAAAAGGAGAAGCCACCTCTGCATTTTCTCCCGCCAACAGGCTTCCCATAAAAATATCCATATTGGCTCCAAAAGCGCGGAAATACCCGATAGAACCGTGCAACCGCATTCGCCTTTCGATCTCGATCTGGAATTCCACATCTGTCATACCCGGACGGAAACAATCCGGAATTTCCCGGTATACCGCCTCATGAGCCCGGGCAGAAATCCGCATTTGCTCAATTTCCCAAGGCGTTTTAATCATCCGGAGCCTGCGCATCAAAGCCGAAGCATTTCCCGTAGCCTGCGGCTGAAACACCCTCCATAAACGCTGATATTCCTGATAAGAAAGTTCGTCTTCCTCCAACAATAACTTCCGGGGCATCGGCAAACCGATGAACCGGAATAAGTCAGGCATTTGCTCCGGTTTACGAATCGGATGGACCCATTCCTTCTTCTCCATCGTCCATCGCTTTACAAACCAATAAGGGTATCCCTCTGCCGGAAGATAAAAATAACCGTTAAATACGATCCCGGCGACATAAAACAGATTCATATTCATGGAAAGCAAACAACCGTCCGCTCCTTCCTCCCGCATAGCCTGCCGTATATTTTCCCATTTCAATTCCAATTCGTTCTTCATAACTTCATTCCTCTCATCTTTCCGCACGTCCATAGCCCCGCATTTTAACGGAACATACTGATAAACAACATGATATTTAAAGCCGTTACGATTCCTCCCAGAATATAGAGTATCCACTTGGTGGAAGTTCGGTTTTTATATTTCCCCATCACTTTATCAGAAGAGGTCAGATACACCTGTAGAAAGATGGTGATAGGTAACTGTATGCTCAGGATCATCTGGGAATAAATCAATCCCATAAAAGGATCGGACACCACCATAATAATCAGTAAAGCAATAATAAGGGATAACAACACCCCCCAACGGGAATGACTGTCCTTGATATCGTAAGGCTCCCGGTAAATTCCGGCAAAAATAGAACCCGCAGCCATCCCGGAAGTAATGGTGGAGGCAATCCCCGCAAACAAAAGCGCTATAGCAAAAATAACCGCTGCATGATTTCCCAGAAGAGGTTGCAGCAAAGAACTGGCCTGTTCCAATTCATTTACGGAAGTTCCGTGTTTGTAAAAAGCCGCCGCTGCCAGCAAAATCATAGCACTATTGATGGCCCAACCGATCATCATGGATAGAAAAGTATCCCAAAATTCATACCGTAACTGTTTTCGGATAACCCGCTCGTTCTCCAGATTCCACTGCCGGCTTTGGATCACTTCCGAATGCAGGAAAAGATTATGAGGCATCACCACCGCTCCCAGTACGCTCATAATTACAACCATAGACCCGCTGGGAAAAGAAGGTGTGATCCAGGCGAGAGTCGCTTCTCCCCACTCAATATCCACCAGGGATAATTCGTAAATAAACGATAGCCCGATAATGGACACAAAAGCTATAATCCACCGTTCGATCACCCGATAAGAATTAGTGAACAACATAATGAGTACAAAAACGGTCACCAAAATCGCCCCGATCCTTACCGGTATATGAAACAAGATTTCCAAAGCGATAGCCCCACCCAGAATTTCAGCCAGAGAAGTCGATACCGAAGCTCCCATAGCCGTAAATAACATCAGTTTGGCATATTTGGGCTGAATATACGTCATGGTTGCTTCAGAAAGACAAAGCCCCGTAGCAATGCCGAGATGAGCGACATTGTGCTGTAAAATGATCAGCATCACCGTGGACAAAGATACCATCCACAAAAGAGCATAGCCGTAATCCGCCCCGGCCGCCAGATTCGACGCCCAGTTCCCCGGATCGATAAATCCCACCGTAACCAACAATCCCGGTCCAATGTATTTTAATATTTCCAAACCGCCCAAACGAGGATTGTGCCTGGCGGTTTTCAAGGTCCTTTTAATAAATCCCAACATAACATTTCCATTTACCCGGCAAAGATAAGGAATAAAACGGAAAGAGCGGAGCGAAACCCTTATAACCCGTTCTTCTCCTCTCCTAGCGTCCCACACCGAGAACGACTTTTTCGTTTTCAGACCGGAGGACTTCCGTCTCCCCACCTGATCCCTTTTCCCTCTTCAGGAGAAATGCCCGGGACTACGCCAAAATTCAAGGCCGGGCCAATAGGTATGTCCCCCATGATTTCTCCCCTTTTTTAAGACAACACCGCCTGAATTACTTCGATCGGATGATAATCGTCCACGGCCACCCGACGGGAAACCGTAACCGGAAAACCATATTGGGGGCCCAGCTGGCAGAACAACTGAGAGCTCTCCTCCGAAACCGAATTGAACACCAAAATTCCCCCTCGTTGCATGGAAGCGGATAAGACCGAAAGCATCGCCTCCATTTTACCGCCGTAACCGCCGATAAATACGGCATCCGGGGCTGAATAAGCCGAAAGGTCGGCCTGGGTGAAATCTCCGATAACCGTGGTAATTCCGGGAGTTCCGAATTTATGCGTATTCGCTTCCATCAAAACCACACCTTCATTCCGCTGTTCAAAAGCCGTAATCTCTAAATGCGGGAACTGTAACCTCGCTTCGATGGAAACGGATCCGGTACAAAACCCGATATCCCAAAAAATTTTGCGATTGTGCAAATCCAGCATACTCAACGTCAGCAAACGCACAGGCATTTTCGTAATCATTTTCACCCGTCCGTTCAAAACATAAAATTCCGATTCCGGGATTCCAAACCGCCGCCGCCGTATAGCGATACGCTCCAATATCAGACAGTTGGGAAAATCAAACTCTTTTCCGGCGACTTCCTGCAGACTGAATTCCCCGATCTTTTCCTCCGTATTTCCTAACTTGGCCCCTACCGACATCCGGTAATTGTCATAACCATATTCCAACATCCGCCGGGCAATCACAGACGGAGTATGATGACGATCGGTCAAAACTCCGATTTTTTCCCGCCCTTCTATCAAGGCCCGGTCAAACTCCTGCCAGGACCGTCCTGTCAACGACACCATATGCATATCCTGATAAGGCAATACCAACCGATGTGCTAAAACTTGCAAAGAATGAAAGCGGGGATATACTTTGATTTCAGCCTCCGGCAAGCATTTTCTCACGGTATTGGCAAAACCGTAAAAAAGGGGATCGCCCGAAGCAAACACGACGATCTCATCGTAAGCTTCATACTGGGAAAATACATCTTCCAGAGGCACGGTGATATCGATCCACACGCAAGAAGAAGGCAGCCGGTCTTTTACCAGTTGATAATGACGTCTTCCCCCGGAAAATACGGTATGCGAGGCGAACAACGACCGGATTTCTCCGCCAAATGCCGGCTCTTCTCCATCATCCAGACCCACGATATAAAACTTCATGTTTTTTTATTTCCTGTGGTAAACTTTAATCCCGATCCAGCATTTTCTGGAATTCTTCTAAAAAACATCCGATGTGGAATCCGTCCACAAAACCATGATTTACACGCAAAGAAACGGGCATAACCTGCTTTCCCTCTATCGGCGTAAGCTTTCCAAAAGTAAAGATGGGAAGACTTTCATGAGGGTTAGCGGGATCGGATAATTGCAATCCCGAAAATCTGAACCAGGGATTCACACTGATGAGGATCAGATCCGGACGATGTTCCTCTACCCCATGCGCATCTCCCTCCCCTCGTTTCGCCCGTTCGATTACAGGTGTTGCTCCTGCGACGAATTCATCCAATTTTTCCCGGTAAGGAATCGCTACGGAACGGTAATTATTCTCTGCAGTCAAGACCGGTGTAAACAAATCCACCTGTTCGTATAGATAAACCTGACCGTTCTCCTCCCGGTAACGAAATTCTTCAATCCGGTTGACAGCAACCATAGCCGCATGGAAATAATACAGAGATATCGGCACCTGTCGCTCAAACGCCTTCCGGCAGGCCTTGGTACAATCTACTTCAACCGTTACTCCCACCAAAGGATTCCGGAAAGTTTTAAAAAATAAATACTCTTCTTTTCGTTTCCAGGTCGGGATATCTATCAGTCGTTTCATAAAAAATTTATCCTTTTACTTTTCCGACAAAGATAACCGGATTATCCTCTTCTTTGAGCTGTGCATTCAATTTTTGAAGTTCCTCGGTCAGTTTTTCTCCGGCCTCCTGTTTATCCGCTATGATTTTTTTAATTTCCACCGCATTCAGCACAGCATAGATATAATTGCCTTTCCGAACCGGTTCAAAAGATCGCAGCAAATAACAATCCCAACTCTCCACATACCAACGCCCCACTTGCCGGACACTCTCATTTTTACGGTCGATCAGGTACCGGACATAGGGGTTCTTTTTATCGACAGGCATCCGGAGCTTCATACCCGCTATGTCCACAATTTTCTGATCCGTAACACGGACGAACAGCTGTGAAGAGGTGCACCAGACGGGCATAACCGTATTCCCCGATATCCCGCTTGCCCTGAAAGGACGGTCCACCTGAAGAAAACACCAGGGCTTTTCTTTTCCTTCACGCCATAAAAACACCGTATCCGATTCTTCCTTTTTGTATAATATACCTTCGGAAATCCCTTCGAAATAAGGAAACATAGCATATTTTTCAGGCACCTGACGTATTCCCGAAACTTCCCACACCACTTTCCCCTCCGGCGAAATAACTCCCAGGCCATCGGCAGACTTCGTCGGAATAACAGCCAGATTATGATCCGCTAAAACTTTAAACGCACAATTGCCGTACGCCAACAAAGGTTGTCTGAAAGTTCCGTTTATCAGATCGATCGACTGAATGCCTCTCTCGGCATGCCGGGCATCCACAAAATAAAATCGCTCCAGACTTGCGTCTCCGTCCGTCTCGCCAATAAAAGAAAATTCATTGGGCCCCTTCCCCTGATTCGCCAGTTTCCGGACAAAACGACCCTCGGAATCAAACTGATAAATCGCTTGATCGTCGGCAATAACTATGTATTTATCGCTTACCCAGCAACGCAAAAAATCTCCCAGCAATGCTTTTTCCGACGTCTCTAAAGGGATGATCTGCCACGAAGAAGCTATTTCGTTTATATTCACATCCATCGGGGTGTTGGCTTTCTCCAAATCCACGACAGAAAATTTCGATTCTTCATTCCGGCAATTACTCAATAAAACCGATATACTTAACCAGAAACAAATTTGTAAAATAGTTTTCATAGCTACATATTTGAGTTAAACTTTTCAAATATACAATAATAGAATTAATTTAACTAAATAAAATAAGCTTTTTGTAATACTAGAATCCATTTTATATCTAAGAACAATACCTCACCGACCGGAGTCCTTTTTCAGCCAGGTATTCCTACCGCATCCCCCTAAACCGACAAACTTTCTGAACATCGATAAAAATCAGCGAACCCTGTCATTCCGACCCACCCATTTAATTGCGGGTAGAATACCCGGTAATCTTTTACAAATCACGTCCGGGCAACAGGTATTCCGCATCATCATAACAGAGGATGGCATTGACAATCGTCGCTGCTAAATTACTTCCCCCTTTGCGTCCTTCAATGATAATTTTAGGAATATGCCCAAAAGATTTAAGCATATATTTGGATTCACATACATGGATAAACCCTACGGGAGCACCCACCACTCCTACCGGACAAGCTTTTTCCAAACGCATCCAGGTACACAATTCCATCAAAGCGGTGGGGGCGTTCCCAAACACATAGAGTGCGTCGGGATGCTCTCCGACAGCCAACCGTATACCGGCCTGAGTACGGGTGATGTTCAAGCGGGCGGCCATCTCTGCTGTGCGGGGGTCGGAAAGGTAACATTTCACTTCCAGGCCCAAGCGTTCCAAAGCTCCCTTCCGGATTCCGGCAGCCGCCATAGTCACATCCGTAACAATCGTGCGGGTTTTACCGCTGATGAGTGAACCGTATATCGTCTCCACAGCTCCTTCATCAGCATAAAAAACAGTTTCCATATCGAAATCCGCTGTCGTGTGAATCGTATGCAATAAGGCCCACTTCCGGTCCAGAGGCAGGTGGGGCTGCTTCAATTCAGAGGCTATAGCGCGGAAACTTCGGATCATAATCTCCTGACCCGGTTTCCACTGCGCATTTGCCCCGTCCCCCTGTGCGGGGGTATCCGGATAGTATCCCCGGGGAGTAATCAGATGCCCCTGCCAGCTATAAGACTGGCTGTTTCCGATCAGCACCACGGTAAACATATCCACCTTTTCAGGATCAAACTCCCTGAGGGTGGTAACCGTTATTTTCTCTTCCTCACGGCCGGCTTGACGGACATACCCCACCGGCGTATTTTCGTCCCGTTCCCGGAGAAACAATTCTTTTAAGCGGTGTAGCTGCCAATAACGTCCTTCGCTTTTAGGATTGTAAACCGCCGTTACGAAATCGGCGGCCGCTGCGGCTTCGATACGTTTTTCTATTTTTTCCCAGGGAGTCAGTAAATCCGAAAGGGAAATGACACAAAAATCGTGCCCGACAGGAGCTCCCAACCTGGCGGCCGCTTTTTGAAATGCACTGATGCCAGGCAGGACTTCAATCTCGGTCTCCGACCCACGCTCCCGCCTCATTTCCCAAATTAAAGGAGCCATTCCGTAAATTCCTGCATCCCCGGAACTGATCACACATACCGTTTTGCCCTCCTCTGCATATTCAAAGGCTATAGCTGCACGCTCCCGTTCTTTCCGCATACCTGTATCTATACATTCGGCTCCCGGTTGTACGATCTCCCGGATAAAACTGAAATAATATTTATAACCGACCACAATATCCGAAACCGATAAGGCTGTTCGGACGGCCAAAGTAATATCCTGACCGCTGCCGGGACCTATTCCCGCTACATATATTTTTCCCCGATTCATCTTTTGATTTTGGTGATAAAGTTACTATTTTAACCGGAAGTCCGGTGCCTGCATCATTATTTAAAACGAATCGTCAATCCTCCAAAAAAGGTACGTCCCGGCGAGAGGGTTGCGTAATTGGAACCGAAAGGCCGGTTATCGGCATAGTCGAACAAATTCTCTATTCCTAAAACAGGTTCCAGCACAAAACGTCTCAGACAAGTAATCGTGTGTGTAGTCGTGAGGTTACACATCCAGTGACCCGGGGCCACATCCGTAGGATTGTACCGGCTGCTCTGTCCCCGTACATTCACATTCACATTCAACCGGTACGCATTCCACTGCTGTTGCCAGTTGGCCGTTCCCGTTCCGGTATGCCGTATACTCCGTTCCAGACGGTCTTTTACCTCGTCCGGCGTTCCCTTGTCCTGCGTCCCTCGGGCATCACAATAGCTGTAGCCGCCTCCTAACGTAAAACCACGACCGAGATATGCCTGCAGATGCACATCTATTCCTTTCACCTTAGCATCGTTCAAATTGACATACAACCTTCTCTTTTTAATTCCGTTCGTCTTATCCTCCTCGGTCAGATCCACATATTTATAGGCAATCAGCTTCTCTACGTCATTGATATATCCGTTCACCGAAACGGTAAAGTTTTTCCCTACATATTCCACGTTCGCCGAATAATAATTACTCGTTTCGGGTTTCAAACCGGGATTACCGATACTGATCGTACTCCCTTTTATTTTCTCGTAATACAGTTGTTCCATACCCGGAGCTCTGAATCCCGCAGCATATCCTATCCGGAAATTAAAAGTCCCTAACGGCAGCATCACAGAAGCCTTAGGAGAAATCCGGTTTCCGAATGTTTCGTGATGCACATAGCGCAAACCGGCGATAAACTGCAACGTTCCGAAAAGGTTCAGTTCATCCTGGGCATATACAGAAAAAGTAGACGCACTTTTTGTTTCTTTGATACCGGCGTCAGGACTTTTCAACTGATCGTCCCGGAACTCCACTCCGGCCGAGAGTTTATTATATTTGCCGAGAGCGAAAACTCCTTTCAGATTCGCCTGATAATAATGTTGGCGTTTATTGAGTACAACCTCCCCTTTCTGATAGGTTTTATAATCTTTGATGTAGTCGTAATTATTTTCGTAATTATCGTTGTATACATCCAGAGCGATGTAAGAACGTTTATCTACTAAATAGCGGGCTCCCACCCCCAGCGTATAGTCTTGATAGGCCATATCGTAATTATAGGCACTGACGGGGCGGTACAGGTGTTTTTGATAAAAACTACCCTGAGCATACAATTCCAGACGCTTTGTCGGTGAAAAACCGAATTTTTGATTGAATACATCCGAACGAAAACGGTTAGATGCCTGCTTATCCGTTTCCGTATATCCCCGGGGATCTTTACTGTCGGTTTCATAGGGGCTCAATTGCCATCCCCCGGCCTGTAAACGCTGATAAGACGTATGAGAAGCAAACTTCCCGGTATTGATATCCGCGGATAAATTCTGTGAAAACTGCCCTTCTTCGGCCAATCGGGTCTCCGAAACCAGGCTCAGTTTTTCCTTAGGTTGTTCGGTAATAATGTTGACGACTCCCCCCATAGCTTCCGAACCGTAAAGAGCGGAAGCAGATCCTTTCAAAATCTCGATGCGCTTCACCCGGCTCAGGTCGATGCGCCTCAAATCGGTATTGCCGGAGACATCTCCGGCTAATTTTTGTCCGTCGACCAGAATCAGGATGTAATCATTGGGCAGACCGTTCATCGTCATATAGTCACCCATAGCGGTGGTCGCGAAATTAAAGGAAGGATTCTGCATCTTCAAGGCATCGTCCAATTTCACGATTCCTGCTTTTCGCAATTGCGTTCCGGAGATCACTTCCACCGGCACGGGAGAATTCTTTAGCCGGTGATTGGTTCCCGTTCCGGTAACCACCACCTGATTGAGACCGACAGGAGAATAGGTCAGTCTGAATAATAATTTATCCTGCTGTCCTTTTACTTTCTCCCGTACGGTTTCGTAACCCGCATAAGTTACACGCAAAATATATTCTCCCTCGGGAATATTCTTTATCGTAAACATCCCGTTGATATCGGTAACCGTACCGATCGTGCTTCCCTCCAAACGGACGTTCGCTCCCGGCAGAGGATTTCCGTCCGACTTCTCCACTACTCTACCGTTAAGCGTAAATTGCGCCCAAACATTACCTAACATAAACAACAATCCGATAGTAAGTATAACAAACTTTTTCATAAAAACGGTATTAAAAAATTTATAATCGCATTTTTGATTTCCGAACTATTCAGCCAGGTTTCCTTTTTTATCGTTCATCCCCGAATAGCTTCTTTTTTTATCCGCCATACTGATCACTTTATGTGCGGGAGCAAAACGGGCATGTTCGATAAAGAGTTTTTCAGCCACAGATCGGGGGTGCAAAATATTTTCCGATAGCTGCACCGACACCCGGGTAGGGGAAATAAACGACACATACAGGTCGGCATTGGTCGTAGGGCCGGTCAGACTACGGCCCGCCCGGTTCGTGGCTTCTTCTACCGATTGTCTGCCTGGAAGACTCACCACTTTTCCGCGAACTCTCACTTGTGCCGGAACAGAAACCATACTATACAACATTCCTGTTGCCAGCACACCCCATTTTTTCATAAATAAGATAAAAATTTAGACGTTCATAATAGCATTTCTGACCCCGGAAATACTTTATTCGCTGTATAACTCTGGCAGGTTTCCTGACTTAGCCCTGAAAAGCAACCTTCCCATCCAACCTATAGGACAGTGGTGTAAGAAACTTTTCAACACAAGGGGCATCACAGTAGCGGGCACTGTTCCGGATTCTTACCGGATTCCCTTTTAAGCGGCCGACGCACGTCCGCCGCTTCACCAAAATCGGTACAAAGATATATAAAAATGTGAATAAGTTCAAAATAAATCTTTAAGTACGATCCCGGACTGAGTACTTTACCAGCCAAAACCACAAATACCACTCTTTTTTGTAAATACATTTGATTTAATGAATATTATTATTTCTACAGTATACTGTATAAAACACTTTCCTTGCAAAATATTTGGTTTTACTTTTGCGGTCGATTTTATTACAAAATAACAACTAAAACGCACTGACATATAAATTATTACATATAACAATCATGCACTTGTCTGTTTGTTACCATTTAATATCCGTTCAATACTTTGAAAATATGATCATTCTGATAAAGAACATTTGTGCCGGTTTGTGGAACTATTCACTTACCATCCTGCTGGTGGCTCTGATTCTCTCAGGCTGTACCGATGATCCCCTGGAGAATACGGTTTTACCGCCTGTACCGGAAGGCTGTGTCCGGGTTGAACTGAACCTGAGTGTGGATGAGAGTCAAAAGATAGTCACCCGCGCCACCGATACGGAAGAGAAAGCTTATGATCCGGCTTATGTTTGGGTACTGGTTTTCAACACCGACCCCGATCCAAAACTGATGGAGCCTCCCGTAAAAGCCACTCCCGGCAGCAATGAACAATTTTACGCCATACTCCGCGCCACTTCCGGCGAACGGCAACTCTGTCTCCTCACCGGACTGAGCGCTCCGCATAATTCCAGCCTTGCATCCATCTCTCCTACCGATACAGAAGCGGGAAATATTCTTTTCTCTACGCTGAATGCGAGCCTGAAAACAGCCTCCGTCACTTCCCAGGGAGTACTTGTCGGGGACGGGCATTACATTCCGATGTGCACCGGGATGATCGCCCTTCCTTCCGGCACCGTTTCCCTGTCCCAGGTCACCGCTCCCTTCCGGCGGATCGCTTCACGCATCGACGTGGAATGCATCCGCGGGAGCGGTCCCTCCGAAGGCCCGATGCCAACCGCCGGATTTGAAATCAAAGGCGTGACCCTCCAGAACGGAGCAAAACAGGGATATGTATTCCCGCAACAAATCCTGCCCGTAAACCTGGGCGGAATACAGACCTATAACGAGGCTACCGCAGTCAGCGGAAACGCCGTATCCGGACAAATTTACCTTTACGAGAACAACAGCAATAACGGGACCGCAGGCAACAACCCCACCACCCTGATCGTACGCGGCAAATACCGGCAGGGAGAAGAAAGCTATTACCGCCTGGACCTGCTCGATACGAAAGGGACGAAGCCTTATCCCCCCCTCAGCATCACCCGGAATACCCTCTACAAAATAAAGATTTCAGAGGTCCTGACACCGGGCTACCGGACAGCAGCAGAGGCCATAGCCAATCCTCCGGCAAACAATATCATCTACGATGTGGACATAAACGACGGCACGACCACCGATATCGTCAGTAACGGGGAATACTACATCGGCTCCGACAACAGTGAATATGTCTTATACGGGGAAGGGGAAACAAACGTCACGGTGGCCACCATCACCCACAATGCTCCGGCAACCATACAGCCCGGATCGGTAAGCATCACCGGAGTCACAGGCACCGGAGGCTCCCCGACCCAAGTGAGCAATCCTTTTACAGGCGTTTACAACGGCAGCACGCAAACAGCTCCCCTGACCATGACCCTACCCGCAGGACTCACTTCATGCCAGGTTGTCCTTCGTCTCGGCACCCTCACAAAAACCATAGCCGTGCGCCGGAAACCCGTATTACCGCCTCTCGGGGAGACCATCGACGAGTATACCTCACCGGAATATATTGCCGGAGAAGTCCAGAATGCCGACTGGATCAGACTCTCGGAATCACAAGAATACGATCCGGCAACGGCTACCGACAAGCTCACCAGTCCCGGCGGAAATATTTTTATCCATATTTTGCCCAACCTAAACCGAACAAATGTCAGCGTCCCCACTCCGGTCCGCACCGGCGGTACGCTCTATCTTTCCCGCAGCAATGACCAAGGCCGGTTGAAAATCGAGCTGTCCGAACGGGGATTCACCCATGTCCCCATCAGACCTTACACCTATACCGGAAGTTTCTGGCGCCACAATGAAAAAGGGGAACGGCTCATCCGGATTCCGGCAGAGGCAAATAGCGGAGCCTGGAAGGCTCAGGTGGTATGGACCGACGGTAACTGGACCCCGGACGACATTCTGCTTTCCACCGCTTCCCTGCCATCCTACCCTGCAGGAAACGTGGCGGCCGGAAGCGACACTCCCCCGGTTACGCAGGGACAGTCCACCGTTACAGGGGTAGCAGACGCCGGAAATCCGGTCTATTTCAGGATAGGACTGAAGAATACTTACCATCCCACCGCCGCATCCCCGGCACGCTATGCCGTCGTGGCAATCGGCTATGCCGGAGGCAACCGGACCCAACTGCTCTGGCTGCGGCAGGGCGAAGATCCCGACTACCTGATGCGGGCAGGGGATCCGGGGGCAGAGGGGACCGTGATCCGTTCGCAAGTAGACAAGTGGTCGGTCTACAACCTCACCGATGCTTCCATGGCCGCATCCGGAGGGAGGGAATTACCCCGCCGGGGCGGGACATTTACCGATTATCCGACCCAGGCGGGAGCCTTGTTCCAATGGGGAAACTATAACAACGAACGCTATGCCTACAACCCGCTGAATCCGGCAACAGCCGTAACCGGATGGGACGCCACAGAACCGCTCTCCTGCTGGTCCGACAAAATCGGAGACGGCCTGATGAAAGACCGTTTCGAAACCTGCCCCACCGGATACCGCCGGCCCGCCCACGGCCCCACAGATGGCAATTCCACAGGCAACAAGGATTATTCCGCCATGTGGCAGTCCATCTGGTGGACACCCGGGACGGAGGCAGCGAACTCTATGCCGGGGTATTATGCAGACGGATATTTCGACCGGGGGCAGATACGGACTGCACCGGGAAACGGCGGAGGCAGCGACGCAATGGTCGGTGAGGGCAAAAACGCCGCTTTCGCAGGCCGCCTGTTTTACAACCCCTACAACAACGCCTCCCTCTTCCTTCCCTTTGCCGGCATGCGGAACCCGGGGGACGGGACGCTCGCTAACGCAGGCAGTCAGGGCTACTACTGGTCCGCCAGCGCCACAACAGGCGGCAGCGGAGGCAATACCCCCTCACAGGGAGGCGCCTGGTTTTCAGCAACCTCAGGAACTGCGGGATACAGTATCCGTTGTGTCAAAGAATAAGTGAATGAATAAACCAAAGGAAATATGAATCTGTTTTTTGTCAGAATGTGTAAATGTGCAGCCCTCCTCTGCTGGTTAGTCATCGAAAACAGCACGGAATGCCGGGCCCAGCAGACTGCAATTACCTGCCGCGAGCCGGTCAAGGTCACTCCAAGCACCTGGAAATACAATTCGGTGAGCTGCACCAGTGGAAACGGGATCACTTCCGTGATCGTATCGCTGTTCAACGGCAAGATTGCCTCGAATACGAGCGGCATCCGACCAAGCAGCACCCACACCAGCCTTGGCTCAAACCCACAGGTATACACCTATTTTTTCGCACAACCCATCACAGCCGACCAGACGGCCGACTTTATCCGGGGGATGACCTTTTCGGTGAACAACACAGGTGCTAAAACCTCTGCCAGCGTGACCGTAGATGCAAATCCCTCCCACCTTCCCCCGGGAGCTACGATCACCACATTCGACCATCCCGACGGGACGACACATTACTATGTTTTTGTAGACAAAGAACGGTTTGTCCGGTGGGACGACGCCTACCACGAAGCAAAATCATACTATCTGATGGGGATGCGCGGTTACCTGGCAACCATCACCAGTAAAGAGGAAGATGATGTATTGGTCAATATCTCGGGATGGGCGGCCTGGTCGGGAGGAACCCGGATCGACGTTCAAACCGACGCAAAAACAATAGACATAGGTGAAAGCAGAAAGGACGGTTCAAACAGACTCGGCTATTTTATGTGGAATTGCGGACCCGAAACAGGCGTAACCTATTTTACCGGTAAAACCTCTCAGAATGGACAGGCCGTAGGTTATAACAGTTGGCAGAGAGGAGAACCAAATGCAGCTACCTGGAGTGGAAAAGATTTAAGTGAACCTGAATGCTGTATGCAAATCAATTACGATGGTCGGTGGTGGAACGATTTGAGTCCCGTTGATCAAGAGATGGCAATTGCAAGGGGTTTTTTTATCGAATTCGGCGGAACCGAAAACACCGGTTCAGGCCCTATGGCTATCAAGTACAAACGCCCGGCGCAGCCCGTAGACAATGACCAGTGGTATTTTTATGATCCCGCCAACCAGGCTTCCTCTTCCGAGGTTTCACTCACATTCGCTCCCCATATTTACATACTGAATGTAAAATAAAAAACCATGCCCATGAACCGAATCAGACCCACCCTCTGTGCCCTGACCCTAACCGCTGCATTCCTTTGCAGCAACTGTACCGACTACTTTGCCGAAGCTCCGGAGAGTGACAAGCAGAATGAGTTGCAGCTGATGCTCGGCGTCACAGCCTCCGGCACCTTGGACGAGCAAGTTCTGAAAGGTCTGCGGTTATATTGTTTCGACCGTTCACTGTCCGGAGGACCCGAACCCGAATCCGGTGTTTCCCATCCCATTATCCCGGGAAATCCGCTCAGCCCCTTCCATCACGAAGTAAGGGGATTGGTGTATTCCGGCAGTTCCAACACCCTAAGCACCTACATGATGCGTACGGGGAAATGGGACATGGCTATGGTCTCTCCTTTGGGCGCCACCCTGGTCCTTCCCCGTCCGGGAATCTCTGCCGACAAAAACCCGATGTATATCTTCAACGGGACTGCAAACCATGAAAATGCACCTGAGATTTTCACCCGCTACCTGCGTTTGCCGGAGGTGAAGGAAGACAACAGCATGGCAATAGGAGCAGCCATTGCACGCAATGTCGCCAAATTACAAATCACCATCGACCGCGCTACCGGAATAGAGACAGCGGCGCCCGCCGGTTCACACACCCTGACCCTCGGCAACATTCCGGCATGCATCAGCTGGGCAGGCACCCTGCTCCGAAGCCTTGGAAACGGGACATACGAAACCAGTACGGACGACTTCGACACCGTTGCACCTATCCGCAGGACACTGACTTTCACTCCGGGAAGTGATCCCGGAACGTTCCGCAGCAATACCGTCACCTATATCATCCCGGCCCACCGGGGCAGCGACTTCTGGTCGGCAGACGGACTGTCCCTCAACGCTTCACCGGCAGATACCATCACCCAAAAACTTACAGTCACCCTTTCACTTACCGAACCCGGCGGCAGGGTAACCACCAAAAAGGCAGAGGTGCCGATGGTCCCCCGTTGCAACCAGATCCTCGACCTGCACATCAGGATGAAGGACAGGCAGATCGAAATCAATTCAGCCGTCAGCGACTGGGAAATGAAAGATGTTACAGGGGATGTCGGGGCTCCCTACCTGAATATTTCCGGAACGGAAACCAGCGTATACGACGGAATCCCTTCGCGCATCTACTTCTGGAGCAACCAGGCGGACGACCAGGTATATGTCGAAGCAAACTCTACGGAAGGAAACGGAACAAACATCCCGACGGACCGGATTTTCGACAGCCTGAGCGGCCCTGACGCTGCAAACCGCCATTATGATGCCGCGACCGGTGCAGGCTGGATAGACATCGTTCACAAACCCATCTCTTCCGGTACGGAGAAAACCTATAAAATCAAGTTGAATGCCGGAGGACTCAGCCGGGAAATCACAGTGATCCGAAAGAAATCCGCATCACCATAACCGCGACATTTCCTTCACTTCACCAGGTATAACCCTATAACAGAGGTTCCGTTCGTGCCTCTGTAGATGATCACAACTTTGAAAGCCTTATAAGGGAACAGACCTTTTTATAAATACAATCCCGTCATACACCCGGGATAGGTCTGTAATTTCAAATTCATGGTAATAATTGAACGGTTCAACACCATAGTTTCTCATCAACATGGGTTGAAACAACCATTGATTAACCGGATGCTCAGTCAATTTACTTACATCCAGATAGAAGCATTCCTCTTTTATCTGATTGAATAAATATTCGTATGATCCTTGTATTGCCTCGTTGATCACCGGTTGGGAATTGCCCAAAGCATACTGTTTAAATGAATCGGTTCCATCAAAATAGCAACATCCGATCATGTAGTATTTCTCCTTGAACATTTTTTTCAACCACATTCCGGTTTGTTTTTTCTGATTACCGACATGTGAATTATGAGCCAAATAAATCATTTTTTCGTCCGGATGCCGGGCGAGAAGCCAATTTATGTTTTCAGCCATATGCTTTTCGCGTTCTTTCCGGTCATAAGTTAGATAGTGCAATAAATTATTGGCATAATAACAAAGCAATTCTTTCCGGGTAGTATCCAGGTCCATAGATTTGATAAATTCTTTTATTTGCTCCAAGCCAGCTATGCAATATTGCTTTTGTTCCGCGGTAAACGGAATGGGTAGATAAGATTTCGGATTCCAATTTTTAATTCCCCCTTCTAAAATAGAACGAACAGAGTCTAATGGAAGGGCAAACTTCTTCGAAGTGAAATGATCGATATCTTTGATTTGATTTTCATATCTACCATTTATATCCACTCCAAAAATCCGTACTTTTTTAGCAGCCGATTTGTTATATTCTCTCAACCAGGACAGGAATTTTTTAAAATCAGAATTACTATACATCACATTCATAACGCTTTCTACCGTATCCGTCAATCCTAAAACGTATCGGTTTAAAGATTCCCCTACATATGGATTGTCCTCGATAGCCAGCAAAGTGAAATCCTCATCTTCGATCAGATTTTTGGATAAGATGTTTTTTAATTGGAAGACAGAAGAAGAGCCATGCACATTATCCCCTATACCGATCAACTGCGCACCTGAGATTTTTTTTGAAAATTGTTTTTTGCGGGTAAGTATTTCGTTGTCTATAGGAATAATATGGGAAGCCAGCCATTTACTTTCTTTTGCCGTCAGATCCGTTTTTCGGGGACAGACCTCTTCCGAGGGTTGCTGATCACATATTATATGATAGTCGTCTACCCAGATTTCTCCTTTTCCAATCAAAATAATTCCCATAAGTACCGTGGAAGCCGGGGTTATTTTTCCAAGCTTGACCGAGGCGGACGATGTACCCCAATCCTGGTTGGCCGCATTGTTTCCCATAGCTATATGATTGTTTTCCGGAATCAGAGGATCCACGATCTGGAGAAAAGTGGCCACACAGACCGAAGTATCGGCAATCCGGCTTTTTATCCGGGCAGAAACCCGGAGCTGCTTGCTATCGAGAGCTGCCTGATCAAAAGCGGTCAGTACATTCTGGAAAAGCAATCCATACGGACTACTTCTCGTCTCTATCTCCGCCTGTTGACGTACTGCTTTCAAAGCATATTGTCCGGACAATTTAGTAACTGAATCGGGAAATACAGTCATTCCCGGATGTTGCCAATAGAGAGGAAATTTTTCCCCTTGCCAATAGTCAAAACCTAAATTGGAAAATGATTGGGCGTGGGATAGGGAAAATTGCAGTAAAAGAAAAAGGAGGCAGAGAGATCTTTTTGTATTCATAGTATAATAATTCCGGGCAGTAGTTTGGTATATATTCTGCTTTTTCGTTTGATTCAGCTCATTCATAAATTTGTTTTACTTTTAAGGATCGTATTCTTTACATCTACCGGAAATATGCGTCTGCAAATATAAATAAAAATTAAAAAAACAACATGAAAAATTAATTTTCAGGATTACTTTTGATTTATAAATTACGATTTTAAAAAAACGAAACGGGGATAAAAAGATATGAAAATTCAGAAACATTATCTCGGAGATGTGAAAAAACATTTTACCTGTATTTCAAATCAAAAAGAAAAATATTGTATAAACTCCCTAAAAAATATATATTTGTGAAAAATTCAGTACATGGGAATTCTATTTAACAGGAAGTCCATATTTTTATTGCTTTTGTGTATATGTCTCACACATCCGCTAAAAAGTGAAAAAGAGCCCGGTGTCGTATCCCGACTTACCGCGGAGCTAACTCATACGACCAATCCGGAGAAGCGCTATACCTTATTGCGGGATTTAGCGGATATCTCTTCCGTATACGACACTAAATTTCACTATTTCAAACAATTATACAATGAAGCTAAGCAAAATAAAAATATTCAGGTACAGACCGAGGCCCTGCTCGAATTAGGAAATAACTTAAACGTGGATTCCCTCCGTTCTTATATTTCCCTGGCGGAACAACTGCCCCCTTCCAACGAAAGTAAAGGGTTGATCGTATTTCTAAAAGGACAGTATGAAAGTTTCTATTTACGGAGAGCTTCTGCCGAGGAAAAACTGGACAACCTCAAACAATTGCTGGATAAGTATAGAAAAAACCAGCAAAAAGATATCTATGAACGAATCCTGGACTTGCGTATTCTCTGCATACACCTGGGACAATCCATACAAGGGGACATTTACACCAAATACATGGAGGAACAGGAAAAACTGGTCGGAAAACTTCCTCCGGAGAATTACTATCTCAAAACCAGCATATTAATCCAACTAGCCATCTTGTATACGAATGGAGAAGAATATGCGAAGGCCATCGAAACAGACAAAAAATTGTTGGAATATATCCACGAAAGGGAAAGATTCTATAAAAAGCAGGGACGAACCTTTCGGAATTACTATTCTTTCTATTACATCATTTACCGACGTATGCTGAATAATTATCCGGCATTGACGCCTGCCGAGGTGGATTCCTGTTATAATAAAATGAAAAATTTATGTCGTTTTCATGAGGAAGTAAAGAAAAATTTCTACGGGGAAGATCCCCGTCCCCACTTGTATTACCACATGGCGAAGAAAGAATATGCCCGAGCTTTGCCCTACCTGAAAAAAGCGTTGGGAAGAAAGGAGAATACGGTATCCCGTCATGTTTTATTACGGTATCAAATCGAAATTTCCCGGATATTGGGACAGAAGGAAGAGTTATTGAAAGCTCTGGAAGAATACGTTAAAGCGATCGACATCTATAACAACAACCGGGCCAAGGAAAAATACAAAGAATTGCAGGTATTATTCGATATAGAAAGTCTCAACGCCCGTAACGCCCACCTGGAGTTAGAAAAAAGGGAAGTGCTGATGAAAGCCGAACATCAGTCCCGGCTCATGACCGCTTACATCGCAACTCTGCTCGCATTTTTGCTCTTTACCATGTTTTTGTTCCATTTTCACAACCGCCGACTGATTAAACGGCTGCAACAGTCGGAAAAAGCTTTGCAACAGGAGAAAGCTTCCCTGCTCAAAACTCAAAACGAATTGGAACAAGCCCGCGACCAGGCACAAGCTTCCGACCGGATAAAAAGTCTTTTCATTCAGAATATGAGCCATGAAATCCGCACGCCTTTGAATGCCGTGGTCGGTTTTTCGCAACTGCTGGCTTCGGAAACCAAAGAACTCAATCCGGCTTTGGAAGAATACGGAAATATCATTCACAGCAACAGTGAACTCCTGCTCAATCTGGTAAACGACCTGTTACAACTGGCGGATATAGAATCCGGGAAATTAAAAGTGGTCAAAGCCCCCCAGCCCATCAACGAAGTGTGCCGTATTGTAATCAGCAGCATAAAACAGAGAATACAAACGGGTGTAAAACTCACCTTTACCCCCGAAGGCGGGGAGGATTTGTGTGTGGTCACCGACCCCCTCCGTGTCCAACAAATCCTTATTAATTTCCTGAATAATGCGGCTAAATTTACGACCGAAGGAGAAATTAATCTTTCTTACCGGATAGATAAAAACCGGCAGAAGATTATTTTTGCGGTGACCGATACAGGACCGGGAGTACCGCCTGAAAAATCGGAACAAATTTTCAAACGGTTTGAGAAACTCGATGCTTTCTCCCAGGGTAACGGCTTGGGGCTGCACATTTGCCGGTTAATCGCACGCCTTTTGGATGGAGAAGTCATGCTGGACCCGACCTATACCGGAGGAGCCCGCTTTCTTTTTACACAACCTCTTTCCTAAATCCGCTTTTGGGGAAAAATGCCTTCTCACCATCGAAAAATAAGGGAAGAGCATGGAAATTCTCTTCGAGGTATTACTTTTGTATCCTCAGTCAACCAGAAGAAAAGTAAATGCAAACTCTTCCTACACCCAAACCGCAATTCCTTATCGGGGCCGTTTCTTCCGGCAGCGGTAAAACTACCTTTACACTGGGGTTACTCCGGGCGCTTTATAAACGGGGATTACGGGTACAACCTTTCAAATGCGGTCCCGATTACCTCGATACCAAACACCACTTGGCGGCGGCCGGCAGGCCTTCCTACAACCTGGATGCTTTCCTGGCTTCTCCGGAGCATCTCCGGGAAGTATATGCCCGGCGAAGCGAAACCGCGGATGTTTGCATTATCGAAGGAGTAATGGGTTTATTGGACGGGTATAACCGAATGCAGGGAAGCAGTGCCGAAATCGCCGGTATACTCGATATACCGGTTATATTGGTCCTCCATGCGGGTTCAACAGCTTATACGGTAGCCGCTATCCTTTATGGCTTCAAAAATTTTTGTCCCGGGCTGCGAATAGCCGGGGCCCTGTTCAATTTCGTCGGCTCTGAATCTCACTATGATCATTTACGGCAAGCTTGCCAGGATGCCGGAGTGAAGGCACTGGGCTATCTGCCCAAATGTAAAGATATTGAAATTCCTTCCCGTTATCTGGGATTAAACATCGACCGGGAATATTGTTTTGACGAATTTGCAGACCGGATAGCGGTTCAGGTAGAACGCTCCGTACTTATCGACCAGCTGCTGGAGATATGTCAGAGCCCCGCCCCCCCTCCTCCGGAAATAAAACCGATGGCTTCTCCCGTTTCGTCTTTACGGATTTCAATAGCCCGGGACGAAGCTTTTAATTTTTACTATCCGGAAAATATCCGCATTCTGGAAAGCAAGGGAAATATCACTTTTTTCAGTCCCTTACACGATCGGATATTGCCTCCTTCCGATTTCGTCTATCTGCCGGGGGGATACCCCGAACTCTATCTTTCCCCCCTGAGTAAAAACGAAAGCATGCGAGCCTCCGTCCTGGCTTATTGCCGGCAAAACGGACATTTACTGGCCGAATGCGGAGGGATGATGTATTTAGGGGAATCCATTTTCGATACCGACGGCACTCCTTACCCCATGTGCGGTTTTCTGCCTCAACGGGCCACCATGGAAAATAGGAAACTCCGGTTGGGGTACCGTAAAGTCCTTTACCAAGATCGGATATATTCCGGGCATGAATTTCATTATTCGCGCATCCTATCCGGCGATTCTCCCTTACCTTCGGTAGCAAAAGTTCTGACCGCCAGAAATACCGAAACGGATACCCCGGTATACCGGGTGGGAAATGTCACCGCCAGCTATATACATTTTTACTGGGCGCATGACGGGAAATTACCGCTTATAGACCTCTAACCGATGCCCCCTTTACCAAGCAGAAGCCAGATAACCGCATCCGTATAAAAGCACGATCAGACACAGGGTAAGCAAAGCTACTCTTTGATTTACCCGGACAGCTTTGCGATAATCTGCATAGCCGACTTCCCTGTCCTTATCCCCTATATAGGGTTTCTTTACCAATACCCCGTGGTAAACATGAGCCCCTCCGAACCGGCAGTTTAAAATCCCCGCCATAGCCGATTCCGGAAAGCCCGAATTGGGACTGGCATGCATATAACAATAGCGGAGTATAAAACCGGAAAGTCCCCGGCGCCAAGCCACCACTGCCATCAGGAATGCCGTCAGCCGGGCCGGAATATAATTGAAGGCGTCGTCCAAACGCGCAGCACAACAACCGAAACGGCGGTACCGCTCGTCCTTATATCCGATCATGGAATCCAGGGTATTCACCATTTTATAAACCATCATCAACGGAAAACCTCCCAAAGCATAATAAAAGAGAGGAGCTACCACTCCGTCGCTGAGATTCTCCGCCATAGTTTCTAAAACGGCCGTATAAATCTCCCGGGAAGATAATTCCGACGTATCCCGGCCCACAATCCACGATAAGCGTTTTCGTCCCGCTTCCACACCCTGTGTGCGAAGCACCCGGATCACTTCCCCCCCTTCCTGAATCAGACTCCGGTTGGCCAAGCCGTAAAAAACAAAAACGGTAGCTACAAGGCCGAAACACCAATCCCCCACGGCAAGACTCCCTACCGTCAATCCCCAACCGAAAACACCTACCAGCAACGGAAAAATCACAGCAACCACACAACCTTTAAAAAAACGGTACCTCCTCCGGTTCAATTTCTCCTCCGCCCAAAAAATCATCTTTCCGAAACCTACAATCGGATGAGGCAGGCAGCGGGGATCTCCGAATAACTCATCCAGGAGAAAGCCGGCAACCAAAGGTAACGCTATCAGAAAAAAATTATCCGGCATAAATCTTCAAAGCTTCTATCAATGTGCGATTCTTTTCCTCCGTCAGCGTATTTATCCGGAAATAGTGCCGGTTCAAACCCCGGAAATTAGAAGCATTCCGGATTAAAATTCCATACCGTTCCAACAGATCTTGTTTTAAACGAGCTGCATCGTAATCCGTACGAACCAAAAAGAAGGAAGTCCGGGAAGGCAAAGGATAAAAACCGGGAACGGCAGCAATCTGAGTTGAAAATGACTGCTGGCGGCATAACAAAGCCCGAGCATCCGGCAGAAGCGATTCCCCTTGTTCCAACAAATATTTCCCGGTCTCTATCGCCAAGGCGTTGACCGTCCAGGGTTGTTTATAGCAAGCGATAAAATCGATCAGGCTGGCATCTCCCAGCATATATCCCAAGCGCAGGCCGGGAATCGCATAACTTTTAGTCATCGACCGGATAATCAGCAAATTCGGATAAGCGGACAAATACTTACAAACTGAACGAGCCTCCGGTGCAAAATGTATAAACGATTCATCGACCACTACAGTCAGATCGGGATAACTTTCCAACAAACCCACGATTTCTTCCTCTTCCCATATCGTACCGTCCGGATTGTTCGGATTGCAAATAAACATCAGTCGGGCTTCATCCGGCAACTGTCCGATTTCTTCCTTCCGGATAAACCGAAGCGAATGATCGTATAAGGCACAAGCGTCTTCGTATTCGGTAAAGGAAGGCACCGGCAAAACGGTAAAGCTTCCGGCAAAAGCGTGGGCCACCAAATAAAACAACTCCGTCGCTCCGTTTCCGGCAATCACCTCTTCCGGCCTTAATCCATGATAAGCGGCGACGGCCCGGCGAAAAGAGCCGGCATCGGGTTCCGGGTAATGCGAAATGACATCGGCTCTCTCTATCAATAATTTTTTGAAAAAAGAGACATCCGATCCGTACCACACGTTGGTAGAAAAATTGGCTTTTACTTCCTGTCCCGCCCGATAGACATCGTCTCCATGTCCGTGTATCATAACTTTTTTCTGTAAAATTTTACAAAAAGTCCTGCCTCAACCTCCTTGATCGTACCGGCTCCGGATTTCTCCCTTCACCCACCGGAAGTCAAAGACGCATAAATATATTCCATATCGACAGCCGCACGCACCCGTTCCGCCAGCAAATCGTACTGTCGTTCTTTAAACACCGCATAATCGAAACCAACCGTTTCCCTTTCCGACAGCCCGGCGGCCAACTCATCCAGCACAACCGCATTGTCCAGGATGCCGTGCATGTAAGTTCCCCAACAATGGGCATCCAACCGATAGCCGTCTTTACCGCCGTGCTCCAATTCGTTCAAAGGACTTTCGGGAGTTCCCTCTGTGAGCCGGGTCTTTCCCATATGAATTTCATATCCGGTACACCAATCCCCACCTTGCTGAAACCGGAATTTCCGTTGCCGGGTCACTTTCTCCGAAGTAAGCGAAGTAACCTGAGGCAATAATCCCAAACCCGGCACCGCCTGGATAGGACCTTCCACTCCTTCCGGATCTTCTATACGCATTCCCATCATCTGATATCCTCCGCAAATTCCAACGATTTTTTTCCCGGCCTTCCGGGCTTCCAGAATGGCCTCCGCAATTCCCTTGGAACGGATATAGTTCATATCCGCTATGGTATTTTTACTTCCCGGTAATATCACGATATCGGCTTTTCTGATTTCCTCCGGATCATCGGTATAGTAAACATGAAAACGGCCGTCTCTTTCCAATACGTCGAAATCTGTAAAATTCGACAGTCGTCTCAATAAAATCACCGCTACGTTAATTTTTCCGCCTACCGCCCGGCAAGCTTTGGATTCCAAAGCCACTGAATCTTCCTCTTCAATATGGATATCCCGGAAATAAGGTATCACGCCCACCACCGGAATGCCGGTCAATTCTTCCAAAATACGACGCCCTTCTTCAAATAAAGCAATGTCTCCCCGGAATTTATTGACAAGAATACCCCGCATCAGCTTTCGCTCCGCCGGTTCCAATAAAGCAATGGAACCGTATACGGAAGCAAATACTCCTCCCCGGTCGATATCTGCCACCAAATAAGTGGCAGCGCCCACTTCCCGAGCCATTCGCATATTGGTGATGTCCCGTTCCCGTAAATTCAATTCGGAAATACTGCCCGCTCCTTCCAGCACCACCGGGTTATACCGGGCTGCCAACCTCTTGAAAGCCCCCACCGCCTCCTCAAACAATTCCCGCTTGTCGGAAAGGAAATATTCTTTCGCCCTCATATTCCCGACAGGGCGGCCGTTGAGAATCACCTGGGCACTTTTCTCATGCGTCGGTTTCAACAGTAAAGGATTCATATCGGTATGCGGCGATAAACCGCAAGCCTCCGCTTGCACGGCCTGGGCCCGTCCGATTTCACCTCCTTCAGGAGTCGAAAAAGAATTCAACGACATATTCTGAGCCTTAAAAGGGGCCGGATGATATCCGTCCTGACGAAAAATCCGGCAAAAAGCCGTATTTATTACACTTTTTCCTGCATCGGAACACGTACCGACAAACATAATCGGACGCACTAGCGGTCCGTATCGCTCTTTTTTATTTTCCGGTTTCATCACTTGCACATTCATAAATAATCGGATGGGCCCCACCGGCCTTTTCTCTACGGTTTCCTGGCTTTATAAGCAAAAGGTTTCCATTTTTCTTCCATTCCTCCCTCCCTTTGCATTTCCAACCGGGCCATGGTAAAAAACAAATCGGACAAACGGTTGATAAAACACAGAATTTCTGCCGGTACGGCATCTTTCCGGTGCAGTGTCCACAACTGGGTCTCTGCCCGCCGCACCACCGTCCTCGCCCATTGCAGATGAGAGGACACCAAATTGCCTCCAGGCAAAACGAAATATCCGGTATCTTCCAGTTTCATGGTGAATGCATCGATGTGTTTTTCACACCAACCGACTACATCTTCCGGCAAGCGATTCGGGTTCCGGCTTCTGTCCGCCGAAGGTGTCGCCACCTGAGACATAACCGTCATCATCAGCGTCTGAATCCGGAAAAGCAAGGGTTGCCATTCGTGTTCGGACGGTAAATAAGCGCGCACCACCCCTACTACGGCATTCAATTCGTCCAGGCTACCGTTGGCGATAATCCGGATGTCATCCTTATCTACCCGTTTCCCGCCATGAATTCCGGTAGTACCTGCATCCCCTTTTCCGGTATATATTTTCATATTCGTTCATTTCTCGGTCTTTCACAATTGTAAACGTACAAAAGAAGTATTTCCCATAATGGGCAAATTTACCATCTCCGCGGCTGTTTTTCCCTCCGCAAAAGCCAGTATAGCCCGGTCTATCGCTCCATGCCCCACAGCCAGTACATGCCTTCCGGCATACTCTTGCCGGAGCCAGCCGATAAAAACCCCGGCCCGGTAAAATAAACTTTCCAAAGTTTCACAGCCTTCCGGTAAATGTGACCAATCGATGGCCGACAAATAGCCTCCGGTATATTTCCCCCAGTCGATTTCCCGG
>CAJMSX010000009.1 GCA_905216195.1 uncultured bacterium
TATTTTAGAAGCTTCGGCTTTTTCCATCGGGTTACTTACGAAACCGGTCATTTCCGGGCCGGCTGCCGTATCCAATCCGTAAGCCGGTCCCATGAGCAAATGATCCCGTACATAGTCGTTCACTGGAAAATTCCACCACACATAGGCGGGCCGGCGGATGCGCTTATTGACCCATTCTAGACCTTCCCGGGTGATGTCGGAAATTACCCGGTCGCCCGTCCACATAATCATCACAGAAGGATTGAGCCGCTCTCCCAGAATATCCAGGTAGGTTCCCGGTTTGGGGTCGGACCAGCTTTTGTTGTACTGAGTAGGGCACATCAGCAGGGGAGTGACGCCCTCATGAGTTTTTACGAAGTGATCGTCCAGGTAATTGAGTAATTCCGCCTGACGGTTCGGATCGGTTCCTTCCCCGGAAATATCATCGAAAAAAACGGCGAAGGAACGTACGCCCAGTTCGTACATTTTTTCGAACTTATTCAACAGATTCTGGCGGTCTTCTTCATTCCAGCGGATGTCCTGACCGGGGTGGATCGCCCATACAAAATCCACTTTATTAGCGCCGGAAATGCGAACCAGTTCCTGAATACGGGCAGCTTCTTCCGCCGGATAAGGCTTCCGCCAGTTGGGTGAGCTGTGGTAGGGATCGTCTTTCGGACCGTAGATGTAAGTATTCAGTTTGTTTTGTCCGTAAAACTGAAGTTGACGGATGCGGTCGTCGTGACTCCAGGGTTGTCCGTAAAATCCTTCGACCACTCCGCGGTAGGTGACCGTAGGAAAGTCGGTGATTTCGGTTTCCGGTAGCCGGTTGTCCTGAAGCAATTGGGCCAGAGTTTGCAGGGCATAAAAAGTGCCGCGTTCATCCTGTCCGGCGATTACCGTTTTTTCCGGTGTGACCGAAAGGTAGTAGCCCCCCGGTTTTGAGGGAATGAGGGCAGCGTATTTTCGAACGGCCTTGTCATTTTTCTCTCCGATATAAATTTTGTATCCTCTTTTTTTATCGGATATCTTTATCAACTGGCGTAGTAACCGGACAGCATCGGGATCGGCCTCTTTTTCTCCGATAAGAACCGACGGGCGGTCCAGGGTAATGAACTGTTCTCCGTCCTGTCGGAATTGAGGATGAGGAAAGACGGGGATGTTTTGTCCGAAGGAATTACCCGGAACTACCAAAAGAAGTAACATTAAAACAAGCATGTACATAAGCGAATATTTTTGTTAATCGAAAATCGGACTTCAAAGATATTAAAAAAAATATAAAATAGAAATGGGCCGGGCTTGCCGGAAGGACGAAAAAAACGGGACAGAAATTTCCGTCCCGTCTTTATAGAAAATAGAAAAGGTTATTCTTCCAGGAAATTCGGATACATGTAATCCGTAGCCGGAACGAAAGTCTCCTTGATGGTTTGGGGAGAGGTCCAGCGTAATAAGTTCAGTACGGAACCCGCTTTGTCATTCGTACCCGAGGCCCGGCCTCCGCCGAAAGGTTGTTGGTCTACTACAGCTCCGGTCGGCTTGTCGTTGATATAAAAATTCCCCGCGGTATGCGTCAGACGTTCCGTCATTTTTTCTATATTGGCCCGGCTTTGGGAGAAAATCGCTCCCGTGAGGGCATAGGTAGAAGTTGCATCCAGAATATCCAGGGTTTCGTCTACCTGATCGGGTTCATATACATATACGGTGAGCACCGGACCGAATAATTCTTCCTGCATGGTAATGTAGTCGGGTTTTTTGGCTAAGATAACCGTCGGATAAATAAAATAGCCTTCCGACTTGTCGTATTTACCGCCTAGGATTACTTCAGCATCCGGAGAAGCTTTTGCTTCATCTATGGCTTTAGCCAATTTGTCAAAGGAGTCTTCGTCAATCACGGCATTTACGAAATTGGTGAAGTCTTCCACTCCTCCCACTTTGATTTTAGCCAGGTCTTCTTCCACGTATTTCTTCACGTCCGGCCAGATGTTAGAAGGTATATAAGCCCGGGAAGCCGCCGAACATTTCTGTCCCTGATACTCGAAGGCACCCCGGACCATGGCGGTAGCTACTTGTTTGGCAGGAGCCGTAGGATCGGCGAAAATATAGTCCTTTCCTCCGGTTTCCCCTACGATACGCGGATAAGTACGATATTTGGCAATATTTTTTACGATATTGGTCCATACGCTGTTAAATACGCCCGTAGAACCCGTAAAATGTATACCGGCAAAATCTTTACTGCTCAGAATTACTTCGGAAGCGGCCGGTCCGGAACAATATACCAGATTGATAACTCCGTCGGGCAGACCGGCTTCTTTTAATATTTTCATGATCAGGTGGGCGGAGTATACGGCAGTTTTGGACGGTTTCCATACGCATACATTCCCCATCAGCACGGGAGCTCCCGGTAAATTACCGGCAATAGACGTAAAGTTGAAAGGAGTCAGCGCAAAAATAAATCCTTCCATCGGACGCCATACGGTACGATCCCAGATGCCGGCAGCCGAATTCGGTTGCATGTGGTAGATTTCGTACATATTCTTTACGTTGAAACGATAAAAATCGGCCAACTCCGCTACACAGTCGATTTCGGCCTGGAAGGCGTTTTTAGATTGCCCCAGCATGGTTACGGCATTCATGAGATACCGGTAAGGACCGGCTATCAGTTCCGCAGCTTTTAAAAAGATTGCCGCCCGGCTTTCCCAGTTCATCTTTTCCCAGGCCGGTTTCGCTTTCATAGCCGCATCGATCGCCAGCTGTACGTGGGAAGCATCTCCCTGATGGTAATGACCCAGCAAGTGTTTGTGTTCATGAGGAGGCCGGATATCCATTAATTTGCCGGTACGAACTTCTTTACCGTCTATAATCATCGGCAGGTCCACCACGGTATTTTTTACTTCTGCCAGTTTTTCTTTCAATGCTTTACGCTCGGGAGAACCCGGTGCATAACTTTTTACCGGTTCATTGGTAATGTTAGGTAATCTGTAAACTCCTTTGGACATAGCTTGTATGAATTAAATGTTAGATTAAGAATTAGATTATTATTATGGCCTACAAATATAAAAATATTTGCCAGAAAAAAAATATGACAAATGACAGGTTTTGAAAAGCAGGAACAAAAAGTAAAAGCAGAAATACGGAAAACGCCGCTTTGTTTATATCTTTGTGCCCGGGTAATCCATTTAATTCGAGGTTTGAATTTATTTTATGATATCGGTAAATAGTGTAAGTGTAGTTTTCGGAGGTTTCTATCTGTTGGATTCGGTTTCTTTTCTGATCAATAAGAAAGATCGTATCGGTCTGACGGGACGGAACGGGGCGGGAAAATCGACTTTGTTGAAGATGCTGGCCCGGTTGCAACAACCGTCTGAAGGAAATATAACGATGGCTTCTTCGGTGCGGTTGGGGTATTTACCACAGACGATGGTGTATGAGGATGGAAATACGGTCCGGCAGGAAGCGGAAAAAGCTTTTTCGGATCTGTTTGCGCTGAGGGATGAAGTGGATCGTTTGAACGCCCGTTTAGCCGAACGGGAAGATTACGAATCAGAAGGATATATCCGCTTATTGGATCAAATCAATGAGAAAACCGAACAGTTAAGCATGCGGGGAGAAGGAAATGTGAACGGGGAAATCGAAGTGGTGCTGAAAGGTCTGGGATTTACCGGAGCTGATCTGGATCGCCGCTGCGAAGAGTTCAGCGGAGGATGGCGTATGCGTATTGAGCTGGCGAAGATTTTGTTGTCCCGGCCCGATCTGTTTTTGCTTGACGAGCCTACCAATCATTTGGACATCGAATCCATTTCCTGGTTGGAGTCCTTTCTGCAAACTTATCCGGGGGCTGTCGTCCTGGTGTCTCACGACCGGGCTTTTCTGGATAATGTCACTACCCGTACCCTGGAGATTTCTTTGGGCAAAATATATGATTATAAGGTTCCGTACACCAAATATACGGAATTGCGTAAAGAACGGGTGGAGCAGCAATGGCGGGCTTATCAGAATCAGCAAAAACAAATCAGGGATACGGAGGCGTTTATTGATCGTTTCCGGTATAAAGCGACGAAATCCGTCCAGGTTCAATCACGTATCAAACAGTTGGAGAAACTCGAAAGGATAGAAGTCGAACCGGAAGATTCCGCCCGGATTACTATCCGGTTTCAGCCGGCTGTACGTTCAGGAGAGGTGGTGATAAACGGCCGGGCCTTGTGTAAGTCTTACGGAGAGAAAAACGTTCTGAAAGAAGTGGATATCGATATACTGAGAGGAGAAAAAGTCGCTTTCGTGGGGAAAAACGGAGAGGGAAAATCTACCCTGGTCCGGATGATCATGAATGAAATCCCTTATGAGGGGGTATTGAAGATCGGACATAATGTGAATATCGGTTATTTCGCACAGAATCAGGCGAACCTGTTGGATACGGAACTGACGGTACTCGATACTGTAGACCGGGTAGCCGTAGGGGAAATCCGGAAAAAAATACGGGATATACTGGGGGCTTTTCTGTTTTCCGGTGAAGAGGTGGAGAAAAAGGTAGGGGTATTGTCGGGAGGAGAACGTACCCGTTTGGCTATGGTGCGCTTGTTGCTGGAGCCTTATAATGTGCTGATTCTGGATGAACCTACCAATCATCTGGATATGCGTACGAAGGATATATTGAAAGACGCTTTGAAGAATTTTGAGGGAACGGTGATCGTCGTGTCACACGACCGTGATTTTCTGAATGGACTGGCGGATAAAGTTTATGAATTTGCCGATCACCGGGTCAAGGAATATCTGGGCGGGGTGAGTGATTTTCTGGCTGCCAAAAAGATCGCCTGTTTCCGGGAATACGAACAGTTCCGGAGGAAGCGGGGAGAGAAGAAAGGTAGCGGAGAGATGCCGGAAAAAGAAAATGAAGAAAATGCCGGAAAGCTTTCTTTTGAAGAACGCAAACAGCAAAACCGGGAAATCCGGAAGGCCGGACAAAAGGTAGAAAGTATAGAAAAGGAAATATCCCGCTTGGAAGAAGAAATGGGGAAACTGGAGGAAGAGATGGCCGGAGGGAAGGTGGATGAGCGGTTGTATAAAAATTACGACGAATCGAAAAAAAGGCTGGACTCCCTTCTGCAAGAATGGGAAGATGCCCATGAAATCCTGGAAGGATTGAAAAATAGAAATTAATATTACGGTAAATCTGTGACGAGAGCATTGTTTTAAAGAGAAAGAGGAGGCCGTTAAACGATAAGATTATGGCAAAATACAAACAGGAATGTATATTCGGAATCCGGACGGTTATCGAAGCGATTCAGGACGGAAAAGAAGTGGATAAAGTCATGCTCAAACAGGGAGTGAAAGGCGAATTGTTCCAAAATCTTTTCGGGTTGCTCCGGGAAAAGGACATTCCTTTTCAGTACGTGCCCGATGAGTTTTTCCGGGCTTTTGCCGATCGGAATCATCAGGGCGTTTTGGCAGAAATTTCACCGGTGGCTTACCGGGATATCGAGGAGGTGTTGAACGAGGTGGAAAACCGGGGAGAGGTGCCTTTTATTCTCATCCTGGACCGGATTACGGATGTCCGGAATTTCGGAGCGATTGCCCGGAGTGCCGAGTGCGCCGGAGCGCATGCGATTGTGATTCCCAATAAAAATTCGGCAAAAATTTCGTCCGATGCCATTAAAACCTCGGCCGGAGCTTTGTACCATATTCCGGTTTGCCGGATACTGAATTTGAAAAAACTGGTCCGGGAATTGAAATTCAACCGGAAAATGGTCGTATACGCCGCTTCTGAGAAGGCAGAGAAACTGTATACTTCGGTAGATCTTACCCTGCCTGTCGCTCTCATTCTGGGTTCGGAGGACAAAGGAATAGAGGAGGGGTTGTTGAACCTGGCGCACGATAAAATCCGAATTCCTCAGAAAGGACAGATCGAATCTTTAAATGTTTCGGCTGCAGCCGCCGTCATCCTTTTCGAAGCCGTACGTCAGCGCCCGTAAGTGCCTGTATCGTACCAGGATTCTCTTTTAGTCAGTTTCAGATCCCGTAACAGACTGGATTTGACATTGATCTGAAAATTATAAGATTGGTGGGTCCCGAAAGGGATACAGGAAAAGGTCATATCCCAGCAGTGCAGGTCGCGGGTGACATTGAAACTGGTGGCCGTCACTTCGTGGTTGTCGAAATCGTAACCCGTACTGAATCCGAGTTTCCATTTCTGGGTCAGGGAGAAATCACCGTTAATGCGTAGCATTTGAGTCAATGTGGAGCTGACAACCGGTTTTTTGGCTCCGGGGACCGGGTTTTTGCTGTAAGATTTTGCATAGGAGAGATTGTAATCCACATTGAATGACCAAGGGACGTCGAAGTCCATATAATGATCGTAGAATCCTCCTACCAGGTCATTCTTCTTTTCCCGGTTTTGTCCGTTGTCCGACGAAAACTGAAAACCGCTGGTCAGGGTCACATTTGTCAAACGGCCCAGGCCTCCGTTGTATTTGTTGATTCGTTGGGCATCAGCATTGATGGCATACGGATCGATCGTTGCCGATAAATCCAGGTTGACTTTATTATTGAATACTTTGGTTCGGGCCGTCAGGCGGATCCTGTCCCAATTCATGGAATCGGCGAAAATATAATAACTGGTAGCCAGCCTGAAACTCTCCAGAAGCTTGATTTTTTTAAATTCTTCATTTCCGGTGGTGTCTTTATCGTTGCGCACTTTCATTTCCAGGTTGTTGTCGATGCTGATACTGACCGTTCCCGACGATTTTTCCACTCCGGAAGGAACGCTGTAAATTTTGTTTTCAAAAATGGAGTAGTGCTGTGCAGCCCCGTCTCCGTCCAGGTATACTTTTTCGTATTTGCTTTTCTTTACCCCCATTTTCGGAGAATAGGAGACGGAGACGCTCGGACGGATCACATGCCGGATGGCGTGGATTTTGCTGTTGGGCTTGAACATATACATACCGTAAATAGTGGGGTTGTAAGCCAATTGAACGCTTCCCCGGTAATTGTGGGCGTAATGCAAACCGTAATTGGTGTCCACTTTCACATATCCGCCTTTGTCGTAGGCAGTGTCCGATACCCAGTTTTTTTCGATCGCGCTGAGAAAAAGTACTCCGTCATACTGGAAAGAAGGAGTCAGGGATACATCCTTGATAACATTGATCGTCGTACTGAGAGGAATGGAGTGTTTAAACCCGTTTTGCCAGTCTTTGACAAAAGAAGATTTGAACAGCAGGTCTTCTTGCGTCTGAATACTGTTTCTCAGTTCGGCCGTATAGGAGATACCGATGTTATCGTACCATTTCAGGTCGCCCGATTTCCCTTTCTTCCGCAGGGGATAAATCTGCGTCATCCGGAAGTTTACGTTCGGCAAGGTAATCGAAATGGAGGAATCCCGGCTGTTTTGATTGTGGTTGAAGGCCATCGTGAGGCTGAACGGCCGGTCGGGCCATTTTTTGCTCCAGGAAATACTGGATTGTTTTCGTTGGTTGGCAATATCGTTGATATTGGTCGAATTGTAGTAATTCTGATTGGCGGACGACATATCCACCGAAGCGGAAAAAGTACTGTAAGGATTGGCTTTCGCATCCTGGGCATGCGTCCAGCGGATCGACCAGTCATTGGATTCCGAATAGTCGGGAAGGCCTTTTTCGCTGGTGTGATTCCGGCTCATGGAGAAATTGAGATTACCGTTGAATTTATACCTTTTCCGGTAGTTGGAAATCAGGTTGGCTCCCCAGGAACCGTTGGTATAGATATCACCGGTAACCGAAAGGTCGATATAATCGCTGATTGCCCAGTAATAACCTCCGTTTTTCAGGTTAAAACCGCGCATTCTTTCCTCTCCGTAAGTGGGCATGATCACCCCGGATGTTCCTTTTTTCGTAATCGGAAAAAAAGCGAAAGGTACGGCAATAGGTAAAGGCACGTCTTCTATTACCAGGTTGGAAAAGCCGGCAATCACCTTTTTGTCTTTGATCATTTTGGCTTTGTTCATCCGGATATAAAAGTGCGGATGATCGTGATGATCGCAGGTGGTATACCAACCATCCCTGACACAGTAGATGGAATCGGATAACCGTTTGGTTAATTTTCCCTGTACATATCCTTCCCCCTCCTGAGTAATGATTTCCTTGACAAAACCTTTGCCCGTATCGAAATTATAACGCAGTTCCAGACTTTCGAATTCCTGATTGCCGTCTTTGAATTTCGGTTTACCGATCAATACCCCGGCCGTATCCGGTAAGCCGGATGCAAAAGCCTCCTTCTTGTCCATATCCAGTTCGATAAACTGGGCATTCAGCTCGGTAGTCAGGTATTTGACGGTAGCATTTCCATATAAAAATACCTTTTTCTGATCGATGGAAAACCTTACGGAATCTTCCGAATTATAGGAAATAATGTCTTCGAACAAAGGTTTCTCCTTCACTACCGTGTCGGAACTGACTGTATCCGTGGTGACCGTGTCTTTTACAATAGTGAGGGTTTCTCTTTCGACATGCCCCCTTTTTTTAAGGTATAGAGAATCCGCTTTTTCTTGTGCAGAAAGACTTCCGGCAGAAAATACCATCCACATAAAAATGGCGCCGAAGGTAATAAATTGGGATATATATTCTCTAATTTGCAATTTATTATATTATTTTTGTATTGAAATAATTGCCGTTAGCTTCCTGTTTACGGAGGGCAAATGTAAGAAATATTGACTGTTAATACTCATTATTCTTTTTAAAAAGTTTTAAATATCATGATAATTCGATACGGAGCCGGTGGAATTTTGTTGGTATTTTTTATTTTCTTTTTTCCCCGAGTGACAGATGGACAGGAGGATATCGGGAAGATCAGGTGTATTTGCATAGATCCGGGACATGGAGGACGGGATCCCGGCTGTATAGGTAAGAAAGGCTACGAGAAAAATATTACGCTGAGCATGGCGTTGAAGGTGGGGAAATTGATTAAAGCTCAGAATCCGGATATAAAGGTGGTATATACCCGCGACAAAGATGTACAGGTGGATTTGAACAAAAGAGGGAAAATTGCCAATGCCCATAAAGCCGATTTATTTATGTCCATTCACGTAAATGCCGTGAATAATAAGTCCGTAAGGGGAATCGAAACCTATGTGATGGGGTTACATAAGTCGGAGGAGAACCTGAAGGTGGCTATGAAAGAGAACGCTGCCATTAAATATGAGGACGATTACACCCTGAAATATGCCGGTTTCGACCCGTCGAAGCCGGAATCTTATATCATCTTTTCGATGATGCAGAATGTCTATTTGGGGAAGAGCCTCACCTTGGCCGGAGCGGTACAGGAAGAATTGGTGAAGACGACCCGTAAAGTCGACCGGAGCGTGCGGCAGGCGGGTTATTTGGTGCTGAAAGACGTAGCAATGCCGGCTATACTCGTCGAACTGGGTTTTTTATCCAACCCTGAGGAAGAACGTTTTTTGCTTTCGCAGGAAGGACAGGAGAAGATGGCTCAGGCCATTGCCCGGGCTTTTAAAGCCTACCGGACCGAAGTGGAGCGCAATTCGGCCGTATTGGTCCATCACGAAGAGGCCCATGCGGCTGTTCCGGAACCGAAAGAAGATTTTTATTATGCGGTGCAATTGGCGTCGGCAACCGGACGAATGAGTGATCCCGGTAAATTATATAAACCGGAAAAAGTAGGTGAACTGCACATCGGCGGGCGTTACCGCTACTATATCGGAAAATCCGGTGAATATGCAGTGGTGAAGCAAAATTGGGAAAAAGCCCGCAAAACGGTTAAAGACTGTTTTATTATAGCCGTATATAAAGGAAAATTGATTAATATTGCAGAAGCGAGAAAATTAGAAAAGAAATTTAAAATAAAATGAAAATCAAACGGGAGGTTAAATTAGCGGTAACGGCTATCGGTGCGGTTATTATCCTCATTTGGGGTATCAATTTTTTGAAAGCCAAAGCGCTTTTTGACCGGAATAACCTATTTTACGGAATCTACGATCGGGTGGATGGTCTGAAGGTTTCCAGCAGCGTCGTTTACCGGGGATATCACGTAGGACAGGTGAACGCCATTCGTTTTATAGGGGAACGGTACGACCGGGTATTGGTGCAGTTTTCGATCGGGAAAAATCTGGAGATTCCCGCTAATTCGGTGGCGGCGATACAGAGCATGGACCTGATGGGGTCCCGTTCCATCAATATTCTTCCCGGGAATTCCCTGGAGTATGCCCAGAGCGGCGATACCCTGACCACCAAGATCGAACTGGGATTGATGGAACAGGTCAACGAACAGATTCAGCCTCTGAAAAATAAAGCCGAAAATATACTTTCTTCTCTGGATTCCGTGCTGACCGTGGTTCAGGAAATTTTCAGCAACGATACCAAAGGAAATATTGAAAACAGCTTGAAAAGTATCCGCCGGACCCTCCGGAATGTCGAACATGCTTCCGGTAGCCTCGATGAACTGATTGTGGGAGAATCCGGCCGGATTTCCGATATCCTCAAGAATATGAACAGTATTACCGGAAATTTGCAAAAAAGCAATTCCGACATCAGCCGGGGGCTGAGCAACATCGCGGTCATCAGCGATTCTCTCAAAGCCGTTAACCTGAATAAGACGATCGAACGCCTGAATCATATGCTGCTGCAATTGGATTCCGTGGCCGTAAAAATAAACCGGGGGAAAGGAACGCTGGGAGAAATCATCAATGACGACGATTTATATTATAACCTGACGGACGTAACCGAAAACCTCAATAAGCTGCTCGTAGACTTCAGGGCCAATCCCAAGAAATTCGTGAATCTTTCCTTGATCAGCTTAGGTTCCGGCGGAGGCGGAAACCAGACGGATCCATACGGAATCGCTATCTACGATTCCGATAAGCCTCTTGCTTTAAATTCTGATATTTATTTGAAATATCCTAACCTGAAAGAAATAAAATACAGGGGCAGATTTATATATTTGATCGATACCTATAAAAACCTGAAGCAAGCAGAAAAGTCTTTAGAAAAAGTTAATAAAAGCTTTAAAAACGCATTTATTGTTAAAATATCTGAAAAATGAAAGTTTTTAAGGGGATAGTTTATGGTTAAATGTAATATACATAATGTAATTTAGAGGCTTTTTATTATGTTAATTGTTTCAAGGACTGCCGGACTTTGTTTTTAGGCATTTAGAGAAGATATCCTCCCGGTTAAAGCCATGCGGTTTCTGATAAGTTGAACTTCATTTATAACTCTTAACTTATGGTTGATTTTCAGGGTTAAAATATTGATAGATAGAATATTAAATCTAATGTGCTGATAAATAAACCCTAAGCCTCTTTTTGAAAAAATCAATGAAAACTCCATTTTTTTATCCGGATTTTTTTTCTGAATTTAGCCTTCCCAAAACAGAAAAAAGAAAGAAACTAAAACTATCTGTCTAATAAAAAACTATGGAAAAAGATTGTAAGAATATCTGGTCGAAGTGCTTGAAATTAATAGAGGAACAACTTCCTCCAAGGACTTTTAAGACCTGGTTCGAGCCGATTCGTCCCGTAAGGTTCCGGGACGATGTCCTGACGATCCAGGTGGCGAGCAGCTATGTTTACGAGTGTTTGGAGGAACGGTTTATAGACATTTTAAGAAGTTCGCTGAAGGCCGTAATCGGTCCGAATGCGAAATTGGAATATTCTGTAGTGGTCGAGAACAAACGAAAGCCTGAAACCATGACCGTGTCTTCTGCTCCGGTCCGTAAGCCTGAAGCGAATACCATCTTTCTGGGTGCACAGAATCAGGTCGGGTTGAAAAACCCTTTTGAAAGAGCGGTGAATCGGTTGCAGATCGAGTCTCAATTAAATTCTTCCTATACGATGGAAAGTTTTATCGAGGGCAATTGCAATCGGTTGGCTAAATCGGCGGGTATGGCTATTGCTTTGAATCCGGGGCGTACGGCTTTTAATCCCCTGTTGATTTACGGAGGTTCCGGTTTGGGTAAGACTCATCTGGCCCAGGCCATCGGATTGGAAGTAAAACAGAACTATCCTGAAAAAATTGTTTTATACGTCTCGACGAATTTATTTCAGACACAGTTTACGGAAGCGGTGAGGAAAAACGAGATCAACGATTTTCTTCATTTTTATCAGTTGATCGATGTGCTGATCTTGGACGATATTCATGAATTGGCCGGAAAGACGGGGACTCAAAATACCTTGTTCCATATCTTCAATCATTTGCAGCAACTGGGAAAACAGTTAATTCTGACCTCGGATAAAGCGCCGGCCGAATTGAGCGGCATAGAGGAGCGCCTGTTGTCGCGTTTTAAATGGGGTTTGTCGGCTGAGGTCAAATCTCCGGACTACGAAACCCGTAAGGAAATCGTTTTATATAAAGCTCGGAAAGACGGGATCGAATTCTCGGAGGAGGTGATCGAGTACATTTGTAAATACGTCAATAATAACGTACGGGAGCTGGAAGGCGCCATGATTTCCTTGCTGGCCCAGTCTACTTTCAATAAGAAGGATTTAACGGTCGATCTGGTAAAGGATATTTTAGGGAAGATGGTGAAGCGGCAGGCTGCCGAGGAACTGACCGTCGGACGGATTCAGGAAGTGGTTTGCAATCATTTCCATCTGGAACCGGAAGTATTGCAGGCAAAGACCCGGAAGCGGGAAGTGGTGCAGGCGCGTCAGTTGGCCATGTATTTTTGTAAAAATCATACCAGCGCTTCCCTATCGTTTATCGGAAGCCAAATCGGGAAAAAAGATCATGCGACGGTTTTATATGCTTGTAAGGCGGTGGCGGACCTGATGGAAACGGACCGGAAATTCAGAATGCAGGTAGAGGAAATACAGCGAAAATTGTACGGCAGTAAATAGCTCTGCCGGAGTAACGATAAGTTCAGGATTCGGAATCCGGTAGCCAGACGGATTTCGAATCCTGTTTTTTATGGGGTCTATGGAAGAAGACGTATATAGAACGATAGAGAACATTTCGGAAGGTTTATATAAGGAGAAAGGCAGTAAGTTTCTGGCTTTCGCTTATCCTGTGGTTTCCGAAGAACAGGTGAAAATTATACTGGATGAACTCCGGACCCGCTATTACGATGCGCGTCATCATTGTTATGCTTATCGGCTGGGAGCCGGCAATCCGCGGATTCGGGCTAACGACGACGGTGAGCCTTCTTCCACCGCCGGCAAACCGATTCTGGGACAGATTGTTTCCGCTGAACTGACGGATATACTGGTGGTAGTAGTTCGCTATTTCGGAGGAATCAAACTGGGGGTTTCCGGTTTGATCAATGCCTATCGTACGGCTGCTGCCGATGCTTTGGCACATGCGAAACCGGTAGAGAAGACCGTACGGGAAGAATTGCGTTTTCATTTCGGCTATGCCGTATTGAACGATGTTATGAAAGTAATCAAAGAAGAGGACCCCGAGGTATTGCAGCGGGACTTCGGATGCTCGTGTAGCCTGACGGTATCTGTGCGTAAAAAACTGGCTCCGGTTTTGAAAACCCGGCTTTCCCGGATCGAGTCCCTGATATGGGAGGAATAATTATCTACCCGATTTAGTTTTATTGAAACAATGCCGGCAGAGCGGCTCGTAAACGTCCTTTTCTCCCAGCATGACCAGATTTTCGTCGGCGGAAAGGCGATGGGAGTGATGGGCGAGATTGCCGCATTGCACACAAATGGCGTGTACTTTTGTGACGTATTCGGCTACGGCCATCAGACGGGGCATGGGCCCGAAAGGATTACCCATGTAGTCCATATCCAGGCCTGCGGCAATGACCCGGATTCCATTGTCTGCCAATTGCTGGCATACGGATACGATATTGGCGTCGAAAAACTGGATTTCATCTATGCCCACCACGTCCACATCTCCGGTGAGTAGCAGAATATTTCCTGAGTTTTCGACGGGGGTACAACGGATCGTGGTGGCATCGTGGGAAACTACATCTTCTTCGGAATAACGCGTATCGATTTTCGGTTTGAATATTTCCACTTTCTGATGGGCGAACTGTGCCCGTTTCAGTCGGCGGATCAATTCTTCCGTTTTACCCGAAAACATGGAACCGCAAATCACCTCTACCCATCCGGACCGGTTGGTACTTTCTAAAAACATTTTTTCCTTTTTGAATACTTGCAAAAGTATAAAAAACGTCAGTGTTCCACAATCAAAACGGGAGATAAAATTCACCCTTAACACTTCCCTTCCGGAGGAGTCCCGTTCAGCGGATTTTCTTCTTAAAAAATGCAAATAAAATTTGCAGATTCAATATTTAGCTCTATCTTTGCACCCGCAAATAAGCCCGAAAGGGATGATTCGCTAGCTCAGTAGGTAGAGCACAACACTTTTAATGTTGGGGTCCTGGGTTCGAATCCCAGGCGGATCACAAAAACAAGCGAAAAACAAAGCAAGCTCCTGAAATTCAACGAATTTCGGGAGTTTCTGTTTTCAGGCAAAACCTCAAAAAACAGCAGATTTCAGCAGGGAAATCCGGTGAAATCGGTGGACTTGATTCCGCCCGGGTTTTAGTCCACCGATTCAGGTTTTAATGCTTTGATTTACTGTTTATTGCATAACGCTGTTTACGACTAAAAAACCTAATTTTAACCCGTTAAAATTCAGTCGTATGCAACGGAACTATTTTTCAATCCTTTTCTTCATCAAGAAGACGAAACTCCTTAAAAACGGTGAAGCTCCTATTTGTTTACGCATCACAGTAAACGGTAAGCGTGCTGAGGTGCAGATTAAGCGCAGTATTGAGGTCGGTAAGTGGAATGCTAAAAAAGAATGTGCCAACGGCAAGGAACGCAAATACCAAGAGTTAAATCACTACCTTGAAACCGTCCGTACCAAAGTCTTGCAGATATACCGCCAGCTTGAACAGGACGGCAAACCCATTACTGCCGAAATCCTCAAACGCCGTTATTATGGTGAGGGAGAATCTCCTAAAATGCTGCTGGAGGTATTCAACGATCACAACAAAAAATGCCGGGACTTATTAGATAAGGATTTTGTTTTAGGAACGGTTCTGAGATATGAACGAACTGTCCGCTATCTTTCCGAATATATGAAGCAGGCATACCGGATGACGGATATTCCCTTAAAAGACATTACTGACGAATTTATCCGGGGCTTTGAACACTACATTAAAACCAACAAGCCGTGTAGTCAGAATGCCACCGTTAAGTATCTGAAAAACCTGAAAAAGATTATCCGTTTGGCTTTGGCTAATCATTGGATTGTGATAGACCCATTCTTTGAAATCAAACTAAAGCAGACCGCGACCAACCGGGCATTCCTTTTGGAAGAAGAAATAAAGGTGCTGATGAATAAAGAATTTACCATTCCCCGGTTGGAGGTGGTAAGGGATATCTTTATCTTTTGTTGCTTTACGGGTTTGGCGTTTTCTGACGTTCAGCACCTGACGGCGGAGCATATTATACGCAGCGTAAACGGTGAATACTGGATACGTAAGCCGAGGGAAAAGACGGATAATATGTGTAATATTCCTTTGCTGGAAATACCCCGGATGATAATAGAGAAATACCGGAATCATCCGGAGTGCATAAAGGACGGTGTTATCCTGCCTGTTCCGTCCAACCAGCGGATGAACAGCTACCTGAAAGAGATAGCGGATGTGTGCGGAATCACCAAACCTTTGACTACACACATTGCCCGTCATACTTTCGCCTGTCTTGCAGTAGCGAATAAGGTATCTATGGAATCTATTGCCAAAATGTTGGGTCATTCCGATATACGTACGACCAAAATCTATGCGAAAATCCTTGACCGTACCGTATCGGATGAAATGCAGACCTTGCGAAAGAAATTCGCCGTTTAACGGGTCTGAATGAAACAAAGCTACTCACCGAAAAAAGAGTAGCTTTGATTCATTAAACGGGATGTCCTTCGTTCATCATTTCTTCCATGATATACTCTTCCCATTTTTCCTCCCAGTTGTCTGTGTTGCCGTTAATGATTTCCAGTAAGTGGTCGTTTTCTTGTTTTCTTCTCTCGTTTTCCTGCCGTTCCTGCTCATACAGCTTTTCCCGGATTTCTTCTTCTACGCTTCCATCTCTGTAATAATAACCGATCAGAATACCTAAAACGAAAGAGGCGATAATGGCAATGAATGTTTTCACGGTTAGTTAAAGTTTAAAGAAAAGGTCATAATCACTTTAGCTCCTCTTTTAGCGAAGAGCAGTTCATCCGGTAGGGTAATCATCAGGTAAAGTCCTCTTCCGGTGCATTGCATAAAGGTTTCGGGCCTGCTGAAATCGGGAATTTTGCTGAGGTCAAAACCTTCTCCTTCGTCTTCTACTGTTACGATCACTTTTGCGGAATTTTTGATGGCCGTAATGGTGATTGTCTTTTCCGGGTCCCGTTTGTTTCCATAGAGGATGGAATTATGTACGGCCTCAATGATGGATAAGGTGATCCTTCCGTAAGGGATTGAGGTAACTCAAAACGATCAATAATGAGTTCGATAAAGTTATCGATCTGATGTGTACTTGTCATATCCGACGGGATAGTAAGGGATAGTTTATTCATTGGATGTGAAATATATGATTTGTATTTAAGTGATTTACTGTTTTTTCGCTTTTGCACCTGTCCGGGGAGCTGACCTGAGCCTGATTGATGGGCTCCGCAGTTCCCCGTCCTCACACGAAATCATTGAAAAAGTCAGAATAACCCTGACGGGTTATTTCCGGCTTTTACAACAATTTCATCCATCGCACTATCGTCATATGATAAGAGAAAAAGTTATCAACTTTGATAGATTGATTTCTATCCTGAAAACTTTCCATTATTCTTCTCGTTTTATTTATAAATGACGTCAATGGACGTCCGTCTAATCCTTAGAAATATCCTTTATTTACAAACGTTTATGGTATTATGAAATCAGGGATTGATCTATTTGTAATAAAGGAAATTAGAAGAAGACGGAAAGAGTTAGGTTATAGTCAAAGGTACTTGGCTGATTGCTTAAATCTTTCCCGTAGCTTTATTGGAAATATTGAAAATCCGAAACGTGCATCTAAGTACAAAATTGAACATTTGAATGAAATAGCTAAAATTCTGAAGTGTTCAATTAAAGATTTCTTTCCTGATAATCCGTTGTAAAGCTACTGACGGTACGATATACTATTAAAAGTTATCTATTATCCATAATCATATGTTTTTGCTTGGAGCGGAAAAAAACGGTTCCGCCTTTCCCGTTGTACTTCACCACGGAGGGCAGTGGGCGCATTAACGCTCCACACGGGGGTACGGAACCGCCGTATGGAGAGGAAGTGTATTTAAAAAATACACCTCCATCTATCAGGCGAGTTTCCTCGCCCTCCGTTATGTGAAGTACGTCACAAATATACAGTTATTTTTATAACAATAAATTACTTCTTAGAGAGATTCTTTATTTCCAAATTCTGCAATATGCCTTTTCCAGCATGTTTTCAATATCCGATTCTTTATACAGTACTTTTCCACCTAAAAGAATATACGGAATTTTCCCCGTAGTGCGGTATTCCTGTAAAGTCCTCCGGCTAATATGCAATCTTTGGGAAACTTCCTGATCCGTCAGATAATGTTCCCCGTTGAGTGTAGGTGTGAAACTTGTGGTTAATGCTTCCACATTATCCAGCATCCGGTCTAATGCCTTAAAAAAGGCAGTTACTTTTCCGTTTTCTCTTGTAATGATCTGTGTTTTTTCCATAGTGATAAATTATTTATTAATAGGTTGATTCTGATTTCTGAGTCGTTCCAATACTTTATCCACATCTTTCGGTTTATAGAACATCTTATGGTTGATTTGTGTGTAGGGAATAGTCCCGTTATCCCGGTAAGTCTGTAATGTCCTTTTGCTGATATTCAGCATCCGGCAAACATCCGCATTATCCAGCCACGGGGAAATCTTTTTGTTGTGTCTGAAACATAAATCATCCATCCGATTGACAAACTGCCCGAACTTTTCTTCCACAGCGTCCAGTGTCTTCTTTTCAATAGCAATAATTTCCATCTTCTTATCTTTTTTGTTATACATTATTTGTGGTTTTTGGGACAAATCTATGGTGAAAATATCCTCTTTTTAAATACCTGACGTAATCTTACTTTATTTGTCTCCATTCGCCCCCATTTGTCTTTTTGTCAGGGAGGTTTAAAACCTTTTATGGGGCAAATATAGAAGCTGAGAATCGTTGACAGAACATTTCCTTAGACAATGGTAGTCTGTGGCGTCAAAATGGTTTGGAGTAGCTTAAAAACCGGGTTGAAAAAGCAGAATATACCGGATTACGGCAGGAATATCATTTGACGCTGAAAAATAAAGAGCATTAAAGCAATATAATCCGCAACGCTTTGATTACTTGTTTGTTATCAAAAATAGTTCTTTCCTTTGTGGTGTTCATTCTGCATACAGGAATGAATAAGCAAAGTAAATACAGTTATAAACCTTAAATCTGAACCAATGGCAAAGAAAGTAATTAATGAAGTAGTTTTACAGGATATGATAGCAGGCTTAGAACCTTCTTCTGCATATCCTGAATACAATGAACAAATTTTATCCGGTGTACTTAGTGCAAACAATAAACAGACTAAACCGCATCATCCCGTATCTTCTACCGAGCGGAAACAGGAAAGCGGAGAATATACCGAAGAATCAACCGGAACCCCGAAACTGTCCGATAAAAAATACCGCCGGGTATCTTTGGAAGAATACCGCCAAACCTTTTTGCAGGCTTCCCGGATTATCGACCGCAAACCTGTTTTTGTCAGCGCATCCACCCGTGAGCGGCTTGACCGCATTGTTCGGCAATTAGGTGACCGTAAAATGAGCGTTTCGGGGCTGATAGAAAATCTTGCCCTTCATCATCTTAAAATCTATCATGACGATATAGAACAATGGCGGAAATTGTAGGGAATAGTATATACTGCATGTAGTTATTACACCCATATCCCCCTTAAATCATGTAAAGTAGCAAGGTTATGTTTCGGTCTACCGAAACCCCTTGCTTTGCCTTTGGCAAAGGGAAAATTGTTCCCGTTGGTCACAATTTTAAAGAGCAGCAAATGGAAAACCATACATCAAAAACAGGAGGACGCCCACCCAAAAAACGGATGGAAAAATACCACCGGGTTGTCAGTACGAAGCTGACCGAACTGCAATATTACGCCATCCGTAACCGTGCTTTGCAGGCAGGTATACCCCTAAGTAATTATATCCGTCAGGCAGTGATCCGGGGTAAGATTGTCAGCCGTGTGAGCCGACAGGATGCCGACGTGATCCGCCAGCTTGCCGGGGAAGCCAACAACCTGAACCAGCTTGCACGCCGGGCAAATGCCGGAGGTTTTGCGCTTATCGTACAGGAACTTCTAAAACTGAAAACGAGGATTGTGGAAATCATAAACCAGCTTTCCGATGATTGGAAAAATAACCAAGGGAAGCGGGTTTAGGGGTTGTGTTTCCTATGTGCTGGGAAAAGACCAGGCGAAACTGTTGGCTTATTCAGGTGTACTGGGTGAATCACGGGAAAGCATTATACAAAGTTTTGCTACTCAACGCCTGATGAACCCAGATATTAAAAAGCCGGTAGGGCATATTTCCCTGAGTTATTCCGTGGAAGATGCACCGAAACTGACCGACTGGAAAATGATAGACCTTGCTCGTGAATACATGAAAGCAATGGGGATTGTGAATACCCAGTATATTATCGTCCGTCACCATGACCGGGAACACCCTCATGTGCATATCGTTTTTAACCGGATCGACAACAATGGCAAAACCATTACCGATAAAAACGACCGCTACCGGAATGAGCGGGTTTGTAAACAGCTCAAACAAAAACACGGTTTGTATTTTGCTCCCGGTAAAGTGAGTGTGAAACAAGACCGCCTGAAAGAACCGGATAAAACGAAATATGAGATTTATACGGCTCTTAAAAGCAGTTTAAAACATTCAAAGGACTGGCAGCAATTGCAAAGCCACCTATCAAAAGACGGAATAGAAATCCGCTTTAAATACAAAGGGAAGACTAATGAGGTACAGGGGATATCTTTTAATAAGGGAGAATACAGTTTTAAAGGTTCGGAGATAGACCGGAATTTCAGCTATTCCAAGCTGGATGCACAACTAAACCAAAACAGCCAGCAGCAACAGGAAACCTTAATAATGAAACCGGACAATTCAGCACCGAAAGTAACAAATACAGGTTTAGGTATCGGCGGAAGTTTATTTGGCTTTTCCCATTCAGGGAGTATGCCTGACGATAGCGAACAGATGAGATTAAATGAACTAAGGAAAAAGAAGAAGAAAAAACGCAGATTAGGATTATAAGATTATGGAACAGGAAATCATATTAGAGGGCATTCATGCCATGTTAGAAGAAATCCGGGACAACCTGAAAAAGAATCCGGAATTGGAAACAATAAAATTAAAGTTAGGGACTATTGAAAAAGTCTGTAATGAGTTTACAGGACAGAAATTTGTTACTGAAGAGATAATGGCTCAATTTTTGGCTTGTACCCTTCAGAAGGTTGCAGAAATGAATAAGAAGCAGGAGGAAAAGATTGAGAGAGTAAAAGAATGTATTTTAGGACATCATAAATATGTGAAAGAGTATGTTTATGAATTACAAAAGAATACAGTAGTATCCTTAGAAACAATTTATGAGCTTTTAAAGAGAAAGCCAAGAAGAATGAATCTATTTGAAAAAATATTTAAGTTTTAATTTAAAGATAAATTTTGTCATAAGGAGATTAATTGTCCATAAAAGGACAATTAATTGCAGGTTTTGTGAATTATTTTATTTATTTTTGTCCCAAAACGGACAATCATGAATATTAGATCACTTGATAATGGAAGATTCAATAGTGCTGAGTCACCAAAATCTATAAAGGATTTATTAAATGAATATAAAGAAGAACACGTACTTTCTGTTCTTGCTTTGTCTAATATTTTGGATATTGATCGTAAAACAGTCCAAAGTATTTTAGATGGTACAGCAATTGATTTAAAATTTAGTCATGTCATAAAAATAATAAATCTTTTAGATATTAAAAATAAGGATTTTTTTTCTATTTCTTTTCAGAATGTGGGCGAAAAAGAGCTTGAAAGTATTGAAAAAACAAGAAGAACGGCTTATTTACTTGAAAATTTTGATTTGGAAGGTTTAAAGGCTTGTGGAGTAATCAGTTCCCTGACTAAATATGAAGAAATAGAACAAAAATTATGTAGTTTTCTTGGATTAAATAGTATTTTTGAATATAGTAGTTTAGGTATTAATATTCCTCTTTTTAGTCAATCAAAACGTTCTGTTAATGAAAAGAAAAAACAGAAAATGCTGAATTTTTGGCTAAAATGTGCAAGGCTTACTTTTTTACAGATTAATAATTCTTTTGAGTATAATGAAGAATTCTTGATCGAATTTATAAAAAGATTGAAAACTTTTTCAGCAGATACTAAAGAAGGATTTACAACTGTTTTGTGTGTATTATTTAAATTAGGTATCACAGTTCTTGTTCAATCATATCATACAAAGACAACAGCTTTTGGGATTTCGATGATTGTTAATGAAAAGCCTTGTATTGTTATTACCGATTTAGGAAAAAGGTATGATAAATTATGGGGGACTTTATTACATGAATTATACCATATTATTAATGATTATGAGTATATTGCTAAAGCTAATTTTCATATATCGGATTCACAAGAGCGTGATCTATTTGTTTCAGAGGATGATGCTGATAAATTTGCTTTTGATGCTTTAATAGGACCTCAGGCTTTTGCTATTGCTTTAAAGATAATAAATTATCCTTATAAAATTGATATGTTCGCACAAAAATTGGGTATTCATGCGAGCTTAGTTTATGGACAATATTTAGAAAGGTTACCAAAGGATAGACAAAAAGATGAATTTCCAAAATATGCAAAATATTTGCTTAGTTCAGACATTGCAATAAAAAATATTATTTATAATCCAATAGACTTCAAGAATCTAAGTGAAGCAGTATCAAAAATAAGAGAACAATATAGAAAAATATCATAGTTATGGAATTAAAAAAAGACAAGTTAGAAGAATTAATTGGAGCCGCACAACGAATCATTGAAGCTCAACAGAATGATAAAAAGAAATTATTATTTGGATTGACCGAGGAAAATAGAGAGGAGATAGAAGAATTAAACGAACTTTTAAATGTTTCTCTTATTGAAGATCCTGATAAATCATATGATTTGTTTTATAATGGTATTCAAAAATTTCTTTTATCGGTATTACCTAAAGATACTAATATCAGAAAACCAATTTTAGAATTGAAGTCTATTTTATTAACAGGCAAAGAGAAGAAAAACATTAATTCAGGAAAAAGGGGAGCAGATTCAAGAATGACCTATATGTCAAGCATGGAAAATGTGATTGATATTATTACTGAATGGAGTATGTCACCTCATGATTATATGAAGTTAGCTTATTTACTGCTGAACAAAAATAAACAACTTGGGTTTATTCCTGAAAATAGAGATATTTCTGATTATATGTAATATATTGTGAGTTATGAAAAGAATTTTATTACTATTTTTTATTTTAGGAATATTTGGATGTGCAAGTCTTCCCAAAGCGACAGTTGAAATGTCAAATCTTTTAGAGCGACAAATAGATGTGCTTCAGAAGAACAATACAGATATCATTAATTTATATTTTGATGAAAAAGAAAAAACAATATTGACATTTTTGGACAATCAATGGTATCCTGCATATTTGGATATGTTATTTGAAGAGGAATATATTGAAACTCTATGGGAGGAAGCTATAAACTCTTTAGATAAAAGAGATAGAATGGAAATACTGAAAGCTTTAACTCAAATCGCACAAGAAAAATATATTGAACAAAGAAACATTTTATTAACGCCCATACAACAAGGAAGAAAAGAAATGCAAGCGTTAGTTATAAGTGAGTATCAGAAAGCGAAAACAATGAATTCTTCAATAACTAATAATATTTCTCAAATACAACAGATACAAGAAGAAAGAACAAGATATTTGTCTAAAATTATAGATGCGGAAAAAATTGATGAAAAAATGCAAGAATCTTTATTAAAAATTGATTCATTGTTTCAAAATAGCCAGCAATGGATTAATAAATATAAAGATAATGAAGATAAGATTGATAAAGTAATGAATAAACTAAAAAAGTAATATTATGGGAATAGATTTGAATAGATTGAGACAGGCTTCTGAGAATGCTGCCAATAAAGTTAATAAAAATAATGAAGAAGAAATTGCAGCTTTAGTTGATTTCTCTAATTTTTCAAAAATACTTAAAGAGTTGCAAAAGATGTCTGTACAAGAAGCAGAAATAGAAGAATTTAAAAAGGAAATAGAAAAAGCAGATAATAAAAATTCTGTTTTATTAAGGGTTTTGAAGAGTGGTAACACTTTAGCTAAAGCTTTAATTTCGATTATTCATAAAAATTGAGTTTGTATATCAATTAAATTATTCTATTTTTAAGCATCAAGCAACGTAAACGGCAGCAACCGACAGAAATCTATCTGATGCGAAATAGGTGGAGTTTGCAAATGTGTTTTTGTAACTTATTGAAAATGTAAGATATATCGCTGGGTATAAAATCCTAGCTGGATCACTGGAAGAGACGCCAAACGGCGACAAAAACAGACAACTCCTGCAATATCAATACATTGCAGGAGTTTTTATTTTCTGCTTTGTCTACTCTGAAAGCCATCCAATACTCCGAATTCGGGCACAGTATATATCTGCGTAAAATTTAAAACATTGCCTGAAAACAAAAATCATAAACGAGAATCTTCATCCATCTCCGTAACTTTAACCTTTTAGGGTTTAAACCCTAATAACTTTATAATTTAAAGTATTAAATCCGGATAACTGAATTTTAAAATCGGGTTTGGTTTGTCGCAAAATATATATAAATTTGCGACAAAGCTATAAGAGATATGCAAAGCATAGAATCACAGATTATGTCAAAAATCAGGGAAGCCGGTGAAGGTAAAATATATTTCCCTTCCGATTTTTCTGAATTCGGAGAATCAAAATCGGTCCTGAAAGCATTGGAACGGTTGGTAAAATCATAGTCATTAATCCGGTTGGGCAGAGGAATATATTATTACCCTAAAATAGATAAAGAATTAGGACTTGGAATTTTATATCCGAGCTTGGATACAATAGCTGAAAGCATTGCTAAAAGGGATAAGATACGTATTGTACCTACGGGTCATGTTGCTTTAAACAGACTTGGCTTATCGACCCAGGTACCGATGAACATTGTTTATCTGACGGACGGTAGTCCGAGGAGGATAAAAATAGGGGGAGGGAAAGGTATACAATTCAAACGCATTGCTCCTAAATTTTTAGCTTTCAGGAACGGGCTTGTAATGCTGATTGTTTTTGCCTTAAAAGAACTGGGCGAGAATAATGTAACTCCGGAAGTAAGGCAAAGGATCCGGGAGTTGTTACAAAAAGAAAGTAAAAGTAACGTGATGCAGGATTCAAGTTTGATGCCGGGGTGGATAAAATCTATAATAATAAATTCTTATGAATAAGTTCTTCAATTTATCCAAAGAGCAACAGCGAATGGTGATTGTTCAAACAAGCAGCAAAACTGCTTTGGTTCCTGAAGTTGTTGAAAAAGACTTGTGGGTTACTGTCATGTTGCAATTGGTTTTTGCCCTTCCTTACTCAGATAAATTGATTTTTAAAGGAGGAACTTCTTTAAGTAAAATCTGGCATATCATAGAGCGGTTCTCTGAGGATATAGATTTGGCCCTTGATTATGCCTATTTCGGTCTGGAGGGAGATTTTACTATCAAAAAAATAAAAAAGCTCAGGAAACAATCTTCTTCTTTTGTAAGAGATACAGTGTGTAAGGATCTTAGAAAAATAATCTCTCATTACGGTATCGGACGCTTATGTATATAGTTTTATAAAGAAGAAAGTATAATCCACTACAACGTCAGAATCTGTGTAAATTCATTGTTGCATTGAAAGTCATCATCCCAAATAAATTTTACTTTTATTGTATTGGCACAACTTTCCGTCAGAAGAAGGAGAATTTCAGTTGAATCTTCAGGGTTCAGCAATTCATAAGGAAAATTATTACAGTTACAAAACATCCCGTCTAAATTACTGAGAAATTCTATTCTTATATTCAAAGCTTCAAATTTTCCGTTGTTATAAACTTTCAAAAATCTTTTTCCTTTTTCACCTCTCAGTATATTTCCCCTAATTTTGGCTTTCCTATTTTCCATTTCTTCTGTCTCATTCTTTTTAAGCTGATATTCATTTAATATCTTCTCCTGCTTTTTTAATTTATGATCATAAAATATAAAAGTGAAAATACTAAATGCAAATGCAATACATGCAATAATAAAACTTATAGTCTCCATATCAATAAGAATTAAGTTTGTATATTAATTTTAAACATAACAACTCTTTAATTTTACGGTAGTGCAGGTTTTAAAAACACAGAGAAGGGTAAGGGGTATTTACTAACAGAGGATATAGAGTGTGAGTTAACAAGTACTGTTAAATGCTCATTTTCTACACTTTTTAATAAAGCTTCTTTATTTAAAGACTTTCTTTCACTGGCAACATTATCAACAGTCGATTATACATTAGTTACTTTATATGACGATGATGATTATACGGATTATGGAAATTCAACAATCATATATAATCCGGTTTGTTTTTGATGAAAATTTAGTTAGGAATCCCAGGCGAAACACATAAGAACAAAGCCAAACGGCGATAAAAAACAGACAACTCCTGCGATATCAATACATTGCAGGAGTTTTTTCTGCTTTGTTCATCCCACGAGTTACGCACGATAAGGATGCGGGAAAATGGGTAAAGAAATAGCCGGTATTCTCCTTTTCCGTAGTTCTATTAAAAAGGTCAGTAGATTTTACAGACATCAATCCATTCGATGGCCCGGGCATAGGTGAACAATTCATCGCAATGCAGTTCGATGGCTGAATTGCTACTGCCACAAGCCGGGAAAACAGTTTCGAATCTTTGTAAGGAAATGTCCAGATAAGTTTTGATACCTTCGGGATTGGCAAAAGGACAAACCCCGCCGATGGTATGGCCGGTGAGTTCCGCTACTTTGTCTGGGCTCAGCATACGGGCCTTCATTTTGAAATAATGCTTGAATTTACTGTTGTCGATTTTGGCATCCCCGGCAGTAACTACCAATATACCCTGCTGGACATCCTCTCCCTGGAAAGAAAGGGTTTTGGCTATCCGTGCAGGTTCAACTGTGGCACTGGACACCGGAAATTCCATCACTTCTTTTTCACGGCCGAGTGACGCAAAGTAAGCCCTTACTTTTTCTATAGACATCGTATGGGTCGGTCAATTTGTTCGGGGACAAAATTACCGTTTTTCGGATTTTTTCAAAAAGAATCGGTAAGTTTTGAGTGATCACCCGCAAATAGGGCGTATTTCTGAAAAAACACAGAAAAGATGCGTAGGAAATAAAATAATACCTGGAAAAGGAGCACGGGAATCTGTAAACATATATATTTGTAATGGAGAATGTGTAATAGGCCCTAAAATGAAAATAAAGATGTGGAAAAAATTAAGATCCTTCTATACAAATCGAAGAGTGGGAGATTTCCTATGCAATTTTACCGCTGTAATATTGGGTATCATGCTTACTTTTATGGGAAATACCTGGATAGAAGAACGAAATACACAACGGGATGTGAAAACTACCCTTCAGTTAGTAAAATCGGAGTTAGAGGCTAACAGGAACACCATTCTACAGGGGAAACAACGAATAGAATCCGAAATAGGTGCTGCGCAGTTTTTGCTGAAAAACAGAGATCGCCTCTCTTCCGTATCGAAAGATTCGCTGAATTATTATTCCAATCTTCCTTTTCAGACTTCATTGCTTACCTTTACTACGGATGCGCTGGAACTGATGAAAAATTCAGCACTATTTACGCAGATAAAAGATAAAAAACTAGGTCTCAGCATTATTCAGGCATATGCTTCCGTAAAGACAGCCGGTATATTGTATACCAGTTATGTGGATTCGAAAAAAGAAAAAAATGACCGCATGGATAGAAATCCCGAAATCGCCCGGATTTTTGCCCAAAAACTTCCTAACGATTTATTATGGAGCTATCTACTGAACACCACCGAAGGTTCTGATTTATTGGCCCATATCCCTAATATTGTGGTTACCTCCTCTTTTGATTATTTGTTGGAAGAGCTAGATGCTACTATACGGTTGATAGAGAAATATAAGTAATCCACCTCGTGCAGGTTTAGTTTTGTCCACCTCAAACGCCACCTGTCCCCTTACATAGGGGGCTAGATCGGAGCCATTTTTAGCTGCCCGATAAATGGGCAAGCGAAGTTCCTGAACGTCTTTGTCAGATGCGGATAGCTTTTATTTTCTTTTCAGGGAAAATCCGGAGCCATCTGCTTTACCCTTAACGGAAGCATCTAATTATTAATCCAGAGTGTCCTTGGATTTATCAAATAGGGCTCTCCTTTTTTCTTTTTATGCACCACTATTAAAAATATAGCCATAATCAGGGTTAAAATCCGGGCTATATTCAGTCCTGTGTTTCCAATTGCTCCGTTATCTGCGATAGAAAATGCAGTCCAGGAGAAGTTCATCAGAATGTGCAAGAAAATACTACACCATAGATTGTAGTTCGTTTCTACATAAATCCACCCGAATAAAAGTCCTCCAAGACCTGTGACTACCCCTGCCAAAATGGAAGAGGTGACATCTGTTCCCTGGTATATATGCCCTAAACCAAAAATGACAGATGCAATCAATATGGCAGGTATAAATCCCCATTTTGCATATCTAAACAGTTGTCCGAACAATAATCCTCTGAAAAAAAGTTCTTCAAATAAACCTCCAATAAGGGTGGCATTGAATAAATGCCAAACAGATAGGGTGTTATTCCATTTTCCAACGCACATTACATAAACTAACATGGGCAAGGTACATATGAGTGCATAGACGAATCCGTGTAGGGGAGACTTTTTAAGTCCGATAGATTCTATCAAATTCTTTTTATGGATGAACCGCAATACGATATAAGGAGGGATGCTGCATAGTATATAAAACAACAAAAAAGACCCATCATTACTTGAATATTTTATAGGAGAGGGAATTATTCCTACTATTAACAGATAATATAACAGGAAGACCAAAATGGTCGATAGGGATATGATACTCTTTTTCATCGGGTTGATATTCTTTATTTTTAATTTCGATTCGGAGATTTTCCTCCCTCCAAAAGCTGTTTTCATTGGGTTGCCCTTGCGATAAACCATACTGTTCGTTACCGCATCCCTGCATTTCCGGGAAGCTACCCGCTAGCATAACTGCTGATAGAACCGGAGTAGGTATCGTTTCGCTTGTATCGTCTCGTCGTGAGCGGAAGGGAATTTTCTTACGAACCGTCCTGCAATTTCCTCAGACAATGCGCTTTACGTTTCTGATGCATCTTCCGATAACCCCCAATCAAAAACGTTCAAAGATAGTAAATATCCGAAGAATCCCTTTTGTAAGCTGTTATAAAATCGTACTAACTTATTGGGAACCATACATGCAGAAGTTTAAAATTTATAAGCTTTATAGATTTTATAAATCCAGGATTGTGTGATTCGGAGGGTATGTTAAAAATGCATGTTTTAAAAAGGTGTCCGTAAAATAAGCCCAGGTAATATAGCCATAATTAGTTATATAAGGAGTTACTCTACAGAGCAGGATGGGAAAGATGAGACTGACACTGGACCTCCATTCTTCTCTTCAGATAAAGGTCAACTTTTAAATTCTACACTCTCATGCTGATTTTCCGGTAAGAAACTATACTATCCGCTGTTACAAAACGGGTATAACGTAACTACGTGGAAAAATATGGATTTCAAATATTGGATAGATGGGTATGGGATTTTCCTGAATTTCTTATAACAAAATTTCTATGTCCAGGAAAAGGAGATAAAATGATAAAATAATTTCCCTTGACATTATAAATTAGAAAGATATCAAAGGAAAACTTTTTAGGGAACATGTGCATAAATTGATAGGGAGGAAAGATAAGTTTATTGAAAGGATATACGGAGTAATTCCGTTTTTGGAACGTTGAGGAGAGAGGGTAGAAGCGAGGGATAAAAAACCCTCAGCTGAGGGCATTCAAACGAAATATCCATTTCTCAGAACTGTTGTTAAGCGGACAGGGGAAAGAAGTTTTTTTGATATAGGTCGGAAACCAAGCTCAGGAATGGTTGACAATCCGGTTATCCTAACTAACGAGGTTTACAGATTGTTTTTCCCGCTTCCCCTTCCTTCCGAGGGCGTAGGGTGCTGCATGAAAATCGTGGCGGGGTTATTCCGCGTTAAAGGGCGTGCTTATTATGACCGGATGTTTTTACTGTTATAAACAAAGCCCGGTTGCGGTTTTCTTTCAAAACGTTGCAGACTGGAAAATCTACAGGAGTTCCGACAGACAATAGCCGAATTACTGAAAACCGTTGATTTGAAAAAGAAGCAAAAAAGTGGATATAACCTCCTCCTCAGTTTATTTAAGGATAACAAAGATTTTTTTGATATTTAGATAAATAATATAAAATATGTTTTTGTATTAACATGTAGAATTAGAAATGTATATTGAAAAATATAGAATTTATATTAATTTTGTCTAGAATATATTTTAAGATATTTGGTATGAAAATCTTCGTAGGTGTATATCTCTTTATTTTTATTATAATAGGTTGTAAAAAGAAGATTGTCGTAGAACAACAGTTGGCGACAGTAGGAAATTTAAGTCTGGATAGTTCTTATAACTTTTTAAAATCTATTCGGATACAAGATATTTCCCGACCCAAGGCAAAAGCAGATTATGCCTTGCTGTACACAGAAGTTTGTTTCAAGAAAATGCTCCCGGTTACTTCCGATTCATTAATTGATATAGCTTTAAATTACTATCAGACACAGGAAGAGCCTGCAAAGTTAGCCAAAGCCTATTACTATAAAGGGAAAATACTAGGTACTTCAGACAGTATTCAGAAAGCGACGCAATTTCTCCTTAAAGCCGAGCAATATGCCCTGGAAGCTAATGAGGAAAGAATATTAGGACTGTTATATAGTGCATTGGGCTCATTATATATTAAACAATTTCTTCCGGATAAAGCACTGACTTATTTCCGGAAAGCCCGGCAGAAATTTATCCTTACGAAGGATTCTTTAAATGCAACTTATTCACTAGGGGGACTGGCACGAAGTTATTGGAATTTAAACCAGTCAGATAGTAGTCTTTACTTTTATCTTAAAGCTAAATCAGAAGCTACACAAAGAAACGATAAAGAATATATAGTATATATAAACCAATGTCTGATCCCTTTTTATTTGGATAAACAGGAGATAGAGAAAGCAAAAGCTCTGGTTCTTGATACATATCGGGAAAATCAGGATAAATTTTTATACCGATATGGTTTAGCTGACTGTTTTATAAAAGAAGGCGAGTATGATTCTGCAAAATATTATCTGAACCAAATTATGGAAGACGCCTCTTTAAAATTATCACCTAAACGACGTCTTGCTGTTTTTTATCAAATAAGAGAAGTGGAAGTAAATTCCGGAAATTTTAAAAATGCGTATGATATTTCCTTAGTCTGTGAATCTCTGGCCGATTCAATCTTTAAAACGCTACAAGATGCCAATATTTTGAAAGTGGAACAAAAATACAGGAATGAACAATTATTGAATCAAAATTATTTACTCCAATTAAAAACTACTCAGCAAACAACACTCTTACTTATTTTCTTTTTTCTCATAGTTATCATTGTATTTATTGCTATTTTGATAAATAAGCACCGAAAGCGTATTTTGGAACAGAGCCGTCAACAGCAAAATGAGTATTTAGCATTCATTGAATCTTTAAATCAAAAACAAATTTCGTCTCAAAATGACTTGATGAATCAATTGAATGAATCAATTGAAAAAGAAAAGCAATTAAAGAAGGTTCTTACCAAGCGTCTTGAAATTATAAAACAGTTATCGGATATATTATACCAGTATGGCGGTAGTGATGAAGAAAAACCGAGTACTTTATTTTCTCAGAAAGTAAAGAATCTCATGGACGTAAATACTCTTACGCAAGATACTTTATCAGATTTGTTGGAGATTGTAAATGAAAATTATTTTGGCATCATTACCTTTTTAAAAACGAATTACTCTTTGTCAAGAAATGACCTAATCCTGTGTAGTTTTATAAGTTCCGGCTTTACGCCACAAGAAATAAGTATTCTCTACAACATCAGTGTAGATAATGTGTATATTCGTTGTAGTCGGTTAGGAAAGAAAATGGGACTAAAAGTTTCTTTAACTACATATATAAAGGAAACATTAGTAAATCTAAAATTAAATAGATTATAAAGTTTACTGTTTTTAGGTGCGGGCGGAAATCAGAGTTGATTTCCGATTTTTTGTTTCTTGTCAGGAACTGTTGGAATTTATTTTATTATCTAATTGATTATCAATATATAAGCTAGAGACTTGAAAGGTAGGTATAAGGGAGGATGTTAAAAAAATAAGTTTTATCTTTAAATAAAAAAATTTGAGTTTATGAAATAGTACATTATATGATCCTCCCATTAGTTGTAAATATAATCCTTATACATGTCAGTGGAATTAATAAATTATTTGCTATATGAAACTTATATTATTTGCTATTGTTTTACTCTCTTATTTGAGCACTAACGGTCAGTATTTTAAATCAAAAAAAATAATAGTTGCCAATCATTATCAAGTAAGAGTATACTTACCTGATAATTATAAGAAAAGTAGATTAAAATATCCTGTGGTATACGTTTTTGATGGTCAGGTATTATCGGATATTTTAGCTACTACATGTCGTTATAATTGGGATATTTATCCTCCTTTTATTATTGTCGGAGTAGAACAAATTGACAGGGGACGTGAGCTTATCGATAAAGGAGAAAATAATTCCGAAGGGAATGAATTTTTTTATGAATTATTGTCCAAAAAATTATTCCCACTGGTAGAAAAGAGATATCGCACAAATTCTATCCGGGTGGGAATCGGACATTCTCATGGGGGAAGTTTTGTATTAAATGCCGCATTAAAAAGAGATTTCTTTAATGCTGTAATTAGTATTAGCCCTACATTATGGATAAACAAGACTTCATTTTTAAAAGATTATCCATTAAATGATCCGGAATGGAATAAAATAAAAAAGTTTTATTGCGCTTATGGTGAGAGAGATTTTCCGGTTATACAAGCAGATTGTGACAGTTTATTTAAAGAGAATGATCGCCTGAGTGTAATTAAAAAGGAAGTGCTGATAGGCGAAGATCATAATTCGGTTGTTTTTACCGGAATACGAAAAGGAGTAGAATTTATATTTCAAGATTTTTATCTTAATGATGATATATGGAGTAATATTGAAGAGATGAAAAATGATTCTTTATTTTATTCGCATTTTAGAAGATTATCTGTTTTTTGGAATGAAGAAATTATACCCAGTGAAGATGATTATAATAGTTTAGGATATTATTATATGGAAAATGAAAATTGGAAAAAGGCAGAAGAAATATTCCGTGCAGCTTTATATTATTATCCTTTTTCCGCCAATTTATATGATAGTCTGGGTGAGTTATTTGAAAATCAACAAAAACTAAAAGAAGCTAAGCATTATTATTTGAAAGCATTCAAAATTGCTCGTAAAGATAAAGAAATGAAGCTAATGCTCCCTACCTATGAAGAACATCTAAAAGGAATAAAAATTAAAATGTAATTTCAACCTCTTCAAAATAAAAAATTATTATGAAAATTAATGTAACAGAAAGATAGAAGGCTCTCTTTATTTTTAGATAATATTCATTCGTTATATGAAGCGATTTCCGGTTTATGTCCAAGTATACGAATGGATGGTGGTCCGATCTGTGTACGCATGATTGCAAAATACTATGGCCGGACTTACAGTTTACCCACTTTAAGAGAAAAGTGTTTTGTTTCCCAGGTTGGGAGTTCTCTTTGGGAGATAAGCGATACGGCTACATCTATCGGTTTGCGGACAAGCGGTGTACAAATTATTTTCGAACAATTGAAGGAAATTGCTTTACCGGCCATATTGTATTGGAATCAGAATCATTTTGTGGTGTATTATAAGGTAATGGTATAGGGGAAAATATAAAGTCTATAGGGCTGATTCGGCCGATGGACATCTTATCGTTTATAACGAACAGGACCTGAAAAAGTATTGGATGAATGCAGTAGAAAACGGTGAAGGAGACGGCCTTGCACTCCAGTTACAACCCGGTCCGGAGGTTTATAATAGCGAGGATGAGCAAGAAGGCTCCTCCTGCAATCTTTCCTATTATTTGAGTATTTAAAACCCCATAAAAGAGATTACACACTTAGTCCTGAGAATCATTACGGAAAGTATATTACAGTTGATTTTTCCTTTTCTAACCCAGCCTCTGGTGGATATCGGTATCCGGGACAATAACCTGAGCTTTATCACACTTATTCTGGTGGTCCAACTGGTTATTATTGCGTGTTTATCTGTCAACCTTATCCGAAGCTGGCTTTTGTTTCACATGAATACCCAGATTAATATATCGTTGATTTCTGATTTCTTGGCAAAGCGGATGAAGTTTCCTCTGCATTTTTTTGATCCGAAAAGGGTAGGGAATATCATGCAACGGATTGGGGACCATAACCGGATTGAGAATTTTAGTTTATAAGGTTTCTTCCTTAAAATCGAGGTATGAAAGAGATAAAAAATAGTTTGGTTTCCAAATGTAAGATTTTTATTGATTTAGATATCTTATAATCAGCTTATTAACTTTTTAATTGTTAGATCTCGTTAGGTCGGAAAAATAAAAATGTATGATAATTTTGAATTAACCAATCCTATTGTTGTGAAATTTAATCTAGAAAAGTTATGAAAAAAATATTTTTACTTCTTGTTTCTATTTTTTCAATAGGAGTTCTTTCCTCCTTTGCACAAGTAATCGATACGATGTTGTTAAAGTGTCAATACCGTTTATTATATGTCAGAGACTCCATGTATCCGGACGAAATCCAGGGAGATGTTATGAATCTTGAAGTGGGGAGGAAAATTTCAAAATTCTATAGTTACGACGATTTTAAATCCGATTCCATACTGGATGCAGCCATTAGAGCTAATAAACCGAAAGAAGAAATTGTCGCCGGCCGGAGCTTTCGTATTAATTATAATACCTATGTCGTTTACACCAATTATCCCGAAGGTAAAATAACTGTGACGGATAAAATTATGCGGGATTATTACAAGTATCTTGAAAATTTTCCCGCCGTTACCTGGAAAATTTATCCAGAGACTACAACAATTCTGGACTATCCTTGTCAAAAGGCAGAATGCCGGTTCAGAGGCCGTACCTATACCGTATGGTTTACGAATAGTATTCCGGTTCATTTTGGGCCTTGGAAATTATCAGGACTTCCCGGTTTGATATTAAAAGCGGAAGACAGCCAGCAGCATTTTGTTTTCGAATGTATTTCTATCGTTAATCCCCGTTCGGTTATAACCTGGGAAGACCGTAAATACCAACTTACAGATCATAAAAAATTCAATCAAGCTTATATTCGTTTTAAACAGAATCCCCTCCTTGGTTTGCAAGGGATGGGAATAGAAATAGAAATACCGAATGCTCCTAAGAAACCCTTTAATCCCCTAGAACTGAAAGATGAGTAACTTACGTTGTTTGCTATTGATTTTAAGTTTTTTAGGGTACGTAAATAGTTTTGCTCAAACGACGGTAGAGGGTTACGTATGGGATCATAGCAGTCAGGAAGGGATTCCGGGAGTAACCTTGTCTGTAAAATGTGCGGATTCCACCGAAATAAAAGCATTTGCCATTACAGACACGAAGGGATATTACAAAATACACTTTCCCTTTCTTATGGATTCACTCATGATCGAAGCCAGCTGTTTAGGCTATGAAACACAATGCCTTAAAATGGTTTCAACTATTTTAAGGTATGATTTTTCATTGAAAGAGAAATTATTCCAATTGAAAGAAGTTAAAATAAAAGCAAATAAAATTACCCAAAGGGAAGATACGATTACTTATGTGGCTCCGGCTTTTACTTCTATAAAAGATCGTTCTTTAGAAGATATATTGAAAAAAATGCCGGGTATTACGGTAAGATCCGATGGAAGTATACAATACGACGGTAAGTCGATCAACCGTTTTTATATAGAAGGTATGAATTTACTGGACGGACAGTATACTTTGGCATCCCGGAATTTATCTCCGGATAAAGTAGCTTCTGTGCAGGTACTAGAAAATCATCAACCTATTAAAGCTTTAGAAAATACCGAGTTTAGTGACAGAGCGGCTTTAAACATCAAATTAAAGAAAAACGGACGTTCCCAATGGTTAGGCAATGGAGACATTGCTCTGGGATTTTCTCCTTTTTTGTGGCAAGCCCGGGCTTTTTCGGTTCATATAGCCCCACGGCAGCAAGGATTGTTTTCATATAAAGGAAATAATACAGGAGTAGACATCCTCTCTGAATTAAACGCCCTTCCTCTGGAGGAATTTGTTTCAGGGTTGTATATGCCATTGGCTTCTTCTTTATTTAGTTCCCCTTTTATTTCTTCACCGGCTTTATCAGCTAAACGCAGTTTCTTTAATAGTTCTCATTTGCTTACTCTTAATCAATTATGGAAATATCGGCCGGATACGGATGTTCGTTTGAATATTGACTTTATGCATGAAGAACAACAACAAGAGAGCAGACAGCGGACCGAATATTTCCAGGCGGATGCCAATTCAGTCTTTTTTTCAGAACAAGATCGGGTTGAAAGTAAATTAAATGGACTCAGGGGTAAATTTACTTTTATTAAAAATAAGAAGACTTATTATCTTGAGAATAAAGTTACGGCGAATGCAAGATGGCAAGAAGTCCAATCCAGCATTTTAACTTCTAATACTGTCAGTCAGAAAGAAAAGCTACCGCAATATTCTTTAACCAATCAATTCCACTTAGTCCGTTCCCTGGATCGAATCAAATTAAGGGTGATTTCGATGAACCAGTATGAAAGTTTACCTCAGAAACTGAATGTAAATGTTCCAGAAAAAGATAAAAACGGGTTATATGGGTTTGAACAGGAAGCCGGACAAAAAATAGGGAGCTCCCATACAGCATTTCAGCTTGAACGTTCCCGGGGTGCATGGAAGTTCAGTACCCGTCTGGAATATAACTTGAAATGGAACCGGATCCGGACAAACTTAAATGGGTATCATACTTACCCGGAGAACGACAATAACGTTTATAGTAGGTGGGATCATCAGATAGGAATAATTCCGGGGATTGTTTGGACGGAAAATAAATGGGACATTGAAATAAAGGTTCCGGTAAAATGGCAAAAAATTAAGGATAAATCTGACGGGGAAGCAGGTTGGTATTGTAATCCCAGCGGAATAGTCCGTTACAAACTGAATTCATACTGGAATCTGAATGTAAGAGGAAGTTATGCCCGTCAGTATGAGAATCTTTCTTCGTTGGCATCTGACCGGATGACCAATTACCGGACCTTTTACCGTTTTAATGGTCATCTTCCTTTTAGTCGTACTTTTTCGGCTGATGCTCTTCTTTCTTATCGCAATGTGATTTCAGCTTTTTTCAGCAATGTACATTATTCTTACCGGCAAGTACGTAAGGATAACATACAGGAGAGGGTCATCAAAGAAGATTATATTATTACCGATGTGGTAAAACCTCCTTACCATACGGAAAGTCACTCATTAAGCGGAGAAATCAGTAAGTTGTTAGAATGGAGAGAATTGAATTTGAAATTAGGGATACAAGGAAGTAAAGATAATTTCTCTATTATGCAGAATAACGTTGTACAACCTTATACCATGTGGTCTGCAAACATTGAACCCCAGATAAATTTAAATATTTTCCATCATAATACCTTGTCTTATAAATTGCAATATACATATAACAAACAACAAATTCCCGGAGAGAAATCTTCAAATTATACTGTACTAAAACAGGATTTCTCCTTGTTTTGGGTGTTACTTCCCCGGTTAAATCTGACCATTACGGGAGAGTATTTTTATAATCGGTTTGATGGTGGAAATCATGTAAAAATTTTTCTAGCAGATATGGAGTTGCGGTGTAACCTGATTAAGCATTTGGAAATATCTGCATTGTGGAGCAATATCTTCGATAAACGTTATTATTCTTACTCTTATTTTACAAATTTAAGTGAAGCTAATTATGCGTATAAAATCCGGCCCTCCGAGTTACTAATCAGTTTAAATTATAAATTCTAAAATTTATTGATTTGACAGGGGCGTTTCCGGTAAACTGCTGTTGCTTGATTTTATTCGGTTAAGCCGGCCCCCGTTTTTCGAATATTTCTATGACGAAGGCTTTGTTATTTTTTCTTGGGTATGAGGGATATCCTTTGAAAAATTTCTCTTGTCCTGTTGTCAGTAGGGCTATTACTGGAGGTTTCAAAAATAACTTAAGAGATGTATAATGAACCAAGACGATTTTCACCCATGCAGGAGCGGCAGCAACAGAATGGATTCACCGTCCAAAATTCACAAGGAAAAGAGAAGTCCCTATGTATCCGTAGGAATATATATATACTATTCATTCCGTGTTGGTGAAAAAATATCTCCGGTTTTGAAAATTCAAGAGAAAGGTTTCTCTTTTTTTCCTGGTATTTCCCAGGAGCAAAGGGGGTGTTAAAGCGGATAGAAAATCAAGGGGGTGTATCCAGGGGTGTGTTTTCTTTTTCAATTCTTTCCACCGTCAGGCGGGAACCGATGATGGCCATGGGAAGGCCTGTACCGGGCACGGTGGAGGCTCCGGTGTAAAAGACGTTGGGGAAAACCTCGTCGTAATTGCGGGGACGGAAAGCGCCCACCTGCATCATGTTGTGAGCCAACCCCAGTCCGCTGCCGCGATAGAGATTAAACCGGTTTTCCCAATCGAGCGGGGTGTAAATGGTACGGCTGACGATGTGGGGACGGATGTCCAGGCCGATTCGCCTGGAAAAATCGGAAAGGATATCGTTGGCTATTTCCTCCCGGTCGTCCCAGCTGGGTTTGAAACGGAGGTCGGGAACAGGAACGACGAAAAACAATGCTTCGGCGCCTTCCGGGGCGCAATCCGGATTCAGGCGGGAGATGACGTTTACATAGTAGTAAGGGGTTTCTTCCAAACGTGGACGCCGGAATACTTTCCCGGCATAGTCGCGGAAATTGTTGCCCAGGTAGTAATTGTGCAGGTGCACCTGCGGTAGTTTGCGGTCTATACCGATGTAGAGGGTCATGACGCCCATGGTCCAGGCCATCCGGTCGAGACGACGTTCGCTGAACGCCTTTCTGCCGAAAATTTTTCCCCTGAAAGCGGCTGCATCGGCGTTGATTACGAGGATATCGGCCTGATGTTGTTGTCCTCGCTGATCGGTCAGGGCTGTAAGTTGTTTCCCCTGGATGCGGGCGCCGGTGATTTCGGTATGATAGGTGAATTTTACACCCGCTTTTTTCAGTTCCTCCACCAGTCCTTCGACGATTTTGTACATTCCGCCGTCTACATTGAAGTAGCCGTCATGGCGGAATTCGGTATAGGAAAGCAGGGAATAGACGGCACTGGTGTCGAAAGGCGTACGGCCCAGGAAAAAGGAGACCAGTGAGATGATCTGACGGGCTTCTGCTGAAGAGAAATAACGGGTGATATGCTTCCAGAAGCTGGAAAATAGCACCGGCAGCAGGGCCGGGTTCACCTTCATCAGTTTCGAGAAATAATCCCGCAGGGAATTAAAATTATGGCGCACCACTACGTCGATGGTGGAGTCGAAAATTTCCCGGTTCTTGCTGAGATATCGCTCCATTTTATCGGCAAAATCAGGTTCGATTTCTTCAAATTGACTAGCCAGACGGGAAATATCACGGTAAAGCAGATAGGTATGCGGATTGTCGCGGAAACTCACCGTATACAGCGGGTCGACGGGATGGTAGCTGAAGGGTAGACGGATGCGGCAATCCCTGGCAAATTTTTCAAACTCATAGGACATACTGAAAAAGCTGGGGCCCGTATCGAAGATAAAACCGTCTTTACAGATCCGGTTTACCCGTCCGCCTGCCTGTCCGTTCTTTTCCAGGATTTCCACCCGATATCCTCTTTTAGCAAGGCGCAGAGCTGTGGCTAAGCCTCCGATGCCCGCTCCTACAATAAGTACGTTTTTATTCATAAGTATGGATCTATACTGGTTTATCTATTTTACTTATTAACAGGTTTAAAAATCATCCCTTATACCTCCGGATCTCCAGCGATGGAGGAGGTCAGGGATTTAATATATTTCTTCCTTTCCATTTCAGTACGCCTTTCCGACGGCTTTTCCAGGCTTGTCCTAAAATCAATCCCATATTCCCTTGCTGGAAAACCGAATAGAAGACATTCGTTCCTGCAGGTTGACGGCAGTCGTAAGCGACAACCAGGCGGATAACCGTCCTCAGGACCAGATAGGCCAGCAGTGCGGACCAGGAAAAAGCCTGTAAGACCACTAACCATCCCCATCCGGTGAGTAGCCAGAACAGCAGGGCCAGTAGCAGGCTGCCTCCGAAAAATCCGGCAATGTTACGGGCAAAGCCGGAGATGGCTTCCCGGCGGGAAGTGTACATGCGGCAGGAAATCTCGCTTATTCCCGTGAGGCAGGCTATGTGCCGGCCCGATTTCTTATACAGGCGGGAAATGGCAACGTCCTCCACGGCTTCGCTGCGGACGACGCGGTGGGGTTGAATGTGTCGGTAACTGGCGGCTTCGAACAGCATAAACTGCCCGTTTGCCGCAGCCAGGGCACTTTGCCCGGGAACCCGGTACACCAGTCGCAACGGCAGCAAGGTGAGCAGGATGTAAGTCATCAGCGGTACGGTCGCTTTTTCTCCTGGCGTCAGCAGCATCTGACGGGGGAAAACCGATAGCAGCGCAGTCCCCTTTTGTTTCGCTAATGAAAGTACGGGTAGAATGCCTTGCTCTCCGATACGGACGTCAGCATCCAGAAAAAGCAGGTAATTGCCTCGGGCTTGGCGGGCCAGTTGATAACAGGCAAAGTTTTTGCCGAGCCATCCCGGGGGTAATTCTTCTCCCCGGAATATTCGGAGACAGGGATATTGCCCGGTCCATTTGCTGGCGAGGGCATAGGTTTGGTCTTCCGAATGGTCGTCGCAAATAATAATTTCCAGGGGATGCGGATGCTGTTCCAGCAGGTCGTGCAATAAGAGCGGGAGGGTTTTCTCTTCATTGCGGGCGGGAATGAGGATGGACAACTGTCCGTATAACTCTTCCGGGGGGGCTTCCGGAAGCTTGAGCGGTAGGTTCGAGAGGGCTACGCCCAACTGTATCCATGCAAAACCGATAATAACAATTGCCAGAATTTCCATGATTAACGGAGGTATAAAATGACACATATATACATAGCTGCCTGAAGTAACAGCAAGGACAAAGCCATCGTATTGCGCGTATCCACCCGGCTGTAGCGGAATAATGCCTGGAAAAACAGGGCTAGAACAAACCAACTGAGGTAGTTACCTAGGGGGATATGTCCGCTTTTCCAATGCCAAAGCTGCATGAGAGGTGCAGCCCGTTCCAGCAGCAGGTCGTAAGCCAGCATGCCTGCTGCTGCATAAAAAATGCGATGGGCGGGGGCAGGGTAAGCATTGTGTACGACGGCCGCCCAGGCGTAACTGAGAAACATCCAGTTCAGGCCGATCAAGGGAGGAGTCCCCCACCAGCGGGGACCGAAATGGGAGGTATACCGATACTGCCCGAAAATCCATCCGGTTTGTACGCCGATCAGTTCAGCGAGAAACCCGATGAGGGTAATGGTAGTAAGAACAGCTATCATTCGCCAGGTATAAGCTGCTCCGGCGAAGAACAATAGCACGGCGGTAGTCAGCAGCAAGGCTATCGGTGTCAGATGCAGAGCTTCTGCGCGGGTTACCGGACTAAGGATGCTCACTGTTCCCATAACATAGACAAAGAAAGCCAGTAGCAACCAGATGCCGATCCGGAAGGGTTTTCGCGTGATGAGTCCGAGGCGTTTCATGGAAAGAGGGATTGACGTTTCAGGACTTCCGGGAAAAGCTGCCGGAACCAGACGGTATAGTTTTCCGGGTGCGCTTTCAGTTTCTGTTTCAGCAGAGCGCTGGGGAAGTACCCCCATTCCGCTACTTCCTGCAGGTTGAGCTGGGGAAGGCCGGCGGTACAACCGACGTAAATGTGGTCATACTCGTACTCAATGAGTTTATTGCCGAGTTCTGCCCGGTACACAAAGCAAAATAAATGTTTCAGCGGACAGGAAAGTCCTAGTTCTTCCCGTAATCTCCTGGATGCAGCCTCCCCCGGGGATTCGTCCGTCCAGGGGTGGGTGCAGCAGGCGTTCGACCAAAGTCCTCCGGAATGGTATTTCGTAAAGGCGCGTCTTTGGAGCATCCATTCTCCCTGAGGGTTAAATAAAAAGACGGATACCGCCCGGTGCAGCAATCCTTTTTGATGGGCTTTCATCTTTTCCATGCGACCGGTCGGTCGGTCGTATATATCCACCAGGACCACTTCCTGAATTTCAGTGCCGTAGTCTTCCATTTCAGATCAGGTTTATTTTGTTCAGGATCAAACTGCGTGATAATAGCAAAGCTTTACTGATATCCGGGATACGGATGCGGCGGGTGATCAGTTTATGGGCGGGAGTTTTTTTGATTTTTTGTAAGAGTTTATTATAATAGACATAAGCGATGAATACTCCCAGGCGGGAACTTGGAGGAAGCAAACGGATACCCCGGTAAGCTTCTGCAAATTCCGATTCAATTTCCGTAATGAGCTGCCTTTTGAACGCTTCGTTGAAATTCCGGCGGCTGAATTCCGGGAAATAACTGCGTTTAAGCACATCCAGGTCGGTGTGCAGATCCCGCAGGAAATTCACCTTTTGGAAAGCCGATCCCAGTTGCATGGCCGGTTGCCGCAATTGTTCGTACAGTTTATGATCGCCTTGGGTAAATACTCTAAGGCACATGAGTCCGACGGCGGAAGCTGAGCCGTAAATATACGTTTCCGCCTCTTGCGGGGTGACTGTTCCGGGATGTGACAGGTCTGACCGCATACTGTGCAGGAAAGCTTCCACCAATTCCCGCTCGATCCCATATTTCCGGACCGTCATTTCAAAAGCATTGATAATCGGATTTGTGCTTATTCCATACCGGGCCGCTTCGGCATAGGCGGCTTCAAAGCGGGACAACAGGCGTTCCCGGTCGTAGTCCGTGAGGCTATCCACAATTTCGTCTGCCAGTCGTACGAACCCGTAAATACCGAATATCGGTTCCCGGAGCTCTTTGCTCAGCAAATTGACGGCAGAGAAGAAAGAAGTACTGTAATTGCGGGTGATGACGCGCGATATGTCAAATCCGGTGCGTGCATATAAACTGTCCATTGCATTCATTGCTTTTGTTGATTTACGTAAGCCTTAGACGAAGGTTTCCCGCTGCAGGATTTTTTGTTCCGTTGAAAAGAGGAAAAACGGGAGGGTTCTGGAAAGTGCTGTACATGACAGAGGTGAGAATCTATTTCGATTAGGTTTTTCATTTAAGGGGAATACCCTAAACTAAGCGGATGGGCTTTAATTTTGGTAGAAGGCTGCGGCCTTTGTCATTGTCGGGGGTTGCATATTCAGAATTTTATGGATAATTTTACCCGGGGTTGTGCTGAATTTATTCTATAAAATAATTTTGTGATAAGTAATTGAAAATGATTAATCTAATCGTGTATAGAGATGCTTTTTGAGGATAAATTTAAATTTTATACCGGGTCTTAAACCTTATTATTATTTACATATGCAGAAAACACAACTTTCTTCCGCTGCTTTTACAGATACCAAACCCCATTACCTGATACTCGACGGATTACGTGGTGTGGCCGCTATCATGGTGGTTTGGTTTCATATTTTTGAAGCTTATGCAACCAGCCATTTGGACCAGCGAATCAATCACGGTTATTTGGCTGTCGATTTTTTCTTTATCCTATCCGGCTTTGTGGTGGGTTATGCCTATGACGACCGTTGGAAAACCATGACGGCAAAAGAGTTTATCAAGCGCAGGATCATCCGTCTTCATCCGATGGTAGTGCTGGGGGCCGTTATCGGAGCGCTGCTGTTTTATTTTCAAGGATGTCCGGTCTGGGATGTTACAACGGTTACGGTTGCCGCCCTACTTATCGCTACCTTTATCAACGCTCTGTTATTGCCGGCTACGCCCGCTACTGAAATCCGGGGTTTGGGAGAAATGTATCCTTTGAACGGTCCCAGCTGGTCTTTATTTTTCGAATATATCGGAAATATTCTCTATGCCTGGTTTATCCGTAAACTATCTACCAAGGCGTTAGCCGGATTAGTAGTCTCTGCCGGATGCGGATTGGCTGTTTTTAGCATATTCGGTCCTTACGGCGATATTTGTGCCGGATTTTCGTTGACCGGAATCGAGTTTACGGGAGGATTTCTTCGTGTGTTGTACTCCTTTTCTGCCGGCTTGCTTTTATTTCGCCTTTTTAAGCCGGTCCGTCTGAAAGGGGCGTTCTGGATATGCAGTTTGTCGGTAATAGTTCTGTTGGCAGTGCCGCGGCTGGGCGGAGCTGAAGGTTTATGGATGAACGGCTTGTATGACACGCTTTGCTTTGCCTTGTTTTTCCCGCTGATCGTCTACGGAGGAGCTTCCGGCAAGATTACGGACAAGTATACGAAACGGGTATGTAAACTCCTGGGAGATCTCTCTTATCCTTTGTATATGGTGCATTATCCCTTTATTTATCTGTATTATGCCTGGGTGAAAAATGAGGAATTGACGTTCACGGAATCTTTGCCCGGAGCTGTGGCGGTAGTAATAGGAAGTACGCTTTTAGCTTACATTTGTCTGAAGTTATACGATGAACCTGTCCGTCACTATTTAGCCAAACGATTTTTGAAACCTAAAAATTCCTGACCGGTTTACATTTTATTCGGTAGCAGCGGGAGGAGTTCCGGTTTTTACGGACTTCATCCCGCAGGTATTTCCTTACCGGAAGAAAGGGCTTTTAACGGTATGCAGTCCGGTCAGATTTTCCTGTTGTCCCGGTGGCGAACGATTTTGCCGGGCCGAGTGCATACAGAGGCTCCTTCTTACCGTCCGCAAAGAAATACTGCCATTCATATCCTATCTTTTTTTTCATCTTTTCTTCATTCTACTTTTGTAGAGTACTTAGCAGAGCGAGCTAAGGGATGGGCGGGTTCCGAAAAGCCTTTGACAGAGTAGGAGAAAAATAGTATGTATCATGAATATTTTAGACCAATTTAGGAAAGACCCTGAGGCATTTTGCAATAGTAAAAGTTTATTTGTCGAAAATTTTGATTGTGCAACCACGACGGAAGATTTTAAAATGGGCGGAAGCGTTAACTTAAAGATCGAAGATGTCGGAAATGGTGTATATAAGGCAAGGGTAACCGGGTATGAGGATAGTAATAAAAAATATTATTTTGTGCCTTACGCTCGTACCGGCTGCTGTATCGTACCGGCAAGTGCGTCGGTAGGTACATTGGTTTTTACTCCTTTAATGAACGGATGTAGTTTGTATGTAAAAAAAATGCCGGAGGAATATGCTTTTTATCATGATGTCAATGATGATTTTTTCGGAATGGCTCCGGCCAGTGATTTTTGTTGTAAGATCACTTCTAAAGATTACGAAATGCCGCTGCAGAGAGGTTATCATCTCTCCATAGAAAAAACGACGGGTGATACAAAGTATATGTTCGGCCATTCATTGATATCCCTAAAAATGGAAGATAAATGGAGGGTTTTTGTCATGGGAGTATTACTGGGAAAATCTTCCCGGGACAAAGGGAAGAAAAGTATATATGAACCGTTCAGACCTCTGGTTTGTAATTGTATAACCAGTTTTTTATAAAATTCCTCCTTTCTCTATCGCCCGGGTAAGAGGAGGAAGGGTTTGATTCCCCAGCGAGTTATTTTTCACGGTTGCCTTTTCTCCCGGGAGGTTAAAGACTCTCCTCATGCCCCCTGAGGGACGGTTTTTTGGAGTAACGCCGCTATTCTTTCGGGTAACCGGCTCTTATTTGGCTAATCCCGACGGAAGAAGCGGCGTTTTTTTATATCTTAAAAAAGGAGGGGAGATTTATTTTTACAGAAAATAATTATTTTTGCTGTGTTTTTATACCGAGTATGATGAACCCGCACAAAATAAACAGAGGAAAAAGAAAAAGGACTTTCTGGCAGATCAAGGATTATATCCGGCAGTTGTCAATCGTTATTTTAGGTATAGTTGTTACGTTTGCGGCCAATGACGCTATAACGAATTATTCCCAGTCGAAAGAGATCCAGAGCGCTCTGCAACTGGTCCGAACAGAACTGGAAATGAATCTGGAAAAGGTAAGGAAGATCAATTCCCGGATTGCTATGGAACAGAAAGCGTGCAGTTATTTGTTAAAATACGCGCAAGACTTTCAGCAGGCATCGGAAGATACCTTGTTCCTCTACCAGAATATACCCTTTCAGAGCAGAACATTTTCTTATACGAAAGATGCGATAGATTTGCTTAAATCTTCTTCTCTTTTTCAGAAAATCCGGCCGAAAGACCTTACTTTGCAGATTATCACTACATACAGCGATTTGGAAATCGTAGCCGGGAATGTGAAGGATTTTTACAATATGAAAATGCATTATGCCGATATGCTTATGATGAACGAAAAATTCGATGTTTATAACATGGACCGTTCCTCGTCCATCGCTCATTTTTGGAAAAATTTCCTTTCTTTCCGGGAAGGGTGGAATCTATGTAATTTTGTCGTTCACAATTTCGCATCGGATTCTCCTTTTGGAGATATCGAACTTTCTTTAGAGAATACGATCCGGTTGCTGGATCAAAAGTCGGAATAGCTGGGGGAGTAGCGTTTTTTCCTCCTATTACCGGCTCAGTGATAATTTTTCAACTAATTAATAGCGGGGTAAATCTTTTATTTCCTCGTAGTATTTCTCCATGCCGATTTCCTGTATTCGTTTGTTTAGGGTAATGAATCGTTGATATAAATGCTCGTCGAAACCGGTGTCATTACAGGGAAAATGCTTACATTGAAAACAAAATTCCACCTGTTGTTTTTTACTACAGCTACGAACGCGGCAAGTTTTGAACAACTTGCATTTTTCTTTTCTGCATCCCTGGCAGGAGGCGGTGGACAAATGGTCCAGAAAGGCTTTGAAATCCGGGTACTTTGCAAAAACAGGTTCCTCGAGCAATTCCACAAACCGTTGGGCATAAATGTCGAAATTTCCCAGGGAGTTTTTTAGTTCCCGGCTTAAGCGATGAATATCTCCTCCGGCAAAAGCAAAACACTTTCCGCAATGTAATCCGCAGGGGGCCACCCGTTGTTTAATATATTCGTTTCTGTGCTTATCCATAGTTGTGATCCGATGAATTCCGGTGTAAATATAATTTCATTTTTCGAACTTTATACAGTCTCGTTTTTTATAACTGATAAATTTTTAGGAAAAGTTGAGCATTCCAGTGGTTTTGCAAATAATGTTTTGTTTCGGACTGCCGGTTTCGGTCGCTTCCCGGTTTTAATCGGTACCCCGCTGTATTCCGAAAAATGGAAAAGAAGGTCTCTATGGAAATTAAAATAGATAATGCTTCGGGGTTGTTTGCATATGATTGAAATTATAGCGAATATTGTGTACGGAAGAGCCAAAAAACAGTGAAGGATAAGAATCAGATATACGCAGACTGGAATCCGTGGCACGGCTGTACGAAGGTCAGCCCCGGATGTAAATATTGTTACGTCTACCGTCAGGACGAGATGTATGCTGCGGGTATGGACAGCAGTGAAGTGCATAAGAATGCCGGTTTCGATCTGCCGCTGAAGCGGAAACGTGATAAAAGTTTCAAAATAGCGCCGGGGACGGTTGTCTTTACCTGTTTTACTTCGGATTTTTTGGTCGAAGGGGCGGATGCCTGGCGAGGAGAGGCCTGGGCCATGATGCGGGAAAGAAGCGATCTGATGTTCTTTTTCTTTACGAAGCGGATCGACCGGCTGGCTGAGGTCCTTCCTGCCGATTGGGGCGAAGGCTACGACAACGTGATGATCGGGTGTACGGTGGAAAATCAGGCGATGGCGGATTATCGTCTGCCGATCTTTAAGGCTTTGCCGGTAAAACACAAGGCCATTATCGTCGCGCCTTTGCTGGAGCGGGTGGAATTGTCGTCCTATCTGGATAAATCGATAGAGGAAGTTTCAGTCAGCGGAGAGTCAGGAGCGTTGGCCCGGGTGTGCGATTATAAGTGGATCCTGGATTTAAGAAGACAATGTATTGAAAAGGACGTTCCGTTTCGGTTTCATCAAACCGGAGCGAAGTTGCTTAAAGACGGAAAATTATACCGTATAAAACGCAGGTTTCAGATTTCCCAGGCCTGGAAGGCGAATATCAATTACCGCATCGGAGAAGATTTAAAACCTATCCCGAAGTGATAAGACAGGATAGTTCCTGATTCTGCAAGCTGGAGGAGGGGGTAAGAGTGTCGGAGAACCGGCAGGCGGGCAACCGAAGATACCGGACCGAGAAAAATGGAGTGGGTCATGCGACAGCATGGTCCGGGTGTGCTCTCTAAGTAGAATGTTAAAACTAAATTGATATGAAAATTATTCGGATCACCGAAAATAAAAAACGCTATTTGGAGCTGTTGTTGCTTGCCGATGAACAAGAGTCGATGCTGGACCGTTATCTGGAACGGGGGGAAATGTTCCTGCTCGATGATGAAGGAGTGAAAGCTGTCTGTGTGGTGACAGAGGAAGGAAACGGAGTTTGTGAGCTGAAAAACATTGCTGTTACTCTGGGTTTTCAGCGAAAAGGATATGGTAAAAAGTTGGTCGGTTACTTGCTTGCCCATTATTCGGGCCGGTTTTGCGAAATGATCGTAGGTACGGGAGAAGTGCCTGCTGCGATCGGGTTTTATGAGAATTGCGGATTTACTTATTCCCACCGGGTTGAAAATTTTTTTACGGATCATTACGACCGTCCTCTGATCGAGGAAGGGATTTTACTGAAAGATATGATTTATTTGAAACGTCCCATTCCCGGGAAGTTTGCTGTAAGGATAGCCGTACCGGCGGATATTCAGGAGTTGAGGAATTTATACAAGGATACGGTCCTGACTGTCAACCGTCGGGATTATTCCCAGGCGGAAGTGGAAGATTGGGCGTCCTGCGGGGATAATGTACCGAAACTGGAAAAGATGCTCGAGACCCATTATTTTATTGTGGCGGTGGACAGTTGTTCGCGGATTATCGGTTTTTCTTCCATAACCCCGGAAGGCTATCTACATTCGATGTTCGTCCATAAGGATTTTCAGGGAGAGGGAATCGCCACCCTGCTGTTGCGGCATATCGAACAATTTGCGAAAGACAACGGCATCGAAAAGATTACTTCGGAAGTCAGCCTGACAGCCCGTCCTTTTTTCGAAAAGAGAGGATATACCGTAGCGTGTGAACAGAAACGAAAAGCGAACCGGCTTTTCCTTACTAACTTTTGGATGGCTAAAAAGGTGGGGCGGTAAGGTGTCCGGTTCTGAAAAGCTCTTTCGCCGGGGGAAGATCCGGTTTCGCCGGGACTTTACCGTCTCGAAATAAAACCGGTGGACCGAATCGGGAAAAAGAATCCCTTTGTTTTCCACTGCCGTCCCTTTTTCGGAGGAATCCTCTTGTAGGAGCGGACGTTTGGGAAGAATTAAATTTTTTCTTGCGGATCTCTTTATAAATAAAGTAAATTGGTATACGTTATATGAATTTTTATTTCTAACTTTATCCCCGCCATGAGAGGCTATTTGATCGGCATATTGTTAGCGACGGCCCTGGTATTTGATTTGAGCGGTATCCGGGGGGACGGGCAGGAATCTTTGGTAAAGTTTGCTGCAGAAGGGGCAGGTATCGGATCGGCTGAAGCAGAGGGAAGGTTAACGGCGGGGGATGATCAGGTATTCGCTGGGTTCGGTATGACGGTCGGAGAGGTACCTCTGGTGCTTTCTTCCACGGGAGTGAGGGGCTTGAATCTTCCGCGTCATTTGAAATTTGTATCTCCTATTCATATCCTTTCTTCCCAGAATACGCCTCTTTTGGAAAAAGGAACTAAAAATCAATACTTTCATTACCATTTTACCGAAGCTTCTTATCGGTATTTCGTTTATTCGCTGAGGCGGATTCGGATTTAGTATTCTTTGAACATATTCGGGCAGGAGATGAGTTTCGGTCAGAAACTTATCCGTCTGTGGTTTCTTGTTTTTAAAGCGGGAAATGAAGGGGTATTTCCTGTAAATCCTTATGTTTAATTGAATATCTAAAAATTATGACTAGTTTACTTTTCACTACTTTTGCTATGATGGGAGCAACTTTCCTCATCGGCTTTTTTGTGGCCGCTGTAATTAAAATGATTGCCAATTGGGCGGACTTTTTTGATTTTTGGCAGGTACACCGGGAAGAAATTTTGACTTTGAAGCGGGAACACGGTCGGCATCATCCGGCGGTCTGGCCGGGGATTGGCGGGAACTTGATCGGTATCAGGTATAAAAAGCTGGTAGATGTTCTTCAGGAGACCCTACATCACCTGAGACCTCATAAAAGAATGATGGCCTGATTGGTGAAGGCTTGCGGGTCTCTTTCGGTGAATTCTAGTATGTATTAAAACCAAGTGTCATGGAAAATATCGATTTCTATAATTTATTTCAGGGAATCGGGACGATGGCGGCGGGGGGATGGATGCTGGCCGTGGCCCGTCTCGTTCTGATCATTTTAGGTTTTTTGTTGATTTATCTGGGTCGGAAAGGGATACTCGAGCCCATGATTATGATTCCGATGGGTTTGGGAATGATAGCTGTGAATTGCGGTACTTTGTTCCTGCCTGAGGGTGGAATAGGGAATCTTTTTCTCGATCCTATGATCACCGATAACAACCGGTTAATGGATGTGATGCAGATCGATTTTTTGCAGCCGGTTTATACGTTTACGTTCAGTAACGGGTTAATTGCCTGCTTTGTTTTTATGGGCATCGGCACTTTGCTGGATGTAGGATATCTGTTGCAAAGACCCTTTGCGAGTATTTTGTTGGCTTTATGTGCCGAATTAGGTACTTTCCTGACTCTGCCTATTGCTTCCGCTCTGGGGTTGTCCTTGAAAGAGGGAGCTTCGGTAGCTATGGTCGGGGGGGCTGACGGGCCTATGGTGCTCTTTACTTCTCTCGTCCTGGCCAAGCATCTTTTTGTACCGATTACCGTCGTGGCCTACTTATATTTGGGCTTGACCTACGGGGGGTATCCCTACTTGGTAAAATTATTGATACCTAAACGGTTGAGATCGATTAAAATGAGGGAGAAAAAGCCTCCGAAAAATTATGATCCTAAGGTAAAGTTGGCTTTTGCTGTCGTTTTATGTGCGATTCTCTGCTTTTTGTTTCCGGTTGCGGCCCCGCTTTTTTTCTCTTTGTTTATCGGAGTGGCGGTGCGCGAAGCTAACCTGAAACACGTATATGATTTCGTCAGCGGTCCTTTATTATACGGTTCTACTTTTATGTTGGGACTTTTGCTGGGGGTATTGTGTGATGCTCATTTACTGTTGGATGACAAAATCGGAAAGCTTTTGATACTGAGTATTGTAGCCCTTTTGTTATCCGGTATCGGCGGTATTATCGGCGGATATATTCTGTATTTTATCAGAAAGGGAAATTATAATCCGGTCATCGGTATTGCTGCCGTTAGTTGTGTTCCGACTACGGCAAAAGTCGCCCAGAAACTGGTGAGTAAAGAGAACCCCGATGCCTTTATACTGGGGGAGGCTTTGGGAGCTAATATTTCCGGAGTGATTACTTCCGCTATTATTGCAGGGGTTTATACTTCCGTAATCCCACTTTTGTGACGGGAAAAGCTTCCGCGGATGATTTTGCATTTTTTACCGGCAGTCTTAAGGCCGCCGGTAAAAAATACCGGAGGGAAAAGAGGAGGACGATACAGCGGAGTAAGATCGTTGCCGGATGAGGTTATTCCGTTATTTTTTGGGAACGGATGCGGAAAGGTTTACGGCTGAAATAGAATCGCCGGATGTAGGTCAGTTGGATTTTCCCGGAATATAAACTGCTCCCTTTGTGGAAAGAAGAAGAGAGAAAAGTCAGGTTATGGACCGAATTGAAGCCTATCGACCAGTTGTCCCGGTTATAGCCGATGGCTACCCGCTGAAAGGCAGCGGGATAGACTTCAATTTTTCGTTTTGTAAAATGCCGGATGTCTTCATTCCCGAGGTTTATGCCCAGGCTCAGGGAGGCACTGATAAACCAATGGGCGCCGAGTACCCAGGTATAGGCATAGCCGCCGTTAATGCCGAACTGGAAATTATTGAACCGATTTCCCATTTCTTCCCGAAACGAACTGTCCGGTTCCATTTCCGTGAAATAAACGCATCCGCCGATAAGTGCAGTTCCGGCTTGCCGGATCTGTTGTTCCGATTGGATAAAAGCGGCTTTGTAAGAAAACCTCCTGTGATTGAAAATGTACTGTCCGTGTAACCCGTATTGCAAAATTTTCAGATCGGGATACAAACCGATATTTTTACCCGGGCGGTCTTCCGTATAAAATCCGCGGTATTTTTGTACCGTAAAGTCCAGTACAAAACGAGAGCCGTAATGATGGACCTGTAGGTCGAACGATTCGGTTTTTCCCTTCTTTTTATCTCTCAGAAAGTTGAATTTACTACCCAGTGTAAAATCAATCAAAGTGTTTTTTAAAGCCAGGCCTACACCGATGCGCAGGGGATTATTCGGTTTAAATCTGAACGTTCCGTTTGCAGTATGCCGGTTCAAGGTCAGGAAGGGCATCGAAAATTTCAGGCGCCCGGATAAATTTTGATCGAAAGATTGTATATAAGCAGGTTGATCCTGAGCAAAACTACTGAGAGTCAATAGTTCCAGCAGAAGCAAACACCCGTATCGACCCATTATCCTTTTCATTTTCCCATTCAGGACAACCTGCTTATCAATGAGACCTGTTTTATTCTGTAATGAAGTTCCGGATCCGGGAAACACCTTCCATTTTCTGTTTGCCGTCTTTTTATTTCACACCATCGACCGGATTTTCCGTAAGATGGTGTAAATTTATAAAATTTATGGAATAAATGCTTCTTCTTTTCCCCGACGTAAAACGACAGAAGGAATTATTTTTCCGAAATAAAAGCGGATATATACAGAATAGAGTTTATTTCCTGCTCACCGGAATTTGTATTTCCGTAAGCCATTCTTCCACGGAATCTTTATTCCAAATGCCGTCGATGTAACTGAAACGAGGCTGGTCGGCAATCTTATAACCGTTTTGTTCCACATATTCGAACAATTTGGCAAAAGTCTGGGGACAGCTGTCGTAATTTCCGCGGTGATACATACAGACGACCAGGGGCATAGCGGGTATTTCCTTGAATCGGATCAGCTCGGAGTCGGCTTTTTTTTCCGTCACCTGTTCACAGTATTCGATGTCGATGTCGGTTTCACTGTATTCGCTGTTATGGTCGCAGGTGTAGCAATAACCGGGTTCGGAACAGATACAACCGAGGCGTTGCATTTCCGGTCCGATGACGTTGGGACAAAGATCGAACAGTTCCTGATAACTGCCGATGACCCGGCGGTGGCTGGCCACAATAATGGCCGGAAGAGATTTGATAAATACTTTTTCCATTTTTTCCTGTTTTTGGAGAGATTTAGCCAGACGATTCAGTTCGGCCCGACGCCATTGTAACTGTTTTTGTTCTTCGGTGCATTGCCGGATTTTAGTTTCGATGGTTGCCCGATCGGGTAATTGTCGGTCATTGTCGAACATGTTCCGTATTTCCTCCAGCGTGAAACCGAGCTTTTTCAGATACAGGATGGTAATCATTTTCTGGAATTGTTCTACATAATAATACCGGTAGCCGGTCCATTCATCGATTTCGGCCGGAATCAGCAGACCGATCTCTTCATAATGGCGAAGGGTCTTGACAGTTACACAGTTGAGTCTGGAAAATTCTCCGATTTTAAATTTAATTTTGTTACTCATAACACTTTGCGCAAAGATTCGTTTGCAAAGATATACCTTGCCCTTGGGGACGAGTCAAGGATTTTAATAAAAAAAAATTAACTTTGCTTGATAAGAAACACCGGCGAGGAATCATACCGACGAGTTTTCCCTTAAGGGAAGAGGTGCTTTGCCGGAGGAAAAAGATGGGTTTATTCAGATACCGTACATGACTGACAGCAAAAATATAATTCCGGTTACCCCTGAACTGACAGGTAAGTTAGCTGCTTTGTGGGAAGAGTCGGTGAGGGCGACGCATTTTTTTCTGGCGGAAGAAGACATTATTTCTTTGCGTCCTTTGGTTGAAGAAGCTTTCGGGAAGATGGAAAGTTTATGGTGTATTTGTCGGGAAGGGGGGGAGCCGGAGGCTTTTATGGGAATATGTGGAAGTAAGCTGGAAATGCTGTTTGTTCATCCCCTCAGCCGGGGGAAAGGGCTGGGTAAAACATTGGTAGAGTATGCCTTACATCATTCCAGTGTGCGTTATGTGGATGTCAACGAGCAAAATCCGCAGGCGGTGGGCTTTTATGAATATATAGGTTTTTATGTTTTTGCCCGTTCCGATGTAGACAGCGGGGGACGTCCCTTTCCCATTCTGCATATGAAATACCGCCAGGTAAAAAACCGGTGAGGAGGGAATCCCAGGCCGGATGTATATTTACTGTTCCGGTTTAGAAAGAGAGGGGAAAAATGAATAAAGAGACCATGAACTCCAAGAAGGAAAAAGAAGAAGCTGCGGGACATTCCGCTTTTATCGAACCGGATTTTTTGATCCGAGAAGTGATCCTTGCCGATGCAGCTGTCATCTGGCGGACGATTGACGATAACCGGGATTATTTGCGGACCTGGCTTCCTTTTGTGGATACCTTGACCGGAATGGCCGATGAGGAAAAATTCCTGAAATCACAACTTTCCGCACCTTACGAAGAACGAAACCTTATTTTTGTTATCGCTAGGGAGGCGGAAGTTTGCGGGTTGATCGGTTTTGTTTCTACCGATAATGTCAATCATCGTACGGAAATCGGTTATTGGCTGATTCCGCGCTATCAGGGACAAGGCCTTATGACCCGCTGTGAGTTTGACTGTTGAATTCGGCCTGCCGGCACCGGACGTTTCGTCAGGAGATCTCCGGCGCTTATCTGCGGTGAAATATTACCGGAGATAGGCTCCCCGGTTTACTTCAGATAGGCTTTGAGCATAGCTGCCGAAAAGAGAATCAGGGAACGGGTCGGTGAAAGCGTAGCAAAACCGTTGAGCATCCCCCAATCGTGTATGACCCCGTTGAAGCGTAGAGTGGTAACCTCCACTCCGGCTTCGTCCAGCCGCCGGCCTAAAGCTTCCCCCTGATCGCGGAGAATATCGTTTTCGGCCACTTCGATAAGCGTAGGGGGGAGTCCCTGCAGTTCTTCCAGAGAAGCTTGCACAGGGGAGATATGCGGATTCAGCCGGTCGGATTTTTCCGAAAGATAGTGATCGAACATCCATTGCATGAGAGGAGTCGTGAGGAAGCGTTGTTCGCCGTAAAGTTCATATGATCCCCAGTCAAAACCCGCATCGGTAACGGGCCACATCAAAATCTGAACTTTAATTTCCGGACCTTTCATTTGTTTGGCCAGCATACTGGTAACGATCGCCATATTACCGCCTGCACTATTACCCACAATCCCCAAACGCCTGCCGTCTACCCGGATTTCGTCTCCGTGGGCGGCAATCCAACAGGTAGCTGCATAAATTTCGTTGACCGCCTGCGGAAATTTCGCTTCGGGAGAAGGGGTATAGTTGACGAATACGCAGGCGTAGCCGGTTTCGACGACCAGGTCACGCACCAGTCGTTTGTGGGTGAAATAATCCCCTAATACCCAGCCTCCTCCGTGAATAAAGATAAATACGGGCAGTTTTTCCGTCTTTCCCTCCGGACGAATTATATTCAGGCGAATACTATACTCCTCGACGGAGAGGATTTTTTCCGATTCTTCAATACCGGAAAGGTCCGTCGGCACGCTGGCCTGTGTCTTTACCAATATATTCCGGGCCTCGGGCACCGGAAGGGATTCTACAGGTGTATCCCCCGCATTTAAAACTTTCAGGTACTCTTTAGTACCTCTGCTGAGATGCTCGTCTTGGAGATAAGCAGTGGCTTTTTTTCTGTTTGCTGTCATGGTCTACCGTTTAATTTACCGGTTATACGCAGGAAAAGAAATCGGAGTTTACCCGAGGGGGAAGGTAACTCTGGTGGAAAAAAATAAGATGGTGAAATTTCGTAAGGCTGGGAAATGGGAAGAAGGAGGCATCGCTATTTATAATATATTGGGCTAGTGATTTTTTAATTTCCGGTTTGAATACTTAGCAAAATCCTTATCTTTGCGTCGGTAAATGTATGGATCGTCCCATTTATGAAACGGCAACTCTGCATATAGCTTTTCTGATCCGGGCTTGTCGGGGAATATTTCTCCGGCACTGATGGTTATGCCCCTACCTGTCAAAGTGTTCAATCGATAAAATTATGAATGTTTCCGGGCAGCACCCTCCGGGTGTTGCAGGAATATGCCGTTTTATAAAACCCATGAATTATACTTATAAACAAATTTGGCTCATCAATTTACCTATATTGGCGAGCCTGCTTATGGAACAGTTGATTAATTTCACGGATTCCGTTTTTTTAGGTCATGTCAGTCAGATAGATTTAGGAGCCTCGGCCTTGGCCTCTATGTATTATACGGCCGTATATATGCTCGGTTTCGGCTTTAGCCTGGGGATACAGGTTTTCATTGCCAGGCGAAACGGAGAGGGGCGGTATCAGGAAATTGGTAAGGTGTTCTATCAGGGACTGATTTTTTTAAGCGTGTTCGCTATTGTGATTTTCCTGTTCTCTAAAGGGTATTCATCTGCTCTGTTGAGAAGGTTGATTTCATCGGACGATGTATACCGGGCCACTCTTCAATATATTAAATGGCGGGATTATAGTTATCTATTTGCCTTTCCCTTCCTGTCTATCCGCGCTTTTTTCATCGGTACGACTCAGACGAAAGTTCTTACTTTCAGTTCTTTCATTATGGTGGCCGGTAATATCCTGCTCAATTATCTGTTGATCTTTGGAAAAGCGGGATTTCCCCGGTTGGGTATCGGAGGGGCGGCTATGGGATCATCTCTGGCGGAATTAGCCGGGCTGTTATTCCTGATTTTCTATATGCGGCAAGGCGTAAATAAGAGACATTACGGATTGCGGGCTGTATTTGATCTTCGTTTGTCCCTTCATCTGCTGAATATATCTGTCTGGACGATGGTCCGGTCGTTTTTTTGTATTGCTCCCTGGTTTCTGTTTTTCGTCGCCATAGAACATCTGGGAGAATGCGAACTGGCTGCGGCAAACGTAGTGAGGAGTATTTCTATGTTCTTTTTCGTCATTGTCAATTCTTTTGCAACCACTACGATTTCTTTGGTCGGTAATCTGATGGGATCCGGGCAGGTCCTTTCAGTGATGCCGGCCTGCCGGCGGGTCATTGTCCTGAATTACCTTCTGGGAATTCCGCTCTTGGTGTCGGTATTGGTTTTTTCAAGTTTTTGTTTGCAAGGGTTTACCTCCGATATGGCCGTGGTTCGGGCGGCATTTTATCCCTGTTGTGTCATGCTATCCACTTTTTTGATTTCCGTCCCGGCTTATACCTATTGCAATACGGTGATCGGTACCGGGCATACTAAAATCGCTTTTATTTTTCAAATGATCAATATCGTTATTTATTTGCTTTACCTGTATCTGTTATCCCGGTCGCCGGGTATCCCGCTCGCTCTGTACTGGACGGCTGAACAGTTATATGTACTGGTTTTGCTTGTGTTATCTTACGTATTTTTAAAAAGAAACCGCTGGCAGAACAGACGTTTCTGACCGGAAAAAGGGTAATTACTCTTCCTGTACTCGCCTTATCCGGTTTGGTTTTTAAAATATTTTGTTTCAGACCGGATAGGGGGAGAGGGACGTTGACTCAAGTCGGTACCGATCGTTTATTTTCGTTTTTGAACCGGGTGGATGTGGGGAAAACAGGCGCAGAATTCTCCTCTTGGTTCCCAAAGAGGAATGTGCCTAAATTATAAAAAATTTAAAGTTTTTATAATAAGCGAAAATTTAGGAAGGGGATACCCGGAATTTGTCTACTTTCGCATGAAAGTAACAATCGATTCATTGCATGGATAACGGAGATTCAGGCCCCAGGCGATTTATAAATTTTATACTGGTCTTGCTGGTCTTGCTGGTACAATTGGATGTACTGGAATATGCTGTTTCCAGTCAGGAAAAATTTTCCGATTCCCTGAAATATGGTGCGGTCGGTAACGACCGGGAGGAAAGCGAGGATGCGGATGAATCGTATTATTACCCCTTCCGGTCGTGTTTTGCTTTTCCTCTTACTGAAACTGTTACGGCCGGGGGATATGTTCCCGCTCAGGTGCGGGGCGGTTGGTCCCCTGGTCTGTTTGTTTCTCTGCCTCGGATCAGCCGGCATACTTACGCTGTATGTTGCGTTTATCTCATTTAGCCGTAAACCTGTTTTTGTTTTCCGGTACGCGTTTCTGGTAGGGAAACCCTATACGGAAATTTATCCGGCAAATCCGACTAGCTCCGGATGCAGAGAATGTTTTATTTTTCCGATGGTTACGGAAGTGTTTAAATGAATTGTATATGAACGAAATTATCATTATTATAGCTCTTATTTTATTGAACGGATTGTTTGCCATGTCTGAAATTGCTCTGATTTCAGCCCGCAAATCGAGTCTTTCTACTGATGCTAAGCGAGGAAGTAAATTGGCAAAGCTGGCTTTGAAGCTGACCAATGAACCGGATCGTTTTCTCTCTACGGTTCAGATCGGTATCACCTTGATCGGTATTCTGACGGGTATTTATTCCGGAGCCAAGTTGTCCGATGATTTTGCCGTCCTGCTTCAGGAGTGGGGCGTTTCGACAGCTTATGCGCCGATGATAGCCCAGACGGTGATTGTCATAGCAGTGACTTATCTGACTTTGATTTTCGGTGAGCTTGTTCCCAAACGAATCGGGTTGAGCGTGGCGGAAAAAGCGTCCAAGGTTATCGCCCGGCCGATGTATATGTTATCGTGGATTGCTGCTCCTTTTGTGTGGATATTGGCAAAAAGTACCTCCGCCATGTTTAATATGTTGGGGTTGAAGGACTCCGAAAGCAAGGTGACTGAAGAAGAAATCAAAACGATTGTCCAGGAAGGGAAGGAAGACGGAGAAGTACAGGAAGTAGAGCAGGATATAGTGGAACGAGTATTCCTGTTGGGGAATCTGAAAGTGGATGATATTATGACCCAGCGGAATGAAATTACCTGGCTGGATGTCAATATGACTAAACAGGAAGTCATGGAAACTCTGGAACAACAGCTTTTCGATATGTATCCGGTTACGGACGGGAAAAAAGACGAGGTGAAAGGGGTGATTTCCCTGAAAGACCTCGTATTGCATTTGAGTACGTCCGAGTTCAATTTAGAGGGGATTGTGCGTCCCGCTTTTTATTTCCCGGAGAATATGACGGTATACAAGGCCCTGGAAAAAATGAAAGAACAGCGGATCAGCCGGGCGTTGATTTGTGACGAATTCGGGGTTTGTCAGGGCATCATCACCTTGAGGGATATATTGGAAGCTTTGTTAGGGTCGGTAAACGATACTCACAAGGAACCGGATATTATCAAACGTTCCGCAGGCGAGGGATGGCTGGTAAACGGACAATGTGCTTTCTATGACTTTCTGACGTATTTCGAGAGGGAAGAATTGTTTGAAAGCGGTAATTACAATACGGTAGGAGGCTTAATCCTGGAGTTGTTGGAGCATATACCTCAAACCGGCGAACAAGTGCGTTGGTATGATTTTGTTTTTGAAGTGGCGGATATGGACGGGGTGCGGATCGACAAGGTACTGGTAAATCTGCTTGAATAGCCCCGTCCCCTTTACCTATAAATTAATATTTACTCCGCCCATAAAGGTGGCTTTCGGCATGGGAAATCCGGCATTGATTTCGTAGCGTTGGGCGAGGAGGTTTTCGCCGGTGAGGAACAGCCGCACGTAGTTACAGAGTTTGTAACTGCCTCTCAGGTTCCACAATACGAAATTTTCCCGGGTTTGATTGCCGGCGGTCCCCCCGGTATAAAGTCCCTGGATGTATTGCACGCCGGTAGAGACGTTCCATTTTTGCTGTGAAAAATTCACTCCTGCATAAAATTTATGTTCCGGTGCGGCGGGAACCGGATTTTCCATATGTAACCAACTGTAATTGGCGTTAACCTGCCAATAGGCGGTGATGCGGTAACCGATGTTGGTTTCTATGCCCCAGTTTTCGATTTTACCGGAATTGACATTTTTCCGGATAGAATAGTCGGTCAGGATGATATTATCGCCTTTGATGTAGTAGAGGTTGGCACCGTATGACAAGCTTCCGTTTAGTCGGCGTTGGGAAAACGACAGCTCGTAATTCATCAGGCGTTCGGGTTTCAGGTCGGGATTTTGAGGAGGAAACATATACATTTCCCGTATGGTCGGGTTGCGGAATCCTTTGCTCACCATGGCTTTGAGTTCGGTTTGTCTGGGCAGATGAAAAGCAAGACCTCCCTGCGGTATCCATTCCGTGCCTACATGTGAATGATGATCGATACGGACACCGGCATCCAGTGAAAGCCAATGACTGATGTCCTGACGAAAGTCGATATAGGCGGCAAACTCGTCCAATTGTTTATCGACTCCCGGTTTATGCGCTCCGGTTGCCACCACTTTATGCCAGGATTCGCCTCCGAAGTGTTGGTAGTCGAATCCGGCTGTCAGCCGGTTCCCGGTGAAAAAGGTAGCGCTTTGGTACCAGGAAACTCCCAGCATGTAGTCTTTGGAATTAAAATGAGAGTTTTGGGGTTGTTCGCCCGGATGATAGCCGTCGTTGATTTTATGGCGTCCCCAGTTATAGAAAAAGCTCAGCGCTCCGGAAGTTCGGTTGTACCGGTTTTCCACTGCCACAGAAGTCATTCCCCGGGTGATGCGCGAATCATTGTCAATATAAGGATTGGTAACTTCTCCGGGATTGGAGGCATTGAAATGGGTGACATTTGCGTCTCCCCAAATTTTCCAGGAAGGATGGAAATCGTATCCTAACTTGGCGTAACCGCCGTATTGTTCAAACTCCATATTGGTCCGGTGACCATCGGTCCGGTTATACGAACCGGTCACGATGCTGCTGAATTTGCCTTTTTTCAGCCGGTTGGAAAGTTCGGTTTGAAGGGTATTGTAGGAACCGTATCCTGCCTGAAGATGGGTTTTCATCCCGTCTCCGGACATTTTGCGGGTGACGATATTGACTACTCCGCCCATAGCGTTCGAGCCGTAGAGCATAGAGGCCGGACCGCGTAATACTTCTACCCGTTCGGTCATCATCGTTTGGTAGGCGTCGGCAATGGGATGCCCCATCAGTCCCATGTATTGCGGATGACCGTCGATCAATACCAGTAGTCCGGCAGTGGGACTACCGCCTACACCTCTCAGACTCATTCCCCCGGCGGCTCCGGTGGAAACGCCGTATCCCATAATCCCCCGGCTGGTAGTGAAAAAACCGGGGACCAGCTCATTCAGTGTGGGTAAAATAGAGGGACGGTAACTGTCCGCCAATTGCTGACGTCCTACCACCGAAAGGGTCATCGGCAGATGGCGAAGATCCGTTTCGTTCCGGGTGCCGGTTACAACCACTTCACCTAAACTGTAGTGCCGGGCAGTGCGGCTACTGTCGGTCTGTGCACAGAGGGGAGCCGCCGCTAACATACCGCTTGTCAACAGTGCAAATAATACTTGTTTTTTCATGGTATATACAATGTTTTCTGAAATTTTAACACCACGGATTTTCATATGGGGAGAATCCGTAATCCCCGGAATTAGGTTGCAAAAATACAGGAATTATTTTCTGTTCTTGACGGAATGATAGAGTCTTTCTAAAAATTTCCGTAAGAAGAGTAAAATTTACGTTTTCCGGAATAAATCCATTTATTTCCACTGGTGGAACTCCGGCCTGTCCTTGCAGCTGGCTGTTCTTTTTTTCTGAGTGCGAGAGCGGGTCGGCTTGTGGGGAGACGCAATGGCGGCTCTCCGTTTTATTTTCCGATAGTAGGCCCGGGGCGGGGAATAACCCCTCAAAAGAGAAACGTTTGGAGGAATTGCTTTCAGAGGTCGGTGGACTGCCGGATTTTCAGTTGAGCTTTCAACATAACGGTTTTAGGGGGAATTGGAGGATGCGCTATTTTTTCTAGTATCAATTGTTTTTGTCATCGGTCAGCGCACGGGAAACCGTTGAAGTGGAAAGATTCAGCCGGGTGGCCAGGTGTTTGAGGGTAACCTGTTTCATAAGTGTTTCGTATTTCACACAAAGGTAATAGAATTACTCTTTTACACAAAAATGGGAACGTTTGCAGATTTTGGGATGGATTGCGGGATCGGTTGCAGGTTGTTAGAAGGTTTTTCAGGCTGCATCCTCAGGGGGAACTGTTTACTTTTGTCTTCGTAATTACCGAAAGTGAGATTCCGGAAACGATAGCATGAAACCCATAGGTAGTATAGTTTTAAACCATAAAAATGTGATAGTATGAAAACATTAGTCGGTCCAGGTAATACGAAAGTAATCGGTTACCACTACGACCGGGCCCGGGTCAGGGCAGGTATCGTCCATATCGGAGTGGGAAATTTCCATAGAGCGCACGAAGAATATTACACGAATGAGTTGTTGGCAGATCCCGCTCAACATGCCTGGGGAATCTGCGGAGTGGCTCTATTGCCCGGGGATGAATATCTGTACCAAGCTCTGAAACAGCAGGAAGGATTGTATACCTTGACCGTATGCGGACGGGACGGTAAAAATAAGGCTTATGAAATCGGGTCGTTGCTGAATCTGATTTGGGGAATGGAGAATCCGCAAGCCGTTATGGCAGCCATTGCCGATCCGGTTACCCGCATCATCACGCTGACGATAACCGAAGGGGGATATAATATCGACAAAAGCAGCGGAGCTTTTATTTTTGACAATAAAGACATACGGCATGATCTGGAGAAACCGGAACAGCCCGGAACCGTCTTCGGATTTGTGGCTGCCGGCTTGCGCCAACGGATGAAAGCCGGCCACGGGCCGATCACGATTCTTTCGTGTGATAATTTGCAACATAACGGCGATACGGCCCGCCGGGCGTTCACCTCGTTTATAGCGGCTCAGGATCGGGAACTGTCCGATTGGGTAAACACACAGGTGACTTTCCCCAACAGTATGGTCGATCGTATTACGCCGGCGGTTACGCCTGAGGATGTGGCGCGTTTGAATAGAGATAACGGGGTCGAAGATCAAGCACCCGTTTACTGTGAAGATTTTATACAGTGGGTGATTGAAGATAACTTTATTGCCGGACGTCCGGCCTGGGAAAACGTGGGGGTAGAGTTTACCGATGATGTTTCGGCCTATGAAAATATGAAATTGAGTTTGCTGAATGCTTCTCATTCTTTATTGTCTTATCCGGCTTTTTTAGCGGGTTACCGGAAAGTGGACGACGCTATGCAGGATGCCCGTTTTGTCCGTTATCTGGAACAGTTTATGAACGTAGATATGGCGCCTTATGTGCCTGCGCCTGGCCATACCGATCTGGCGTTGTATAAACGAACCTTGATCGAGCGGTTCGGTAATCGTTCGGTCAGTGATCAGTTGAGCCGGCTTTGTTTCGACGGTGCCTCTAAGATTCCGGTATATATTATGCCGAACTTGGTGAAGATGATCCGTGACCGGGCCGATCTCACCCGCATGGCTTTTTTCGTTTCTGCTTATCGGCATTATCTGAAATACCGTTGCGATGATCACGGCGTGTCTTTTGAAATAAACGACCCTTGGCTGACTACGGAAGATCAGATACGTATCGGGGAGGAAGATCCCTTGGTTTTCCTTTCGCTTTCCCCCTTTCAAAGTACGGATTTGAGCGCCGACAGCCGCTTTACCCGTCTCTATCTGGAAATGGTAGATGCCATAAAAGAAGAGGGCATTTTGAACGTATTGGATCATCGGTTAAAATAAAGCGTCATGGAAACACCGCATCCTAATAAACTCGGTCCGTTTATTGTTCTGATTTTTATTTATTTTATTGTCGGGTTTCTGACGACGGTGAACGGACAATGTCAGGCTCCCCTCAAGGTAGCTTTTCTGGCTCATGCGGGGTATTTGAAAAATACATTTATCACGCTTATTCCCTTTAGCTTTTTTTTGGCTTATCTGCTGAACGGTAATTTGGGGGCGAAGTGGATTAATCGTTTGGGATATAAAAAAACCTTGATCCGGGCGCTGATGGTTATGATAGGCGGATTGGTAGTCTTCTTTTTTTCTTCTTGGTTTACGGTGCGTTATGAAGCCCTGAATGTGTTGATTGCAGGAGCGCATATTCCTTACGGTTATTTTATTTTTTTAGCAGGTTCGTATTTGATGGGAACTTCGGCCACCTTGTTGCAGGTCGTTATTAATCCCTATGTGGCAGCTTATGAGGTGAAGGGCACCCAACCTGTTCAGCGTATGAATATTGTCTGTGCCTTTAATTCTTTCGGTACGACTATCGCTCCTTTTTTCGTCACTGGCGTGATGTTCGGCGGATTGGCTATAGAGGAGGTGCACATTGAACAATTGATGGTGCCTTTCCTGGTTTTGGCGGCTTTTATCGCTGGGACGGCTATGATTACCCAGCGGCTTTATTTGCCCGATGTGATGCACACGAAAACCGAACGGGGGGGAAAAGTTGGAACGCAGTATCTGGTCGTTCCGGCACTTGAAATTGGGAGTGGTTGCCATCTTTTTTTATGTCGGAGCCGAAGTGGCGATCGGAGTGAATGTCAATCTCAATGCACTTGAATTAGAAAATGCAGGGCGCCAACTCTCTTTTTTCGGCATGAAAAATGTAGGGTTAGGAGGAATGGATTTAGGAATGCCGGCTTTGCTGGCTACCTTATACTGGGGAGGATTGATGGTAGGGCGCATTGTTTCGAGCAATCTGAGTCATATTTCACCTCGGATACAACTCGCTGTTACGACGGTTTTGGCAACGATATTCACGTTGATAGCGATGGTCACGAACAATTTATGGGTGCTGGTTGCTGTCGGTTTGTTTCATTCGGTGATGTGGGGATGTATTTTTACGTTGTCTATTGTCGGATTAAAAAAATATACGGCTAAGGCGTCGGGCGTATTTATGATGGGGGTATTCGGAGGTGCCGTATTTCCCTTTTTACAGGGGGTAATGGCGGATGTCCTGGGAAGTTGGCAATGGACGTGGATGCTGGTGGTTGTTGGTGAATTGGTTATGTTTTATTACGCCCTGTTCGGTTCGAAAGTCAGAGAGCCCGGATTAATAGATAATAATTGAGGAAATGTTATGAATAAATTAGTGGTTGGACTGGGAGAAATCCTGTGGGATGTGCTACCCGAGGGAAAAAGGCTGGGCGGGGCTCCGGCGAATTTTGCGTATCACGTGGCCCAATTCGGTTTAGAGAGTTGTGTCGTCAGTGCGGTCGGTACGGACGCGGCGGGAGATGAAATCTTGCAAAGTCTGGAGGCAAAGCGGCTGGATTACCGGATGAACCGGGTAGCTTACCCGACGGGAACGGTGGATGTCGAATTGGATAAGGACGGAATACCCCTTTATCATATCCGGGAGCAAGTAGCCTGGGATTACATGGCTTTCACTCCCGACATGGAGGAACTGGCCCGACAGGCGCAGGCGGTATGTTTCGGTTCGTTGGCACAACGCAGTCCGGTGTCCCGGAGCACGATCCGCCGCTTTCTGGATACTATGCCCGATGGAGCAGGACGGTATAAAATCTTCGATATGAATTTACGGCAGCATTATTATACGAAAGAAGTGATTCAGGATTCGCTTCGTCGCTGTAATGTGTTGAAGTTAAATGAAGAAGAGTTAGACACCATACGAAAATGGCTTGACTTTCAGAAGTCCGATCCGGAAGCAGTTTGCCGGTTTTTAATGAAGGCATACCGCTTGCAATGGTTGATTCTGACCTGCGGGACAAGAGGGAGTTATGTCTTCACTGAGGAAGACTGTTCTTTTGCTCCGACCCCCCGGGTAGAAGTACGGGACACGGTAGGTGCCGGGGACTCTTTTACCGCAGCTTTCTGTGCCGCTTTACTAAAGGGGAAACCGGTGAAAGATGCTCATCGGTTGGCTGTGGAAACCTCTGCCTTCGTATGCTCTTGCGACGGGGCGATGCCGGTATTACCGGAGGATTTAAAATCCTGAGGATTTTCGTTAGGATAGGAAAAACTTTTGTCTGTATCCGTAGTCCTTGGAGCATGTCCGCGAAGGGGTGAATAGAAATATTTTTCGGCTACATCCCCCCCCTCGGCTTTCTCTATAAACCGGTATTGCTTTTTCCCGGAGCGGGTGAAGCCGGCAACCGTATTTTATCAGGGTACTTTTCAATATTCCCGCTTATCGATTCGGTTGATTAAAGAAATGATCTCGTTTTTACATTTTTCAAATTCGTCCGGAGAAATCAGGGTATTGCCGTTATAGACAAATGCCCTGAAAACATTATCATTCAACGGAACATTGAAGAAATCGTAAGTATTTCCGTTGATCCATTTTTCCAGGCCTTTTTGGTCGATATGATTTATTAAGTGGTCCAGTCCGTTTTTTTTCAAATCGGAATAGTATTGTACTTTCCTGTTAAGCAGGTCTATCGTGCCATACGTTTTAGAAAGTTTTCGCAGGAAATCCTGGTCTTTGATGTATTGTATCAATAAAGACGACTTCAGAACTTCATAGGAATCGCTGTTTACGGATAAGGAATGTTTGTCTCCAATCACCTTTTTGTATCCCTCGAGTGTGTGCTCCGGGATTTTTTCCAGCTGGAAGATATGCTTTTTAATCAGAGCGAATATATCTTGTTCTTTCTTCCATTTTTGTTCCGCCTCGTTGATATTTCGCAGGTTGTCTTCCAATTCCGTTCTGAGAATGGTTATCGCTTTTTTTACTTCATTGCTTTTGATTCGGTTCGATATAATATTGGTAATCAATAGAGTGGCTAATACGCCAATGATAACGATAGATAATTCCCGCAAATATTTTACAATATCCGCTTTCGATAGAGGATGAAAGGTGCGCATAGAAGTTCTGGTCAAAAAGAGGTTTATGTATTCAGTCGGTAAAGATACGGTTTTTATTAAATATTTCTTTTAAAAAGGGGGAGAATATTCATTCTGGCGTTTTTAACCCTGCTATTCGTTCGCCCTATTTCGAAATGTACGGTAAAGCTTTCCAGATCGCATCATTGGAGTGGGATGTTTACCTGAGCACCAGGTTGGATAGGGGTATCCGTTAAGGGAACCGGATGTCTTTTCCGCATAGCTTTTTCTATTTTGCCGTTTTGGGACAGGATAATTTCTTCGGCTTTTTTCCTTCCCTGTAAGAATCCGTGTTTACTTCGAACGAAAGGATATATCCGTTTTTTTGCCGTTTTGAGGGGAACGATCTTATATACACTGCTCAGAGCCCTAAAAAAGCGATGTGTTCCGGCCAGATCCAGTCTTGTGAATAAAACGGACTGCGGAAAAAAATGGGTGTATAACATCTACCAATTACTGAAATTACAAGAAAAATGATATTCTGAAAAGTTAAAATTAAATTTTCATGACTAATGTATTGTATTTTTTTCACCAATTTTGTGATAAATTAATTCTTTAAAAAAGAAGAAATTATAAGATCTGCTATATTCGGCAATAAGTGTAGCGGTTTCTGGTTTTGAATATTGGGAAAGTGAATTATGACGGTTATCAATAAAACTCAACTTAACAATCTAAGGTCTTTTCAATTTTTTGTATTGGCCTTTGATTGTCTATTGATAGGATATTTATATAATCCTACTTGCATCCCTATTCAAATAGGATTTAGCATATGCTTTTTATTTGTTTCAATCTTATTTATTCAGTTGTTGTTAAAAATGAGGCATTTACAATTCCTGCTTATACTTAAGCTATTCCATGCTAAAAGCATACATATAGGCTCTCTGCTGGTAATTATAGCCCTATTATTTTATAAATTTATTCCTGATTATCGTGAAATAATTTCTTACGTCTCCTTTGCTGTAGGTGAAATACTATTAGCAGCAAAGAGTGTCAAATTCTTTAAGCATGAATCCACTTGAAAAAAGTGAATTCAGGAGTAACATGGACACTTCAGCTAAAAGTATCTCTGGCACTCGTGCCCCTGAAAGTATAGGGCAGAGAGCGACAGTATTTTCGGTAAATGGTTACCGAAAAATTTTCTTTTCTTTTTTGAACAAAGAGGGCCCGGACCGATAAAAGAACGTCCGGGACCCGGATGAAAAAATTAGTTCTCTTTGGGCTCCAGGGTGTCCAGTTGGAAGAGTTCGTTAAAATCGAGGGAGAGTGTGAGTTTCCCTTTTTCTGCTGCGGTAAGGGAATCCGGAAGATGACGCTTCAGATATTCCTGTCCGGAATTTTTCAGTTGAATTTTCCAGCCTTTATCGTTTTTGTTCGTCAGATAAAAGCAGGAAGAATTCTTTTCGCTCAAAATCAGCCGATGTGTGCCGGGTGTACAACCCGTAACGAACATAAACCCGTCGACCGGGCAATTTTGCATTTCGGCGGTCAGCGTATAATCCTCGATGTTTTCCCCCGCTTCATACAAATGTTGCATCACTTGAGTCGCTCCCATAACGCCCAGGGCTAATCCGGGACAGATATGGCCGTGTAATTGAGCCGCTTTTAATAGAAGTTCGTAAGTTTCGTTACACCGGATATGCCGGATGATATCTATCCGGGGGGAGTCGGCCTGAATCGTCTGATGAATGTTTTTCTGATCGAAGACAGAAGTGTCGCAATATTTGATGTCGACTACGGGAGACCCGTCCAGGGCATCCGCTCCTTCGACGTATAAAATATTTCCTTCCCGTTTGTGAAGTTTCACTGTGGTTACTCCCAGATGATTGGGACGCCGGGGGGAACGGGAGGCGAATATCCCTTTGGTTTCGCCTGAACGGGTTTGGGTGACCAACTCGATTCTTTTTTCCTGATGGAAGGAGAAAAGGAGGTCGATGTACTCGGATTTTTCGATATCTAACAATCCGTCTGCATATTCCGGAAGTATATGCACTTCTGAAATTTCTTTTTTAATTAATTCGGGGGCTTGACTGGCAGTACACGTATTATGCACGAAGCCGATAGGTTCTGATACGATCATAAGGAGAGAAATTAAAAGTGAGTACATAGGTTGAAGTGTGTATTAAAAATGAGAGACAAAAAGGATTCCGGGAGTAATTTTGGTTTCATAAAGGGAGAACGTAATAAATGAATTCATCACAAAGATAAAAGTTTTAAATAGATTTATTGTAAAGGGGATAACCGATTGTATACTTATTGAGGGATAATACATATACCGTCTTTGTGGTGTAATACTTCTACCCGGATATCGTAGAGTTGTTCTATATTTTCCGGGGTGTAAACCGACTGCAGTCCTGAAGCGAACACCGATCCTTGTTTCAGCATCAGGGCTTTGTTACAAAAACGGGCAGCCATGTTGATGTCATGGATCGTAAGAATAATCAGCATACCGTCTTTTGCGAGTTGTTGTAAGAGTTGCATTACTTTCATTTGGTGGTTGATGTCGAGGTTGGCTATGGGCTCGTCCAATAACAAGACCGAAGGTTGTTGCGCCAGGGCCCGGGCAATGAAGACGCGTTGTTGCTGGCCCCCGCTGAGGGTGTTCAGGTGGCGCATTCCCACCTGTTCCAGTTCGAGCCGGCGGAGTAAACCGGCAACCACTTCCAGGTCGTAGGCTTTCGGTTTGCTGCGGATATAAGGTTTGCGTCCCAGCAGTACCGTATCGAAAACGTTCATTCCGTTGACATTTTCTTCAGATTGCGGGATATACGCTATGAGGCGGGACAAGCGGCAAGGGGAGAAAGCGTTCAAAGGAATCCGGTCGATTCGGATACTTTCCTCTTTTACTTTTAAAATCCGGCTGAGGCATTTCAATAACGTACTTTTACCCGATCCGTTTTGTCCGATAATGGCCAGCATGTCTCCGCTGCCCGCTTCGAAGGAAACGGTTTTCAAAGCGCGGAAACCGTTATAGCTGAAGGATAAATTTTTTACTTGTATTTGCATTATGCTTTTTTTCTGGTTAAAAGGAATAAAAATAAAGGAACTCCCAGAAAGGAGGTCAGTATTCCCACCGGCAAGATAATGGGGGAGAGGAGGGTGCGGGCGACCGTATCGCACAACAACAAAAACATTCCTCCGAAAACGGCTGAGCCGGGGATGAGAAATTCTTCGTTATCTCCGATAAATTTTCGGACGATGTGGGGAACCACCAGTCCTACGAAAGCGATAACTCCGAAAAAAGATACGGCGACGGCGGTGCATAAAGAGGTAACCACCATCCCGGTGATGCGGGTGCGTTGCGGATAGACTCCCATACTTTGAGCGTAATCGTCTCCGGAGCATAATACTTTATAGTCCCAACGTTTCAGATGAAAATAGAGGAGGGCGGGGATCAATACCACGGTCAGGAAAAGCAACTTGTTCCAATCGCCACGTCCCAGATCGCCGAAATTCCAGAAAACGATAGAAGCCAATTGGACGTTGTTGGCCACGTATTGCATGACGGCGATACCCGCTCCGAAGAGGGAATTTATAATAACGCCGGACAGGATAATCGTTTCGACGGAAGCTTGCTTGACCCGGACAATGATCAGGATGATGGCCAGACCCAGTAAACTTCCCAAAAAGGCAGAGAGGGTAATGATATAAGGATTGGTGATCATAAAGAGGTCGGAGCTACGTACGATCCCGGAGCCGGCACCCAAAAAGACAATTCCGAAAGACGCCCCGAACGCTGCGGCATTGGAAATACCCAGCGTGTAGGGGGAAGCCAACGGATTACGCAATAATATTTGCATAATGGCGCCTGCTGTAGAGAGGAGGATGCCGGTAATAAGGGCGGCCAAAATACGCGGCAACCGGATGTTTAGAATGATTTGCCGGTTTATTTCAGTTCCTTCTCCCCGGAGCAGGCCGCTTATTTCCTGCCAGCCCGTCCGGTGAGAACCGGCGATGAGAGCGAATATGCCGATAAGAATCAGCAGGATCAATACGATCCCGATAAATCGACGGTTGCGTGTCCGGTATTTTTTATACTGTATTAAAACTTCACTGTTCATCATGGTTCAAGGCTATATAGGGTGGGCCGGTTTTAAAAATGATTCCCGGACCATAGAACCGTATCTTTATCGTTCGGATTTGCCGGAAAAATATTCCTGAAATTTCCCCAGCGGGCCGATAGATCGGCTTCGATCGGAGCGCCGACGAACCTCGTCAGGATTTCGTTGGCTTTGTCTTTCACCGAAATGTCTTGGAACTTTTCAGGGAACAATATTTTTCCGGCATTCCAGGCGTTGATCAGCATCACTTCGAAATTGGTGTGGTTGTTGTTATAGGGCCATAACGTATAGATTTTTTTGTTCCGGTAGGCCGTCAGCAAGCGGTTTACTCCTTTGCGGGTTTTGAAATCTTCCTGTACCAGGGATAATCCTCCGGCATCCACGAAAATGACCTCCGGGTCCCAGTCCGCCAATTGTTCCCAATCGATGAAAGTGCCGGTAATCGGAGAAGTGTAGGCGGAATCGATGCCGGAAGCTACATTGTTTACCCCCAGAAAATCCAGGGCGGCATAATAGGGGTCGGTGGAGGTAATGCCTTGTAATCCCCGGTAGGATATTCCTCCCACGTAAACCCGCTTCGTCCTGTCCTGTCCTTCCGTTCTTCGACGAAGTTCGGCAATTTGCCGGTCGGTATACCGGATCAGGGAATCGACCTGGTTTTTTGTACCGAGAACTTTGCCAATCAGCCGTAAGGAGTTATAGAAAACGGTGCGGTTTTTTCCGATGTCTCCGTATTCCAGGGTGACCACGGGAATGCCGGTGCATTTCTGGAGGGCGTCCGCATCTCCACGGGTAGTCGTAGACATAAAAACCACGTCCGGGCGTGCAGTAAGGATCAATTCGGCATCTCCGCCCATAGAAGGCCCGATGACGGGTTTTTGCTTCAATTCCGGGTAGGCCAGTAAATGGGTGAAATCGTTATCCCGGGTTTCCTGTTCTTCTACTCCGCAGATAAAGGGAACTCCTCCGGCATAGGTAACCAGCCGGATGGCGGAGGCGCGTATACATACGATCCGGTTTACTGTATCCGGAAGTGCTACTTCCCGTTGCAGTGCATCGGTTATCCGACGCGGTCGTGTTTTTTGTTTTTCGGTTTTTAATCCGCAGGAGAATAAAACCAGCAGAAAGAGGAGTAAATAGGAAAGTTTCATAAGGTAAAAGGGTTAAATGGTCGTAATTCTATGTGGTGAATCGGTTGACGGTTATCAGCTTTTGTTGATATTAAAAGCTAATTTGATATTCATCAGACTTCCGGCAGAAATATAATCTTTGGTGTTCATATGCCGGTTATCGAAGAGATTGAGTATTTCTCCGCCGGCATAGAAACGGTGCTGAAAGAACCAGCGGGAGACTTGTATATCCCAGACGGAAAATCCGGGTATGTACGTAGAATTGTCTTCCGACGTAAATTGCTTCGTTTTATAACGTCCCCGGATCATGATGTCCGCTATTCCTCCCGTCCATAAAAGGGAGCCTTTCACCAGGTGTTTCGGTGCATAAGTCAGTATTTTGTTACTGAGTTCGGGGCGTTCTGCAAATTTCTGGATTTTAGGTTCGTTGTAAGTATAGTTGAGGTTCAGGTTTAACCCGTTTACCGGTCGGTAATTGAGATCGACTTCGGCTCCTTTCATATCGATTTTTGAAATATTCTGACGTTGATAAATATCCCTTTTGCCCCACATTTTTTCTCCCGTAGCGACATAGTAAAGAAAGTCTTTTCCCTTGGCGTAGTACACGGCAGGCGATACGGAAAGATTTTTCAGGATCTGAAAAGTTCCTCCTATCTCGTAATTATCCAGAGTTTCCGGTCCCAGATCGGGGTTGGCTATTTTGGGACCGATCCACATCCAGCCCGAACGGCAGAGATCGTCGAGGATAGACGCCCGGAATCCTTGGGAGTAAGAGAGATAGACCGAAATGTATTTGTTGGGATTATACCGTAAAGCCGCCCGAGGAGAAAGGTGTTGCCACCGGTTACTTTTCAGTTTGCCGTTATAGGTGTCGAAATCGGCAACCAGGTCGCCTATGGCCTCAAAACGGCCGTTGTGAAAGTAAGCATTGTCGTATCGCAAGGCCAGTTGCAACCAGAATTTTTTTTGCAGGAAAGACAGTTCATCCTGTATGAATACCGAAACGAAAGTCATCGTACCTTTATTCAAAACCTTATCCGGGGACGTTACGTAATAATCGCCTCCGTCGACACTCCCGTTTTTATATTCCCCCCCTACGCTCAAGTCGTTGTGTTGGCCTGAAAACCGGAGATTCAGAATGGCCCCCCATTCATCCCGATCAGATTTTACGTCGAAACGCTGATAGGCCTCGTTCTTCATTCTTTCATCCAGCCGAAAATAATTCTGTCGCTGAAAGTAGAGAGCGGCATTGTAAGAAAAATATTTTTTTTCTCCGAAAAACCGTCCCCTTACCTGGTGGTGATCGAAACGCCGGTATTCGCCCTCCGGGGCTTCGATTTTTTCTCCTTCCCCTCTCTTATCCCGGTAAAGGTCGTAGGTCAGATCGATGTTTAGAAAGGGAGCGGGATTATAAAGTATTTTACTATAAAGTCCTCCTTCCTTTACAAAGCGGGAAACGCTATAATCGGGGATAGTCCGGAGACTGTCCGGAATATTATTGAATCCGTCGCTTTGATTGTAATAACCGGAAAGAAATAGGGAGAGTTTTTCGTTCAGTTTGCCCGATATACCGAGGTGACTCATCCAGGTATGCAGGGAACCGTAAGATCCTCCTCCGCGTACCGAAAGGGTTTCGGTTGCTTTTTTACTGATAATATTGATGACTCCTCCCATGGCATTATTGCCGTACAGGGAAGAACCGGGGCCTTTAAATACTTCGATGCGTTGTATATTATCGAGATTAAGGCTGTTCCAATTGACCGACCCTTCGTCGGAAGTATTCAGGGGAATACCGTCGAACAATACGAGGGTGCGTCCCTGTTCGTCCCCGGCTAATCCCCGGATGCTCACATTCGTCCGCATTTCGCTGATGCCGTTGGAACGGGTGGTATTGATGCCGGAAATCATGGAAAGTATTTCATCTACCGTTTGTACCGGACTATTCTTCAAAACAATAGGAGTGATAACGCTGATGCTGCCGGGACTTTGGGTAACGGGACGTTCGGTCCGGGAACCGGTAACGATGACTTCCTGCAGAAACTGGGTACTGTCTATTTTGGTTTTTTGGCAGTAACCGCTTATTGAAAAGAGAAGCAGTAACAGAATACCAATGTTTTTTTTATCGTTCATCATAGGTGGGTTGGGTTTTAAAAGAGTGAGAGAGTTCGTTTCAGCGACAGAATTATCCTTTGTAAATTTCAAATGATAACTTCTGTTTTTGGTATGCGATCTCTATACCGGACATCAGAAAGGAGCCGTCCGGCATAGACTTCGATAAAAATAGGGAAACTCTTTTTATCGATTAAAAGCATCGAAAAGCACTCGTTTTCCAGCTATCCCGGAAAAGTCCGGCAAAGGAAGGGTGGCTGCGGAAGAATAGGTGGTGCAGAAAAGATTCCGCCGCCGGAGATCCCTCGAACGATAAAATCTGGTAAGGGAAAATACCTATGAAATAGAGAACTGCTGAGAGGCGAGATGGCTTTCCTGCTGATAATTTTTATCACGCCTCCCGTTGCAATGTTGCCAGACAGGAAAAGCCGGAACGGATGGAAAAAAAATGTTTTCCGTTTGCTCGTTTCGTTCAGGGATGGAATGCCGGCCAGCCGGAGCCGGGAACGATTCCTTTTGTGTACAATTTTTTTCATAAATTCTATTTTATATTATCCGTTATCATACGGAACCCCCGGGTAAAAGTTACTTTGACCGGAAGAAATACCAAAAAAGGTAAAGAGAGGTTTTTGAGATTTTAAATAAATGAGGAAGGATTAAGAACTCTTTTTTTCTGTTCTCTTTACAGCAGGAATATCGGGGATGATAAAAGCGATAAACAGGCAGCCAACCGGGACCGGAATTTTTTTAAAGTTCACCTTTAAGAAATCAGAAAGTTAGGAAATATCTCTTTTGTGTAAAAGAATGGATTAAAAACTAAACCGGCGTTAATCTAATTTAAATCCCGGTTTTCTTTTTTAAAATTCGTAACTAATCTTCCATTTCGGCGTAGTTCTTATGTTTAGGCTATAGGGAAATGATCTTCTTCCTTGGAGCCCGAAAGTAGTATAACTTAACTATTAAAAACAAAAACTATGCATTTAACACCAAAAGAGATTGACAAGCTGATGCTCTTGTCGCTGGGCGCTATTGCTGCACGGCGTAAAGAAAAAGGCCTGAAGCTGAATTATCCGGAAGCTGTAGCTTACATCAGTTCGGCGGCTCTGGAAGGAGCCCGGGAAGGAAAAACGCTGGAACAAGTCATGAAGGATTCCACAGAGGTATTGACCAAAGATGATGTTATGGAAGGGGTAGCCGATATGATTTCGCTGATCCAGGTAGAAGCGGTTTTCACCGACGGAAGCCGTTTGGTAAGTATTCATCAACCTATTAAATAAGAAATTATGGCAGATAACACTAACAGGGATGCTTCGGAACAGCAACAGGCAAACAGGCCGGGATTTACTCCCCAACAGCATGTAGGCGTAGGAGGAGAGATATTGAGCGATCAATCCATTGATTTCAATGAAGGGAGGTATACGGCTAAATTAGTCGTTCATAATACGGGAGATCGTCCTATACAGGTCGGGTCCCATTTCCATTTTTTTGAGGTAAACCGTTATCTGGAATTCGACCGGGCTAAGGCTTACGGTTGTCATTTGAACATTCCTTCCACTACGGCGATTCGGTTCGAACCGGGAGATGAAAAAGAAGTGGAAGTCGTGGCTTATTCCGGTAAGCAGTATGTGATGGGCTTTAACGGATTGGTACAGGGATTTACCGGAGACGAAGACGCGCCGACGTATTATCCGCAACGTATCCTGGCGCTTGAGAGAGCTAAAAATTTAGGTTATAAAATGACGGATGAAAAAAATGCTGAGGCGGAATTTCAGAAAAAGAACGAAAAAAATAAATAAGTATGGCAACGATTTCGAGACAACAATATAATGACCTTTACGGTCCGACTGTCGGTGATAAAATCCGTTTGGGAGATACCGACTTGTATGTGGAAATTACCGAAGACCTCTGCGTATACGGAGATGAGGTGATTTACGGAGGAGGTAAGACCCTCCGGGACGGTATGGGATTGGCGAATACGACAACGGCTGAAGGCGGAACCTTGGATTTGGTAATTACGAATGTTACTATTCTGGATCCTAAGCTGGGCGTCATTAAAGCAGACGTAGGAATTAAGGACGGTAAAATTGCCGGAATCGGGAAAGCCGGAAATCCGAATATCATGCGGGGGGTAACTCCGGAACTGGTAACCGGGGCTGCTACGGATGCTATTTCGGGAGAACATTTGATTTTGACGGCGGCGGCTATCGACGGGCACGTACATATGATCGCACCCCAACAGGCTTATCATTGTCTGAGTAACGGGGTAACGACCCTGGTGGGCGGAGGTGTCGGTCCGACCGATGGCACGAACGGTACCACCATTACTTCCGGCACCTGGAATATGAAACGCATGTTACAGGCTATCGACGGTCTTCCGGTCAATTACGGTTTCTTAGGAAAAGGAAACTGTTCCGTCCGTCATCCCTTGGTAGAACAGGTGAAGGCCGGAGCTTGCGGTTTTAAAATACATGAAGACTGGGGAAGCACTCCCGCAGCAATCCGGGCGACAATGGCCGTAGCCGATGAATTCGACGTACAGGTGGCGATTCATACCGATACCCTGAACGAAAGCGGTTATGTAGAAGATACCATTGCCGCTATTGACGGACGCACCATTCATACCTATCATACGGAAGGTGCCGGCGGCGGGCATGCGCCCGATTTACTGAAGGTGGCTTCCCTGGCGAATGTATTGCCTTCTTCTACCAATCCGACTCTGCCTTTCGGTATCAACTCCCAGGCCGAGTTGTTCGACATGATTATGGTTTGTCATAATTTGAATCCGAAAATTCCTTCCGACGTTTCGTTTGCCGAAAGCCGGGTGCGTCCCGAAACTCAGGCGGCTGAAAATATTCTTCACGATTTGGGGGTTATTTCCATGATTTCGTCCGACTCTCAGGCGATGGGCCGCGTAGGGGAAAATTTCATGCGGGCATTCCAGATGGCTGATTATATGAAAAAGGCCAGAGGGAAACTGGCCGAAGATTCGGACCAGAATGACAATTTCCGGGTTTTGCGTTACTTGGCCAAACTGACCATCAACCCGGCTATCACCTACGGTTTCTCGGATCTCCTGGGTTCGGTCGAGAAAGGCAAGATGGCTGACCTGGTGTTGTGGGAACCGGCTTTCTTCGGTACCAAACCCAAGTTAGTGATCAAAGGCGGTATGATCAACTGGGCGATTATGGGCGATCCGAATGCTTCTTTACCTACCCCCCAGCCGATTTATTATCGTCCGATGTACGGAAGTTTCGGTTCCGCTATGCCGCGTAGTTGCGTTTCTTTTGTATCCCGGGCTTCACACGATGCCGGAATCAAAGAAAAATACGGTTTGCAACGTATTGTCTATCCGGTACACGGTTGCAGGCAGATAGGCAAACCCCATATGGTACTGAACGGAAATATGCCGAAGATCGACGTCAACCCCGAAACTTTTGAGGTTTTTGTAGACGGGAACCAGGCTTACGTAAAACCGGCCGAGAAATTTTCTCTGGCACAACTTTATTGGTTTAGTTAATTGATTTATCCATCTATGGAGCTGCGGATGGGGCTGTCCGGGATTTATAAACCGTTCCGGACCCTTCATCCCGTACAGGACCGAAGACCGGATGACAAATCTCCGGAATGTCCGATTTTACCGGGATACTGTTTCCTGCATTGGAAAGCTGTGTCTTAAACCGAACTCTCAGATCGTTTCCGGCTTCAGGTCTTTTGTACGACTTCATTTAAACTCTCTTCTATGAAAATGTTCTCCGACGTCATTGGAAATATGAACTCTGACCCTCAGTGGTCAGAAAAACTGAAAAATACTGAAATCGAATACCTTCATTTAGATCAATGGACGGCACAAAAAAGTCGTTTCATTGTAAAAAGCGATGACGGTACAGAATATGCCGTTGCTTTAAAACGCCATACTCAGGTGGAAAACGGCGATATCCTGGAGTATAATCCCGTGAAAAATACGGCTTTGGTCATCCGGATCGAATTAAAACCGGTCCTTGTTGTTAATTTACAGCATATTGCCGGAAAAAGTACGGCTGACATTATCCGGCAATGCGTGGAATTGGGGCATGCCGTGGGAAATCAGCATTGGCCGGCTATCGTAAAAGGTATGAAAGTATATATTCCGCTTACTGTGGATAAAAAAGTGATGAGCAGCGTTATGGATACACATCATTTTGAAGACATTACCTATGAATTTCAACCGGGGCGGGAAGTGATTCCTTTTTTAGCTCCTCATGAAATCCGTCAGTTGTTCGGCGGGTGCACTCAGGAATTGTCGCACCATCACCCGGAAGAAGAAGGTTTCCTTTCTGGCGACAGGCCTGGGCACAACGGCATAAACGGTCATATTCATTAAGCTGATTATTCACCTGTATCGTTAAATAGACTTATGATTCAAGAGATTACGCGGTTAATGCGCTTGCTCGAATTTTCGGATTCGGCTTTTCCTGTAGGCACTTTTTCTTTTTCCAACGGATTGGAATCGGCCTCTTTCGAGGGAATCGTACGGGACGCTTTCACGCTGGAAGAATATACGCGTACAGCCCTGCAGCAAGTGACGGAATGCGACGCCATTGCCGCATTGCTGGCATTCCGGGCGGCAGCCCGGGAGGATTACGAATGTATCTGCCAGGCAGATCATGAGATTATTTTATGTAAAATGAATGCTGAAGCCCGCTTGATGCTGACCCGTATGGGTAAAAAAATGGCGGAAATCTGTACGCAGATATCCGATACCGCATTGATGAGACGTTGGCTGGAAGACATTAAAAACCGGAAAGTTCCGGGAACCTATCCCGTAACTCAGGCTATTTATTTTCAGCAGAACGGTTCG